>SCUU01000336.1 GCA_004297065.1 Gallionellaceae bacterium
CACCTGGGCAGAGGCGGCCCCGGACGAAGTTCGCGACCGGCTGATTGAGGGAGAGCGGCCTGCTGGTGCAAGCCCTGACGCTGGCCCGATCGGTTGAGTGTCTGCTTCCACGAGGCGCCTGGAGTCTGCTCCCGGCGCAGGCCTGCGCCACGGGCGTAAAATCAGCAGGGCAGGAGGCCATCTCCCGGGAGGGTGGCCATGCGCCAGCTGACCTGTTCATCATCCCCGGCGATCAATGCGCTTCGCCCGGAATGAGAAAGGAAGGAGGCCGCACGCCGATGCGCTTTCCGCGGCTTCTGCAGTTTTCCGCATATCCAGCTGACCGGACTGCGCCCGAATTTGCGGTCACGGCATGGTCGAAACAGCCGCCAACCGGTCAGTCGTGCGCATAGTCCTGGATCGGCCGCACATCCAGCTCGCCGGCCTTGATCGCCCCGATCGCCTGGGCCGCCGCCAGCGCCCCCGCCGTCGTCGTGTAATAGGGGATCTTCATCATCAGGGCCGTCCGGCGCAGGGAGAAGCTGTCCAGCAGCGCCTGCTTGCCTTCGGTGGTGTTGAAGACCAGCTGGACCTCGCCGTTCTTCATCGCATCGACGATGTTGGGCCGGCCCTCGAGCACCTTCTTCACATGGCCGACGGGCAGGCCCTGGTCGGTCAGATAGGTATGGGTCCCGCCGGTGGCGACGATGGTGAACCCTTCCGCCAGCAGCGTCTTGACCGCCTCGACGATGAACGGCTTGTCGCCGTCCTTGACCGATACGAAGGCGCAGCCCGCGGCGGGCAGGAGGGTGCCCCCGCCGATCTGGCTCTTGGCGAAGGCGCGGGCGAAGGCGGGGGCCATGTCGGCCTCGCCGTCGCGCTTCCAGTCCAGACCCATGACCTCGCCGGTCGAGCGCATCTCGGGCCCCAGGATGGTGTCGACCCCGGCGAAGCGGGCGAAGGGGAAGACGGCTTCCTTGACCGCGA
>SCUU01000145.1 GCA_004297065.1 Gallionellaceae bacterium
ACAAATGAAACGGATGGATTTTTTTGTCAGGCAAGGCGCAGACCCGCAGCCGTATGGGGTATACGGCAAGGGGATGCAACGCGGCATGGCGAAAAAAGACGCCGTTTAATGTTTCGTTATATCTGGTTTGCGACACTAGTCTTTAGATGCGGGTGGCTGCAGCATATTTCAAGTCGCCCACATCATCCTCTTTGCTTTGTATACAATCTCGGCGTCTTTGCTAGCTTGAACCGACATGCTGCTCACTCCCGAACTTGCCACCATCATCCATACCAACGTCGCCGCAGCGCTGGAGGAAGATATTGGGGACGGAGACCTCACCGCACAATTGATACCCAAAAAGACACCCGGGCATGCCACCGTCATCACGCGTCAACACGCGGTGCTGTGCGGCAGCGCATGGTTCAACGCCTGTTTCAAAGCACTCGACCCCCACTGTACGATCAACTGGTTCATGCGCGACGGCAGCAAAGTGACACCCAATGAAAAACTGTGCGAAATTCGCGGCGATGCGCGCGCCATGCTCAGCGCCGAACGCACCGCACTGAATTTCTTGCAGACACTTTCCGCCACGGCGACTTTGGCACATAAATACGTCGAAGCGGTGCAAGGCACTCGCGCCAAAATCATGGATACGCGCAAAACCATTCCCGGCCTGCGTCTGGCGCAGAAATATGCGGTCAGGATCGGTGGCGGGCACAACCAGCGCGTCGGCTTGTTCGACGGCATCCTGATAAAGGAAAACCATATCATGGCCGCAGGCGGCATCAGCGCGGCGCTCAAGCAGGCTTTCTTGCTGGCCGATGAAGATGCCACGATACAGGTCGAAGTGGAAAACATGGCCGAGTTGGGCGAAGCGCTGGATGCGGGGGCCCGGCTCATCCTGCTGGATAATTTCAACCTCGACGGGATGCGCGATGCCGTGTATTTCACCGCGCGCCGCGCCGAGCTCGAAGCCTCCGGCGGCGTCAACCTGAAAACCGTGCGCGCCATTGCCGAAACCGGCGTGGATCGCATCTCCATCGGGGCGCTGACCAAGGATGTCAATGCCATCGACCTGTCGATGCGCTTCGTTTAGGGCGCACCGAACTTTGCTTGAATCACAAAGCGGCAACCTCATGGCAAAGCTGATGGATTATTTCGGCTAAAATGCGCGCCATGCTTAACGACCGCGCACAAATTCTGTTAAAAACCCTGGTGGAACGCTATATCAGCGACGGGCAACCGGTGGGCTCGCGCACCCTGCAACAGCACTCCGGGCTGGAGGTCAGTTCCGCCACCATCCGCAATGTCATGGTCGGCCTGGAAGAGATGGGGCTGGTACGCAGCCCGCACACCTCCGCCGGGCGCGTGCCGACGGCACCGGGATATCGTTTGTTCATCGACACCTTGATGGTCGTGCAACCGCTGGACAGCGTGCGCGTGCGGCAACTCGAAAGCCAGCTCAGGCCGGACAACACCACGCGCCTGATTACGCAGGCATCCAACCTGCTATCCGAACTCACGCATTTTGCCGGGGTGGTCGCCACGCCCAAACGTTCGGCGATCACGGTGCGCCAGATCGAATTTCTGCGCCTCTCCGCAACCAGGGTGCTGCTGATTATCGTCATGCCGGACGGCGAAGTGGAAAACCGCGTGCTGGTGACGCACAAGGACTACACGCAGCCGCAGTTGACCGAGGCGGGAAATTTTCTGAGCCAGCATTATGCCGACTGCTCATTTGCCGACATTCGCCAGCGCGTGCAAAACGAACTGCGCCAGTTGCAGCACGACATGACGGCATTGATGAGCGCCGCCATTGCGGCCAGCGATGCGGTGATCGCCCGTAAACAGGAAGATTACGTCATCAGCGGCGAACGCAACCTGCTGCGCAGCAACGACTTGGCCGCCAACATGAACCAACTGCGCGGCCTGTTCAACGTATTCGAGCAAAAAACCGAGCTGCTGCAATTGCTGGACGCGAGCCGCCACGCCCCCGGCGTGCATATCTTTGTCGGCAACGAATCGGGATTGGCGGGGCTGGACGAATGCAGCGTGGTAAGCGCACCTTACGCCGCCAACGAACAGATCATCGGCACGCTGGCCGTTGTCGGCCCCAAGCGCATGGATTACGAGCGGGTGGTGCCTATCGTGGACATCACGGCCAAGTTATTGAGTAACGCGCTGTCGCAACATTAGGCGGGGAAGGTAAAGGGAGAAGAGCAAAACCCACTGGCACGTCCTACTGCCTCCTTTCCTCTTCTCCCTTTACCTTTCCCCAAAAAAATCAACTCCAACATAAAAAGCCAAGCCCCCAATGAGCTACTCCACAGAACCTTCCTACACCCACGGCACGCCGGAAAAAACCGCCGTGCTGCTCATCAACCTCGGCACCCCGGATGCCCCCACGGCGCAAGCGGTGCGCCCCTACCTGAAAGAATTCCTGAGCGACCCGCGTGTGGTCGAGATACCGCGAGCCATCTGGTGGCCCATCCTCAACGGCATCATCCTCAATGTGCGCCCGCAGAAGTCCGCCGCGAAATACGCCAGCATCTGGACGGATGAAGGCTCGCCGCTCAAGGTCTACACCGCGCGCCAGACTCACCTGCTGCAACAGCATCTGCAACGAAACACCGATGCACCTGTCGTGGTGGACTATGCCATGCGTTACGGCAACCCATCCGTCGCCAGCGTGCTGAGCAAGCTCAAAGCGCAGAACTGCCAGCGCATCTTGCTCGTGCCGCTGTACCCGCAATACGCCGCCAGCGCCACGGCCAGCGCGTTCGACGCGGCCTACAAAGCGTTGCTGCACACGCGCAACATGCCCGCGCTGCGCACCCTCAAACATTTTCACGACGATGCCGGATACATCAAAACCTCGGCGCAGAACATCCGCGACTACTGGGCACGGCACGGTCGCCCCGACAAACTGGTGATGAGCTTCCACGGCGTGCCGCGATACACGCTGGAGAAAGGCGACCCCTACCATTGCGAATGCCTCAAGAGCGGCAGTCTCATCGCCGAAGAGTTGGGGTTGAATAAAGAGCAGTACATCATCAGCTTCCAATCGCGCTTCGGCAAAGCGGAATGGATCAAACCTTACACCAGCGCGACATTAGAGGAACTGGGCAGACTCGGCACCAGGCGCGTGGATGTCGTCTGCCCCGGTTTCGTGGCGGACTGCCTGGAGACGCTGGAAGAGATTGCCCAGGAAGGCAAAGAAGATTTCCAACACGCGGGCGGCGGCGGCTATCACTACATCCCCTGCCTCAATGCGCGCCCGGACTGGATACAGGCACTCGGCGATCTGGTGCTGGCGAACCTGCAAGGTTGGCTGAATGCACCGGATGCGGCGCAACTGGAGCAAAGCCGGTTGCGCGCGCTAGCGCGCAACGCGGACAAATAAAAACCGCATCAGAGCAGGCTGATGCGTTCGCTTTCAAGCTGGATCATGTAGCGCTGCACAACATTGCCAGCCCCCCGGCTCAAGCTCACGAACTCCAAACCGATGTGGTACATTTGCTCACCGCTTTTGGTTTTGACCGATGTCCATATCCCGCAAACTTTCAGCGTTAGCGGAACAACGCCGATCACGGGGAACACGACGCTGCATCCTTGCAGAATGGCACCTTGAGAAAAAATGGCGTGCGGCGTTCCTTTGACCGAAATGCCGATCCCGCCCACGCTCATATCTACGATAGTCGCCCCTATGGTTTCTTTTTCGACATCGGCATCGAATACAGGTATCTTGCAAATGAGGGCTTTGCTGCCTTGCGGTGTCCCCAGACGGAAGTATTCGCGACGCTGGATACGTTCGATTGCTGCGGGAAGCGGCATCTCGAACGCATTGCCATCAGATAGTTCCACCAGCGTCAATTGCGTTGCATGCCAGCGCACCTTGACACCGCTCTGCGTGGAAAAAGTGACGTGCTTGCTGTCGGTGATCTTGTCATTGATCCGGTCGTCCGGGCTGATGTCCAGGTAGATATAGCTGCCGTCGGCACTGAGCTCCAGCACTGCTGTTACCAGGCTCACACCCTCGCGGGTATCGAGGTTGAGCGCGGTGCGATGTTTCGCCATATCTTCAAGGATAAAAATGATTTCCTTGCGATTGTGTACGGCGAATTGCGAATTTTCTACAGGGTGCGTCATCAATGCCTGCTAAGTATTTCGGGGGCTGCTGTGGCGCATTTTTCCTTCATGCCGACCATGCTGCCTATGGGGAAAATCACGGGAGGCGCCACTTTACTGATTTTGCCCCATAAAATCCAGAAGCAGGCATCCCGGCTATGCCCGCACCGCAATCAAATCGCGCAGGTAATGCGCCGCTTCGTTTGCCCCTGCGGGAATGGGCAGCGGCGGGCGCGGCAATGCCCACAGTTGCTGCAACACCGCAGACAACTCGCCCGTTTCCAGCATGGCGCGCCCAACTTCCAGACAGGCGCCGTGCCGCTGCAACCATTGCACCAGCCAGGGCTCCTCCGGCCAATCGCGCCGCGCCACATACAACACTGGAATTCCCGCACAAGCCGCTTCGGCGAATGTGCCGTAACCGGGTTTGGTCAACACGGCATCGCATGAGGCCAGCACATCGCCGAACGCCAGACCGAATGAATCGAATGCGCTCACATCGTCGCGCCCGATTTTCCATGCGGCGGGAACCAGCCAACGCACGCCCCGGATACGCGGCCAGGATTCCATCGGCAAACGGAATTCCATGCCGCCCATGGCGACCAGCACCAATTTTTCTGCGGCGGCGGGCAATTGCGCCGCAAGCGTTGCCCGCTGATTGCGTCCGATACAGGCAATGGGAGCGATGCTGCGCGTATTGGAGAATCCCGGCATCGGCATGGACGGCTGCGGCTGCAAGAAACATGCGGCGCTGTTGTAGGCCGCCACCATCTGGCCGAATATCTCGCGGCTCGCGGCATCGCGCGCACAATAGTGACGGTAGATGTCCGCCCAGTCCAGGCTGCACATGGCAACTGCGCGCATCCCGACAAGCTGCGCGGCAGCCAGCGACAAATACGGGATATTGGCCAACAGCAAGTCGGGCGACAAGGCGCGCAACGCCTGTGCCTCGCGCTGCACTTTCGCCTCCCAACCGGCATGGAAATCGCGGTATGCGGCAGCGCTTGCGTCCACCAGCACATCGACCGCGCTGGACATTTTCATGCCGAAATCGAATGCCGCGGGAATGTGCGCAAACTCGCACCGGAAGCGTTGCCGCAAAATCGCGAGCGGCGCAGCCGTACGCAACGTGATGCGCAATTCGGGCATGAGTTGCGTCAGGGCATTCACTACCGGAGCGGTTTGGCTGACATGACCGAAACCGTGAGACGAAATGTCTACCAGCAAATGGGGCATAGCGGCACCCGGCTAGCAAAACTGGTAATTGTTGCGGCCGCGTTCTTTGGCGCGATACATCGCATCGTCGGCGCACCGGACCATTGCCTCGCTGTCTCCGGCATTGTCGGGGAACAGACTGATGCCCACGCTGAACGTAACGACTATTTCCTGTTCCGCAATACGATGCGGCACCACCATGGCAGCGATGATTTTTTTCGCCACATTTTCCACCTGTTCCTTGCTGCCGACTTCGGACAGCAGGATCATGAATTCGTCACCGCCCTGACGGCAGATGGTGTCCGACTCGCGCACACACGAGCGGAGCCGCTCCGCGACCGATTGCAGGAGCATATCGCCGGCCAGATGCCCCATGGTGTCGTTGATGGTTTTGAACTTATCCAGATCCAGAAACAGCAAGGCGACCTTCTTTTCATGCCTGTCCGCCGCGATGAGCGCCAGCTTGAGGCGATCCGCAAACAAGGCGCGATTGGGTAGCCTGGTCAGCGCATCGTAATGCGCCAGAAACTCGATTTTTTGTTCCGCCGCCTTGCGCTCGGTGATGTCCGAGAACAGGGAGATGTAATTGATGACCTCCCCCTTGCCGTTCTTCACCACACCGATAGAGAGCCACTCGGGATAGACTTCGCCCGACTTGCGCCGGTTCCATATCTCGCCCTGCCATTGCCCGGCTTCATTGATACTCGCCCACATCGTCTGATAAAAATCGGGCGTCTGTTTACCCGAACTCAACACATTTGGATTCTTGCCGACAACTTCGTGCGGCTCATATCCGGTAATTTCGGTAAAGGCCGGATTGACCGCAACTATGTTTCTGTCGGTATCCGTAATCAGGATCGCCTCGCCGCTGCCGTGAAACATCTTGCCGAACAATTCCAACCGCTCGGTGGCATGCTCCAGATTGTCGACGAGCGCATTAAAAGCGCGCGCCATCTCGCCGATGTCGGGGTTGGCCTCATCCACATCCGCACGTTTGGACAAATCATGCTCGCGCTGAATTTCGGTCATCGCCGTCTGGAGCTTTTTCACCGGTTCGGCGATATGCTTGACGATGAGCACCCGCACAAACCACGAAATGATGATGGACAGGAAAATCTGGATAGCGATGTGCCCGGCCCACAGCCAGTTTTTGACGCTCTGAAGCTCCGACTCCTCTTTGCTCAGATCGATGACGACGCTGGCCACCCCGTTGACGCTGCCCGCCTCGACCACGTGACAGGACAGGCAGTTCGTCCCCCTGAAATTCTCCTGCGCGATGAACGGGACAACCACGCGCAACAGCGGCGCTCCGCCAGCCACATCGATGCGTTTGAAACGAGTCTTGCCGGTTTCCAGCACCTCGCGATCCAGATCGTCGACGGGTTGCTCTTCCGGCAACCCCTTGCCGAATTGCGCGGCCACGCTCTTGCCACGAATGATACGAAGCTCATGGATGCCTTCCGATTGCCGCATTTTGCTCAGCAACAGTTTGCGGTTGTCGGGATTGATGATCGCACCGGTCAGCATCAGCATATTCATGCCGTTGATAAGCCCGTCCGCCGTCTCCTCGGCGCGCACCTCGGCGGAAGCCATGATCTGCTCCTCGAAACGCCCGAGCACCCATTCCATCGAAACAAAGAAAATGACGATCAGCGAGCCCTGGATCAGAATATGCAATTTCTGCTGGACACCCAGGCTGCGCCATCTTTTTCTTATGCCGCCTATCATGCGCCTCCCCCTTTGCCCGCCATGTTGCGGGTTTCAATGCCAAACAATCACAGCTTGATGAAATGTTCCCGGTAATGCTTTAACTCGTCGATGGACTCGTAGATGTCGGCCAGCGCTTCGTGCTTGCCGTGTTTCTTGACGCCCTTGGACATATCCGGCTTCCAGCGCCTGGCCAACTCTTTAAGCGTACTGACATCCAGATTGCGGTAGTGGAAATAGTCTTCCAGCTTGGGCATCCAGCACGCCATGAAACGGCGATCCTGGCAGATGGAATTACCGCACATCGGGGAGGTTTTATTCGGCACATACTCCTTCAGGAACGCCAGAAACTGCTCTTCGACTTGTGCCTCGTTCAGGATGGAAGCCTTGATCTTGTCGATCAGTCCGGATTTGCCGTGCGTATTCTTGTTCCACGCATCCATGCCGTCCAGCACGCTGTCCGGCTGATGTACCACCAGCGTCGGCGCTTCCGCGACGGTATTCAGGTCGTTGTCGGTAACCACCATCGCCACTTCGATGATACGGTCGGTTTCGGGCACCAGACCGGTCATCTCCATGTCCAACCAGATAAGATAGTTTTGATTCTGTGCCATAATTCGCTGCCCTGTTTATTGATTGATATCCGGGCGCGTATTGTGGCATATCGGCTCCCAGCATTGTCCGAGACTTTGAGAAAACCCAGATGACGACTTCCTTATTCAGCACCCTGTTCATCGGCGCTTTGTTGCTCACCACGCTCACCAAACTCTGGCTGGCGCGCCGCCAACTGCGCCACGTCGGTGCCCACCGCGATGCCGTCCCCGCCGCCTTCCGCGCAAAGATCGACCTCGCCGCGCACCAAAAAGCCGCCGATTACACCAGCGCCAAGACCAGATTGTCCCTGCTTTCCACCGTATTCGATGCCGCATTGCTGCTGGCATTCACCCTGGGCGGCGGCATCCAGCTGCTCAGCGACTGGTCGCTCGCCGCCTTCGACAACACCCTGCTGCAAGGCATGAGCATCATCGTTGCAGTTCTGCTCACCAGCTCGATTCTGGAAACCCCGTTCGGCCTGTACAGCATCTTTGTCATCGAAGCCCGCTTCGGTTTCAACAAAATGACGCCGGGCCTGTACTTGCTGGATGCGCTCAAAGGCCTGCTGCTCGGCAGCATCCTCGGCCTGCCCTTGCTGTTCGCCGTGTTGTGGCTCATGGAAAAAATGGGAACGCTGTGGTGGGTCTACGTGTGGGTAGTATGGATAACCTTCAATTTGCTGCTGCTATACATCTACCCCAACTTCATCGCGCCGCTGTTCAACAAATTCCAGCCCTTGCAGGATGAGGCATTGAAACAACGCATCGACGCGCTGCTCCAGCGCTGCGGTTTCACCACCAGCGGCTTGTTCGTGATGGACGGATCCAAGCGCAGCACCCACGGCAATGCCTATTTCACCGGCTTCGGCACAACCAAGCGCATCGTGTTTTTCGACACGCTGCTGCAACGCCTCACCCCCGCCGAAATGGACGCCGTGCTGGCGCACGAACTCGGCCATTTCAAACACCGCCACGTGATGAAGCGTATCGCATTCACCTTTGCCGTGAGCCTCGTCTTCCTGTGGCTGCTGGCGCAACTCATGCAATCCGCCTGGTTTTATCAGGGACTGGGCGTCGATTCCCGGTCCACCGCGCTCGCGCTGCTGTTGTTCTTCATGACGTTGCCGGTCTTCACCTTCCTGCTGCACCCGCTCTCTGCGTACTATTCGCGCAAACACGAATTCGAGGCCGACCGCTACGCCGCCGCGCAAACCGACGCCAACGACCTCGGCTCGGCCTTGGTCAAGCTGTATCAGGACAACGCCAAGACGCTGACCCCCGATCCGCTGTATGCCACTTTTTACGAGTCGCACCCGCCCGCTTTGGAACGCATCGCACATCTAATGGAGCACGCAAAATGAAAAGAGTTGGTATGTTATTGCTGCTGGTAAGCACGGCTGTCCAGGCCGCACCTTTTGCAAACGGCAATGCGGAGGCTGGAAAAAAATTCTTCGAGCAGAACCAGTGCAACCGCTGCCATATCCAGATGGTGGGCGGCGACGGCAGCGAAATATTCACCCGTCCCGACCATAAAGTACGCAGCGCTTCCCAGCTCATCAAACAAATCAATTTCTGTTCCGGCAACGCAGGCATCCACCTCTCCGCACAAGACGAACAAAACCTGGGGGCATACCTCAATCAACGCTACTACCAACTCAAGTGAGGCCCGACATGAGCAAAATCTGCGATCTGACAAACAAGCAATGCAAACCCTGTGAAGGTGGCGTACCTCCGTTGACTCAAGATGAAGCTCACGCACTGCTCAAACAGCTGGATGCATGGGAGCTCGGCGGCGACCGCATCAGCAAGACATTCTCATTCAAGAATTACTACCAAGTGATCGCTTTCGTCAACGCGGTGGCCTGGATGACGCACCGCGAAGACCACCATCCCGACCTCAATGTGGGCTACAACAAGTGCCGTGTCGAGTATTCCACCCACGCCATCGGCGGTTTGTCCGAAAACGACTTTATCTGCGCCGCCAAGATCGACGCGCTGTTCGCGATTTGAACCTGCAAGGACAGGTCACCGCCGCGTTCGGGCGGCACTATCTGGTTGAACTGGCCGCTGGGGAAATCTTGGAGTGCGTGCCGCGCGGCAAGAAAAGCGAGGTCGCCTGCGGCGACCGCGTGGAAATACAGCGCAGCTCCGACAACCAGGGCGTGATCGAGCGCACGCTGCCGCGCACTTCCCTGCTCTACCGTTCCGACGCCTACCGGCAAAAAATCATCGCGGCCAACGTCACCCAGATCATCTGCGTCGTCGCGGTCGAACCCGCCTTCAGCGACGAACTGCTGGCTTGCTGCCTCATCGCCGCGCGCGACCAGAACCTGCAAGCCCTCATCGTACTGAACAAATGCGATTTGCCCGCCGATGCCGCCCGTGCCGTGCTCGCGCCCTACCGCGCGATCGGCCATCGCGTCCAGGAACTCTCCGCCCTGCAAGATGCAGCCCCCTTGCGCCCCTTGCTGCAAGGCCACACCAGCGTGCTGGTGGGACAATCCGGCATGGGCAAATCCACGCTCATCAACAGCCTGCTGCCCGATGCAAACGCCGCCACGCGCGAAATATCCACGGTGCTGGGCTCCGGCAAACACACCACCACGCATGCGCGCCTGTATCACCTCGATGCCGAGAGTGATCTCATCGATTGTCCCGGCGTGCAGATGTTCGGCCTGCACCACCTGAACCCGCGCGAGATCGAAGCAGGCTTTGTCGAATTTGCACCTTACCTCGGCCAGTGCCGCTTCCATAATTGCAGCCACACGCACGAACCGGATTGCGCGCTGCTGAATGCCGTCGCATCAGGCAAAATAGATGCGCGCAGGATGAAACTGTTCCAGGATATAAGCCGCCCGGTGAGGGCTGGGCATGGCCGCTAAGTTCCAATAACCTACCGTAGGAGCGTGCCCTGCACGCGATAGAGCTCTATCGTGTGCAGGGCACGCTCCTACCGATAAAGCAAGGAAGCCCACATGAGCAACCATCCCGAACATAAACTCCAACTGGCCGAAGTGCTGAGCATGCTGGTCGCCGACTGTCTCGTGGCGCAAACCGATGCCGATGCACTTATCGCCAAACACAAGTTGCAACGCGCGGATCAACACCCTCTGGCCACCATCGCGGAGCGCGCCTTCAAATCGGCATTGCCGCCCAACAAGACCCTGACGCTGGAAGCGCTCACGGAATGGCTGGCGGGACGGGTAAAGCTGGAATACCTGCATATCGACCCGCTCAAGATTGACTTCTCCAGCGTTACCGACCTGATGTCCAACGACTATGCGGGACGCTTCTGCATCCTGCCGCTGCAAATGACGGCGAGCGAAGTGGTGGTCGCCACCGCCGAGCCGTATTTGCGCGAATGGGAAAAAGTGGTCAAACACCTCTCGCGCAAAGAAGTGCGCCGGGTGGTCTCTTCGCCGCAGGACATCAAACGCTACCTGGCCGAGTTCTACAACCTTGCGAAATCGGTGAAGAGCGCCGCTAAAAGCAGCGCGGGCAACATCTCCGGCGGCGCGTCGTTCGAGCAACTGGTGGAGCTGGGCAAGAGCAAGAGCGCCTTCGATGCCAACGACCAGCACATCGTACACATCGTCGATTGGCTGTGGCAGTATGCCTTCGACCAGCGCGCGTCGGATATCCACATCGAGCCGCGCCGCGAATTCGGCATCATCCGCTTCCGCATCGACGGCGTGCTGCACCAGGTACACCAATTGCCCATGTCGGTCATCACCGCGATGACCAGCCGCATCAAGCTGCTCGGGCGCATGGACGTGGTGGAAAAACGCCGCCCGCAGGACGGTCGCATCAAGACGCGCACGACGGACGGACAGGAAGTCGAGTTGCGCCTCTCCACGCTGCCAACCGCGTTCGGCGAAAAATTGGTCATGCGCATATTCGACTCTGAGGTATTGGTACGCGACTTTTCCGAACTGGGTTTTTCCGACGAGGACGGCACGCGCTGGCAGCAGATGACGCAGCGCCCGAACGGCATCATCCTTGTCACTGGGCCAACGGGTTCCGGCAAAACCACTACGCTGTATTCCACGCTCAAGCACCTCGCCACACCCGAAGTGAACGTCTGCACCATCGAAGACCCCATCGAGATGATCGAGCCCGCCTTCAACCAGATGCAGGTGCAGCACGGCATCGACCTCGGTTTCGCCGACGGCGTGCGCGCGCTGATGCGGCAGGACCCGGACATCATCATGGTGGGCGAGATACGCGACCTGGAGACCGCCGAAATGGCGATCCAAGCCGCGCTCACCGGCCACCTCGTGCTCTCCACCCTGCACACCAACGACGCGCCTGCCGCCATCACCCGCCTGCTCGACTTGGGCATACCGCCTTACATGATTAGCGCCACCGTATTGGGCGTGATGGCGCAGCGCCTTGTGCGCACGCTGTGCCCGCACTGCAAGAAACCGCAGCCGTTGCGCGACATCGATAACGAACTGTGGGATCACCTCGTGGCCCCGTGGAAATCGGGCCGCCCCGCGCAACTGCACAGCAACGAAGGTTGCCTCGAATGCCGCATGACCGGATTCAGCGGACGCATAGGCATTTACGAACTGCTGCTGATGACACCCGAACTGCGCAAACTCATCACCGACAAAACCGACGTCGCCCTGCTGCGCGAGCAAGCCCAGCGCGAAGGCATGAAACCGTTGCGTATCTCGGGAGCGTTAAAAGTGGCGGCGGGCGTGACAACGCTGGAAGAAGTGGTGAAGGTCGCACCTCCGGCGAACTGAACGAATCGACTGGAAAACAATTCCATTAACGGCGAGAATGCCGCACCATTTTTCGAGGGAACCATCATGTCACTGACCGAACTCAACCAGCGCTTTGCCATCAGCAACCACGTCCAATTCAAAGAGATCGCGGACGGCATCGTCATCGCCGAAGTCTCCAACCAGCACGCCAACAGCAACATCGCCTTGCAGGGCGCGCATATCGCCACGTGGCAACCGCGGGGGCAGGAGCCGGTGATCTGGCTGTCGCCGCTGGCGAAGTTCGCACCGGGCAAGTCGATACGCGGCGGTGTGCCGATCTGCTGGCCTTGGTTCGGCCCGCATGCGACCGACAGCAAACTGCCGGGACACGGCTACGCCCGCACCGTGATGTGGGAAGTGCTGGAGACCAAGGCGCTGACGGACGGCTCGACCTTCCTGCGTTTCGGTATAGTCGAAACGGATGCCGCGCGCGCGCAGTGGCCGCACGCCTCTTCCGCTCAACTCGAAGTGACTGTCGGCGATAAGCTGCGCGTGGAGCTGGTTACCCGAAACAACGGCCGGGAATCCTTCATCCTGGGCGAAGCATTGCACACCTATTTCCAGATCAGCGACGTTGCGCAGATGACGATACGCGGACTGGAAGGCTGCGATTATCTGGACAAGGTGGGCGAGCCCGCGCGCCGCACGCAACAAGGCGGCATCGTCATCGAGAGCGAAGTGGATCGCGTGTATGTGGATACCGCAGCGGATTGCGTCATCGAGGACAAGGGACTCAAACGCGCCATCCGCATCGCCAAGCAAGGCAGCCGCTCCACCGTGGTGTGGAACCCGTGGACGGAGAAGGCCAACAAGATGGGCGACTTCGGCGACAACGGCTTCCGCGGCATGGTGTGCGTAGAGAGTGCCAACGCCTTCGACAACCTGGTAACGGTGAAACCGGGCGAGACGCATCGCCTGGTGGTGGAATACAGCGTCGAAGCACTGTAAGCGAAATCCAAATAAACCTAAAAAAAGCAGTTGTCCACGAAAGACACGAAAAACACGAACAAAACCAAAGAACTCACATGTAGCACAATGCAACCCGTTGGGTGAGTCACCGAATTAATGTAACCAATTGTTTATTTTCGTGCATTTCGTGTTTTTCGTGGATGAACTGAGTTTTTCAGGATAAATTGAGCCCCCGATGAGTGCCGGGGGCTTAATTCATTTCAAAAAGCGAGTCAAGCCTTTATAGCCTGTCAACAACGCTCCAATATGCGGCGAATTTCGGGCACACAAGACCCGCAGCCCGTACCTGCTTTTAAACATTTCCCGACTGCTTCTACGCTGTCAAGTTTTTGGGTTTGGATGGCATTCAGTATGGTTTTTTCACCCACGCCGAAACAGGCACACACGTTGCGTCCGGTGTCTGCCGTGCCTTGGGGCGGTCGCGCGGCCAGCACGCCAGCCCAATCGGCGGTTGCCAACTGCGGCTGAACGAACAAACTGGCAAGCCATTCGCGCTCCGGCAGATACTGGTCTGCCGCGATGAAAAACACCGCTTGCAGGCGGCCGCCTTGCAGACAGGCCGCACGATAACGCCCCATCGCCGCATCGCGATATTCGATCCACTCTGCGGAAGGGTGGCTGCTTAGCTGCCGGGTACCCACCGGCGTACCCCTTGCGGGTGCCCCCCTATCCGGCAAGGCAGTCTGCACCCAGGCGCGCCAATCCTCCGGCAATACTTCACCGGCGATTTCATGGCGCCAGTGACCCGCGCCCTGCGAGCAGGCGCAATAAGCGGCATCGTTGAAGTCCAGCCGCGACCGGCTCAAGGCGAATCCCTGCCAGGCAGTCCGATAAGGTTCGATCCGCACCGGGGTGTGTTTGGATTCCGGTTGGCCGGAGATGGGATCGGTGATCGGCGCGACCAGCGCATCCACGCGTGCCGCGCGGGCAAAGGCGTCGTTCCAGTGCATCGGCACGAACACCGAACCGCGCCGCTGGTCTTCGCTGACCTGTATGCGCGCCAGCATGCTGCCCTGGCGGCTGCTCAGACGCGCCAATCCGCCGTCCTGCAATTGGTAGCGCTGTGCATCGGAGGCATGTATTTGCACGAAGGGTTCGGGCAGATGCACATTCAAACGCGGCACTTTTCCGGTGCGTGTCATGGTGTGCCATTGGTCGCGTATGCGTCCGGTGTTCAGCACCAAGGGATATTCTTCATCTATTGCCACGGCAGGCAGTCGTGGCGCAACGGCGACCATGCGCGCCTTGCCATTCGGAGTAAAGAACTTTCCGTCCGCGAACAAGCGCTGCGTGCCTTGCGGCTTCAGACTATTCACCGGCCACTGCACCGGCTGCATCAAGCCGTATTCGGCATCATCCAGTGTTGCCAGTGCGCTGATGTCGAAAGCCCTCTGTCCGAAGTTCTCAAACCCGGACAGTGCCGCATGTTCGCGGAATATCTGTTCGGGTTTCGTATAGTTGAATGCCCCGGCAAAGCCCATGCGCTGCGCCACCTGCGTGACGATCCACCAATCCGGTTTGGCTGCGCCTGCCGCATCCATGAATGCGCGTTGGCGCGAGATGCGGCGTTCGGAGTTGGTCACCGTGCCGTCCTTCTCACCCCAGCCCGTTGCCGGCAACAAGATGTCGGCGCACGCGGTGGTGTCGGTGTGCTGCACACAATCGGACACCACGACCAGTTCGCAGCCCATCAATGCGGCGCGCACCTTGTCGGCATCCGGCAGACTCACTACCGGATTGGTACCCATGATCCATACGGCTTTGATCTTGCCATCGGCGATGGCCTGGAACATGTCCACCGCCTTCAAGCCAGGGGCTTGCGCCATATTTATACAAACATCGCGTAGCGATTCGTTTGTCCCCTCGCCCTCCCTCACCCCATACCCTCTCCCAGAGGGAGAGGGAGTTAATTGAGGGTTAGGGTGAGGGAGGTTTGCAGCCCAGAACCGCCCCACCATATCCACGTTTGCCGCATCGGAAAAATCCAGGTGTGCCGCAAGCTGGTTGGCCAAACCACCGACCTCGCGCCCGCCCATCGCATTCGGTTGCCCCGTGACCGAGAACGGCCCCATGCCGGGCTTGCCGATGCGTCCCGTGGCCAGATGCACGTTGATGATGGCGTTGGCCTTGTCCACCCCGCTGGAGGATTGGTTGATGCCCTGCGAAAAGATCGTCACGGTGCGCCCGGTGCGCGCGAACAGGTGGAAAAATTCGCTGACCTGTGCCTCGGCAACTCCGCACACCTGCGCCACCTTGGGTATCGAACTGACGGAGCGGGCAGCTTCGAAGGCGGCGGCAAAGCCTTCCACATGCGTCTCGACGAAGGCAAGATCAAGCGCATCTTCACGGCGCAAATAGTGCAGTAGGCCGTTGAACAGATAGGCATCTGCTCCGGGCGCGATGGCCAGATGCAGATCGGCGCTGTCGCAAGTCGCGGTGCGGCGCGGATCGACCACCACCACTTGCATTTCGGGGCGGGCTTTCTTCGCGGCGGCCAAACGCTGGTACAGCACCGGATGCGCCCACGCATAGTTGGAGCCGACGATGACCACCAAGTCGGCGGCTTCGATGTCTTCGTAACAGACCGGCACGGCATCGGCACCGAAAGCGCGTTTGTGCGCCGCCACTGCGGTGGCCATGCACAGCCGCGAATTGGTGTCGATGTTGGCGCTGCCGATGAAGCCTTTCATCAGCTTGTTGGCGACGTAATAATCCTCGGTCAACAACTGGCCGGAGACATAGAAGGCCACTGCATCCGGCCCGTGTTCGGCGGCGACCTTTTTGAATCCTTCAGCAACTTGTTCCAGCGCATCGTCCCAAGAGACGCGCTGGCCGTTGACCATCGGATGTAGCAAACGGCCTGCGTGATCCAGCGTATCGGCCAGCGCGGCACCCTTGGAACACAGCCTGCCCAGATTCGCCGGATGCTCCGTGTCGCCTGTCACGCGCGCTCCATCTTCCGTAACATTCACCGCCACGCCACAGCCCACGCCGCAATACGGGCAAGTGCTGCGAATCACGGTTTGCGCCTCTACGCCTTGCATGCGCCAACCTTGGCTTCCAGAAACAGGACGCCCTGCGCATTGCGCACCTCATGCCGGTGCGCGCAACCCACATCCGGTGCGATGGCCTCACCCGATTCCAGGTCGATCACCCAGCTATGCAGCGGACAAGTGACGCGTTTGTCGTGCACGATGCCCTGCGATAGCGGCCCGCCTTTGTGCGGACAGCGGTTGTCCAGCGCAAACACCTGGTCATCCACGCTACGGAACAGAGCGATTTCGCCTTGTGCCGTCATTACGATGCGCGAACCTTGGCGCGGTATGTCTTCCAGATTGCCGATTTGTATCCAGTTCATTTTTTATCCCCTAATTAAAACCGCATGTTGCCTAAACGATAGCGCTGTATCGCTCCTCCCCTGATAAGGGGAGGCTGGGAGGGGTTTGGGTTTCCACCAAAAGCTGAACCCCCTCCAACTCCCCCTGACAAGGGGGAGAGCCATGTTACTGCTCCGCTCAGCAGGTTCAAGAACACCCTACGCAAGCGTCGCCAGCGGTGCGTATTCATGCGCATCTTTGCCTTCGGCGCGCTCCCGCCACGGATCATCCTGCGAGTAGCGTTGCGATTCTAGGAAACGCGCATACAGTTCTGCGCGACCTGCCGCATCTTCGACCACGCGCTGTTTCACATAGGCCAGTCCAACCTTCTCTATCCACGGCGCGGTGCGATCCAGATAATGCGCCTCTTCCCGATAGACCTGCATGAACGCGCCGCAGTACTCCAACACCTCTGCTTCCGTCGCGACCTTGCACAGGAAATCGGTGGCGCGCACCTTGATGCCGCCGTTGCCGCCCACGTGCAGTTCGTAGCCCGAGTCCACACACACCACGCCGAAATCCTTGATGGTGGCCTCGGCGCAATTGCGCGGACAGCCGGACACGGCGATCTTGAATTTGTGCGGCGTCCACGAACCCCAGGTCATCTGCTCGACCTTGATCCCCAGCCCGGTGGAGTCCTGCGTGCCGAAGCGGCACCACTCCGAGCCGACGCAGGTCTTCACCGTGCGCAGCGATTTGCCGTAGGCATGGCCGGAGACGAAGCCCGCTTCCACCAGATCGCCCCACATTTTGGGCAGGTTCTCTTTGGTCACGCCCAGCAAATCGATGCGTTGTCCGCCGGTGAGCTTCACGGTGGGCACGGCATACTTGTCCGCGATGTCGGCGATGGAGCGCAACTCGGCAGGCGTGGTCACGCCGCCCCAGATACGCGGTACGACGGAATACGTGCCGTCCTTCTGGATGTTGGCATGCACCCGTTCGTTGATGAAACGCGAGCGGCTGTCGTCTTTGTACTCGCCCGGCCAAGCCGCCAACAGATAATAGTTCAACGCGGGACGACACACGTGGCAACCATCGGCCGTCTTCCACTGCAATGCCCGCATCACATCGGGGATGCTCTTCAGGCTGCGCTCGCGTATCGCTTGCTGCACATCCTGATGCGCATGCTCGGTGCAAGCACATATCGCCTGCTTGCTCGGCTTGGCGGAGTAGTCACCGCCCAGGGTATTGGCGAGCAGCGCCTCCACCAGGCCGGTACAGGAGCCGCACGAGGCCGAGGCTTTGGTATGGGCGCGCACTTCGCCCAAGGTGAACAGTTTTTTCTCGACGATGGCGTTGACTATCGTGCCTTTGCACACGCCGTTGCAGCCGCATATCTCGGCGCTGTCCGGCATGTTCGCCACACTGGTCGCGCCGCCATGTCCGGCATCGCCCAGATGTGCCTGGCCGAAC
Organism: Gallionellaceae bacterium; assembly: GCA_004297065.1. Classification (GTDB taxonomy): domain Bacteria; phylum Pseudomonadota; class Gammaproteobacteria; order Burkholderiales; family Gallionellaceae; genus PALSA-1006. The sequence goes on from SCUU01000145.1 coordinate 18,157, forward strand.
AGGATGTGTTCGCGCATCTCGGTGATGTCGGTTCCGTCGCGCATCATCTGGAAATACCAGGGACCGTCCACGGTGTCGCCGTACATCACCGCACCGCGCAGCTTGTTGTCGCGCAGCACCAGTTTCTTGTAGACACCGCGTGCGGCATCCTGCAACAGCAGCTCATCATCCCCCGCCACCGGATTGAAATCCCCCGCAGAGAACAGGTCGATGCCGGTCACCTTGAGCTTGGTTGAAGTCACCGAGCCTTCGTAACGCGCGATGCCCATGCGCGCCAAGTGATTGGCGCACACCTTGGCCTGCTCGAACAGCGGGGCAACCAGCCCGTATGCCGTGCCGCGATGCGATACGCATTCGCCGATGGCGTAGATGCTGGGGTCGTAGGTTTGCAGGGTGTCGTTCACCACGATGCCGCGATTGCAGTGTATGCCCGCAGACTCGGCCAGCGCGGTGTTGGGACGGATGCCTACCGCCATCACCACCAGATCGGCAGGAATTTCCAGCCCGTCCTTGAAGCGGATGGCCGACACCCGGCCCTCCGCATTGCCGATCAGGGCTTCGGTCTGCTTTTCCATCAGGAAGCTCAGGCCTTTTGCTTCCAGCGAGCCCCGCAGCATGCTGGCCGCCTCGCGGTCGAGCTGGCGCTCCATCAGCCATGGCATGAGATGCACCACGGTCACATCCATGCCGCGCAAGGCCAACCCATTAGCCGCTTCCAGCCCGAGCAGGCCACCGCCGATGACCACCGCGTGTTTGTATTTCTGCGCCGCCGCTATCATCGCGTTGGTGTCGTGGATGTCGCGGTAGCCGATCACGCCCTCCATCTCCTTGCCCGGCACGGGCAGGATGAAAGGCGTGGAGCCGGTCGCCAGCAGCAGCCGATCATATTCCGCCATGGTGCCGTCTTCGGCATAGACAACTTTCTTCAGGCGGTCGATGCGCACCACCTTCTTGTTCAGGTGCAGCGTGATATTGTTCTGCGCATACCAGTCCAGGTCGTTGAGGATAATGTCCTGTATGCCCTGCTCGCCCGCCAGCACCGGCGACAGCATGATGCGGTTGTAATTGGGATAGGGCTCCGCGCCGAATACCGTGATGTCGTACATCTCCGGCGCGAGCTTCAGCAACTCCTCCAGCGTGCGCACCCCTGCCATCCCGTTGCCCACCATGACCAGTTTCAGTTTTTTCATACCATTGCTCCTATTTTTCATACCATTGCTCCTAAAATTACAATTCATGGCGTACCGATTCCCCACCCCGCCCGTCTCAATGCGCATCCGGAACCACGCCGACTTGCGGCATATCCGCCAGCCCGCTCTCTCGCGCATGTTCCTGGAAGCTGCGGTTGCGCCAAAAGAACGCGCCCGGCATGGTGGTGGGAATCACCACCACGTAAAACAGCGCGCGCCCGACCACCGCGGCGGCCAGCACCACTGCGGCAAGGACGCTCCAAGCCATCATTCCCGCCACGCCGGAGATACCGCTCGCCACCAGCGCCAGCATGGCCAGCATCGCCGTGCCGAGCGCGACGTTGCGCGCGAGATAACTGTAGCCGAAATCGGTGCGCTGCAGGTAGTGCGCCGCCGCGCCTTCGCCGCCGCCGTGCGCCAGATCGCGCGCATGGCGGGTTAACCCCCAACCTTCCAGCGCCAATCCCGCGCCGAGCAAAGCGGCGCAGGCCGCCAGCAACGTACCGGCCGGCGCATCCGCCAGCGCCCAGCCATAAGGCAGCGCCACCGCGAGCGCACCCAACACCAGCATGCTGCCGTAAAAACTGGTCAGCACCTGCCAGTGGTTCCAGTACGGTCGCGCCTCGATGCGGTAAACGCGCTGCATGAAATACAAAGCCAGCGTGCCGGTCAGCGCCGCGCCCCAGCCGGCGAGCCAGGTCAGGCTACCCACCCAACCGGCGGGCAGCCAACTGAACCATCCCGCGAACGCGGTGAGCAGGGTATAGCCTCCCAGCAGGTTGTAGAACAGTGCCAGCCCCGCCACTTCGCGCGACACCGGCGAATAGCGCAGGTTGTTGAAAGCGCGATAGAAGCGGTGCGGTCGCCCGAGATGCAGGGTGGACAGCGCCAGCGCCAGGGTCTGCGCCCCCAGCAGACACGCCAGCAACAGCGCGTGCAGCAGCGGATGCGCGGCGGGCGCCAGCTCGGTCAGCCCCAGCCGGGGACCGAGGAACAGGATCAGAAACGCCCCCACCACCATTTGCGTCACCAGGGTGAACACCACCAGCGGGTCTTCGCGCGAGCGCAGCTTCTTCAGATTCCAGCGGCGCGGGCGACCGTCCTCGGCGACCTTGGGCTGGTAGCTGCCCTGCCCGTCGCGCTCGTAGCGCAGCGGCATCGAATCGGTGCGGTGCATTTCGCGCGGCAAGCTCCTGGTTTGCTGGAAACGGATGTTGGGGTGGGTGATCTCCGGCGTGGGGAAGCCGGGAATGCGCGTTTCCAACTGCTCGCGGTGCTCGGGCTTGGTTTCAATTACGCCGAAGTCCAGCGCGCCGCCCAGACAGGCGGAGGAGCAGGCGGGCTTGAGCCCTACCTCCAGGCGATCCACGCACATATTGCACTTCGACACGTGTCCCGCCAGCGGGTCGAGCTGCGGCGCGTTGTACGGGCACACCCAGGTGCAATAGCCGCAGCCGAAGCAGATGTCCGGGTCTTGCAGCACCGCGCCGTATTCGGCGAACTTGGTGTAGGCCCGCGTCGGGCAACCTTTGAGACACACCGGATCGTCGCAATGGTTGCACGCCATCGAAATGTTCATGCGCGTGTAGGCCGGATAGCTGCCGCCTTCCACATAGCCCACCGAGCGGAACGCGATGTGCGGCGGCAGATTATTCTTCTCCGAGCACGCCGCCTCGCAGGCGTGGCAGGAAATGCAGTTGTCGGCATTGAAATAGAAACCGTGCTGCTTGTAGCGGTTTGGGTTCGCGCCCACGCCCGCATCGCCGTTGATGTTGAGGCTCTTGCCGGCGAGCGCGTCGCCTTCGCCCGCCAGTTGGACGGGCTTCCCGTAACGGTTTTTTTCCGGATGCGGCGCATTGGGGATAATGGCGTATTCGCGTTCTTCCGGGCGGGGTTTAAACATGCGTGCCTCCCAAGTTATTTATTAGCGTGAAACTCGCGTAGCGATTCGTTCGCCCCCTCTCCCTCCGGGGGAGGGTTGGGGTGGGGGAAACGGGCATAGCGAGTCGTTTCATCATTCGTGGGCGGCTTGTCGCCATGACCGTTAACGTGCCCATATCAAAATGTACGCGCGGCTTTGTTGCGCTGCGCCGCGGCGTGTTGATCCGCCGCCGCTTCGATTCTCACCGCGCACTGCTTGAACGCCGGCTGGCGCGAATAGGGGTCGAGCAGGCCGAGCGTCAAACGGTTCACGCATTCGTGGAAATGGAACGGGACGAACACCATGTCGCGCGGCACGCGCTGGGTGAGCTGCACCAGCACCACCGCATCGCCGCGGCGCGAAGTGAGCCGCACATAGCTGCCGTGCGCGATGCCGAGTTCGCGCGCGGCGTCCGGGTTCATTTCCATGTAAGGCGTAGGGCTGAACTTGTTGAGGTTGCCGAGCTTGCCGGTGCGGGTGCGGGTGTGGAAATGCTCCACCACGCGCCCGGAGTTGAACCAGAACGGATAGTCGTCATCCGGGCGTTCGTTGTTGTCCACGAACGGCAGCGGGATCAGCTTGGCGCGGCCGTCGCCGTGCTGGAACTTGCCGTCGCTGTACAGCCGCGGCGTGCCGGTGGCGGCAGCTTCGGCGCACGGCCATTGCACGCCTCTCTGCTGTTCCAGCAGCTGGTAGCTCATGCCGGAGTAATCGAGCATGCGCCCTTTCGATAGCTGTTTCATTTCCTCGAACGCCCCTTCCGGGGTGGCGGGGAACGGCGGCAGCTTGCGCCCGTCGGCGAAGCGTTTCGCCATCTCGGTGAATATCCAGAAATCCGATTTTGACTCGGCGTGGGGCCTGATCACGCTGTTGATCAGGTTGACGCGCCGCTCGGTGTTGGTGAACACGCCCTGCTTTTCCGCCCACACCGCCGCCGGCAGATAGACGTGGGAGTACTCGTTGGTCTCGACATCGCGGTAAGCGTCCTGCACCACGAGGAATTCCAGCTTCTCCAGCGTCTTGCGGATGCGCGGCGTATTCGGCATGGAAGTCATCGGATTGGTCGCCACCAGCCACAGGCCCTTGATCTGGCCGGTCTCGATCGCGGGCAGGATGTCGGTCATGGCCATGCCGCGCTTCTTCGGAAAAAATTCCGCGTCTATGCCCCAGAACGCGGCGATGTCGTTGCGGTCCTGCTCGTATTCCAGGTAGCGGTAACCCGGCAGACCGGAAGCGGACGACCACTCGCGCGTGCCCATGGCGTTGCACTGGCCGGTGATGGACAGCGAAGTGCCGCCCGGCTTGCCGATGTTGCCGGTGATGAGATTCAGGTTGTTGATCGCCACCACGCCATCCGAGCCGTGCGTGCTCTGGTTGATGCCCATGGTCCAGATGGTCATCGCGGCGCCGGCCTTAGCGTAGAGCCGCGCCACGTTGCGGATGGTGTCCTCGTCGATGCCGCAGATTTTCGCGGCGCTCACCGGATCGTACTGCTCGACCAGCGCGCGGAATCCGGCATGACCGGAAGTGTGCGCCTCGATGTAGGCCTCATCGTGCAGCCCTTCTTTCAGGATCACGTGCGCCAGGCTGTTGAGCAGCACCACATCGGTGCCGGGCGTGATCGCCAGGTGCAGGTCGGCCATTTGCGCGAACATGGTGACGCGCGGATCCACCACGATCACCGGGAACTTGCGCTGCTCCAGCGCCATTTTCAGGCGCCAGAATATGATCGGGTGCTGCTCCGGCAGATTGGAGCCGAAGGCGAGCAGGCATTCCGTGTGGTCGAAATCCTCGTAGCAGCCCGGAGGGCCGTCGGAGCCGAACGAGCGCTTGTAGCCGGACACCGCCGAAGCCATGCACAGCGTGGTGTTGCCGTCGTAGTTGTTGGTGCCGATCACGCCGCGCGCGAGCTTGCCCAGGGTGTAGAACTCCTCGGTCATGATCTGGCCGGTGGAGATGATGGCGAAGGCGTCGCGCCCGTAAGCGCCCTGGATGCGCCCGATCTCGCCCGCCACCCTGTCCAGCGCCCCGTCCCAGTCGCTCTCGCTGAAATCCTGCAGACGCGAATCGCGCACCAGCGGCACCGTGCCGCGCCCGCTGCTCTCGAACAGCTCGTGCTCGAAAATGCCCTTGATGCACAGCTTGCCGCGATTGACATCCGCCCCCGCCACGCCGCGTGTAGCCACCGCCCGGCCATCATTATCCAGCCCCACCTCGATCGAGCAGCCGGTGGAACAGTAGCCGCAAGTCGTGTATTTCCACTCTGTCACGCCTTTGTCGGCGATCCTGATCGGGTTCTTGGTTCTGCGTCCGAATAGCATTTTATTTCCTGTATGTGATGGTTAAGGGGCCGTAAATGGACTTTCTCGAATAGAGGGCACTTCTAAAAATCCATATTTCATCCCAACTTAATGAAGCTACTGGTGAAACAACTAGTGTCGCAAACCAGAAATAACGGGACATTAAACGGCGTCTTTTTTCGCCATGCCGCGTTGCATCCCCTTGCCGTATACCCCATACGGCTGCGGGTCTGCGCCTTGCCTGACAAACAAATCCATCCGTTTCATTTGTCCCCTTAT
>SCUU01000146.1 GCA_004297065.1 Gallionellaceae bacterium
TCCGCAGTCAGGGGAGGAGCCGAACCTGCTCTCCCCCTGATTTGTTCCCCCCTGACAAGGGGGGTATGGGGGGGTTAGGGGAGTTGGAGGGGGTTTTGAGCCCAATGAATTATCTGGGTTCAAGGAACTTGATCGCGCCGCCTATCACGGATAATTGATGCCGGACCAATAGGCACTATTGTTAACGCGCCGGGCCAATAGTTGATTTGGCGCGCGTCCTGTGCCGGTGGCTGACGCGCCGATACCGTCGCGCGAAACTCGCGCTGGAATGGGGTAGTATGTTGCCCGTCCACATCGTAAAGGAGTCTTCATGCCCCCCGCCCGTCCGCCCAATTCCGCCGCCCGGACAGCCCGGCTAGCGGCCTGGATTGCGTCACTGGTCGTTCTGGTCGGCAGCATGGTGCTGCTTGGCTGGGCATACGATATTCCCGTGCCGAAGAGCGTTCTGCCGGGCTGGGTTTCGATGAATCCGAGCACCGCCGCTTGCTTCATCATGATCGGGGTCGCGCTGCGCCTGCTTGCGCGCCCGTCCGGCGCTTTTGGGCAACGGCGGACTATTTTCTTTTCCGCCATCGCCCGGTTTTTCGTCTTGCTGGTCGCCCTGGTTGCCGTGCTGACGCTGGGCGAGTATGTGCTCGGCTGGAGCCCCGGCATCGACCACTGGCTGGTTAGCGGGGTGTTGGGCACGGTGGGCACGCCGCATCCGGGGCGGATGGCGCCGGATGCGGCGTTGGGTTTTATATTGCTGGCGGTGGCGTTGTGGATCAACGGCGGCGCACGCAAGACCCGCCGCGGCATGCTCGCCTCGGTGAGTATCGGCCTGCTGGTGATTATCTTCACGCTGGCGGCGCTCGCAACCTATGCCATGCTGGGTTCGGGCGCTTACAGTTGGTTCGGCTCCAACAATATGGCGGCGAGCTCCGCCATATTGTTCATCATGCTGGGCGCGGCCATCATTGCCATCGGCTGGCAGCCGGATGTTTTGTCGTGGTCGCTTAACGGGCGCACCACGGCGGCGTTTGCTTGTGGCATGGCCGTGCTGGTGTTCATCGGCCTCAGCAACAGCCGCAGCCAATTCTGGATGGAAGAGAGGCGCAACCAGATAGCGCACGACGAAACGGTGCTGCGCAACATCACCGATCTCATGATCGAGATTACCGATGCCCAAGCCCATCTCCGCAGCTACCTCATCACCGGCAACGAACAGTTCAAGACCGATTATGTTGAAGCCGCCAACAACAGCTTGGCCGGACTGGACACGCTGCGCAAACTTGTCGCCGGCACCCCGCATGACCAGCGGCAGTTTGACTGGATAGAGCAGCAGATCAATGCGCAATTGCAGTGGATGCAACAAATGGTGCAGATCGACCGCGGCGGCATGAGCAATGCCGCCCGCAACGAGATGGTCGCCCGGGGGGAGGCGTTGCGGGACGATATGCATAACGCATTCGATGAAATTGATGTCGGGCACCGCGAGTTCGCCGGACAACTGGAACGGGAATGGAAAAAGGTGTCGTTCTTTGTTTATCTCACCATTTCCATCGGCACTTTTGGCGGCCTGTTGATTTTTCTCGCCGTGATATTCAGGCTCAACTTTGCCGAAAGCGAACGCGCGCAGAGAGAACGCGCCTTGCGCGGGAGCGAGGAACATTTCCGCGCAGTTGCCCAATCGGCCAATGACGCGATCATTACGGGCACGGGCACGGGCAACATCGTGGGCTGGAACGCCGCCGCAGAACGGCTGTTTGGCTATGCCGAAACTGAAATACTGGGCCAGCCGCTGACGCAACTGATGCCGGAACGCTTCCGCATGCCGCATCGCACAGGGCTGACGCGGGTGGTGGCCGGCGGAGAGCCGCATGTGATCGGCAAAACAGTGGAGTGGGCCGGGCTGCGCAAGGATGGCGGCGAATTCCCGCTGGAAATTTCGCTGGGGCAATGGCAATCCGCCGAGGGGCAGTTCTTCACCGCGATTATCCGCGACATCACCGAACGCAAACAGGCGGAAGCGACGGTCCTGCAACTCAACGCGGAACTGGAGGAGAAAGTGCTGGCGCGCACCGCGGAACTGGAGCGTGCGCGGCTTGAAGCCGAGCGGGCCAGCCGCGCCAAATCGGAGTTT
>SCUU01000337.1 GCA_004297065.1 Gallionellaceae bacterium
TTTGCGGCGCTCCTCGATCGCGCGCATGAGGTTGCCAGTCGACTGGGGGCCCCAGCCCTCGCGGCCCTCGAGCTCGGCACGCCGTTCGTGAAGCTTGAAGATGCCGGCGGGGTTCTTCAAGAGGCCGGCCTCGAAGAAGGCCTCGATGTGCTTCCGCCCCAAGCCCTCGATGTCGAAGGCGTTCCGCGAGACGAAATGCCTGAGCCGCTCGACCGCCTGGGCGGCGCACACGAGACCGCCCGTGCAGCGCCGCGCGACCTCGCCCGGCTCGCGCACCGCGTGGCTGCCGCAAACCGGGCACTTCGCCGGAAACGCGAAGGGCTGCGCCCCCTTCGGGCGCTTCGACTCGACGATGCCGACGATCTGGGGGATGACGTCGCCTGCGCGCTGGACGATCACGGTGTCGCCGACGCGGACGTCCTTGCGCGCGATCTCGTCCTCGTTGTGGAGCGTCGCGCGCGAAACGACGACGCCGCCGACCGTGACCGGCTCGAGCTCGGCGACGGGCGTCAGGGTGCCCGTGCGGCCGACCTGAATGACGATGTCGTTGAGGCGCGTCATGGCGCGCTCGGCCGCGAACTTGTGGGCTAGCGCCCAGCGCGGCGCGCGGCTCACGAAGCCCAGGCGGCGCTGGAGCGCCCAGTCGTTGACCTTGTAGACGACGCCGTCGATGTCGTAGGCGAGCCGCGCGCGCGTCTCGGCGAGCTTGCGGCAGACGGCGAGCGCCGCTTCGATCGAGGGGCAGAGCTCGGCGATCGGATTGGTGCGGAAGCCGAGCTCGCGGAGCGCCTCGAGGAAGTCCCATTGCGTGCCTGCGATCGGCTCGCTCAGCTCGCCTTCCGCGTAGAAGAAGGCCGAAAGCCGGCGCGAGGCCGTGATCCGCGGGTCGAGCTGGCGGAGCGAGCCCGCGGCCGCGTTGCGCGGGTTGGCGAAGGGCGGCTTCGAATCCTTCTCCTGATCCTGGTTGAGCTTCAGGAAGTCCGCCTTGGTCATGAAGACCTCGCCGCGCACCTCGAGGGTGGCCGGGATGCGGCTCCCGTGGAGCCGCTCGGGCACGTCCTTGAGCGTGCGCAGGTTGGCCGTGACATCTTCGCCCACGACGCCGTCGCCGCGCGTCGCCCCTTGCGCGAGGCGGCCCGCCTCGTAGCGCAGCGCGACCGACAGCCCGTCGATCTTGGGCTCGGCCACGAGCTCGACCGGGTCGCCCTCCGCGAGGCCGAGGAAGCGCTTCACGCGCTGGACGAATTCCTGCGCCTCGTCTTCCGTAAAG
>SCUU01000338.1 GCA_004297065.1 Gallionellaceae bacterium
CTTAGATCATGGCCTGTATATGCGATAAAAACGTCATCAAGTGATGGCTGAGTAAACGTAATTGAATTAATCTCTACACCAAGGTTTGATGACAAATTAAAAATTGATGACATCAGTGATTCGCCTTTGGAAGAAAATACAGTTATTTTTTCGTCCTTTGTTGCAATATCCTTTATGTGCTCGATTTCTTTTATTTTTTCAAGAAAGTTATTTTTCTTGTTTAGATCATTGATTGTAAATGTAACACTGTAATTTCCTAGCGCCGTTTTTAGTGACTTTGGTGAATCATTAGCCTGTATTTTCCCATAGTCAATTATCGCTATTCTATCACATAGTTGGTCTGCTTCTTCCATGTAGTGTGTGCTAAGAAAAATAGACATGTCAAACTCCTTGTGTATTTTTTTTATATATTCCCAGATTTTGCGCCTTGTCTGAATATCAAGGCCTACGGTAGGTTCGTCCAAGAAGAGTACTTTAGGCCGGTTTAAGAGGCCGCCTGCGATATCGAGTCTTTTTCGCATTCCGCCAGAATATGTCAAAGCTGCATCCTTTTGCTTATCAGTTAGTTCTACAAGATCAAGAACCTCATCAACTCTTTTTTCAATTTGATCTCGCGGAGCATGATTAAGTCTAGCTTGGATGATAAGATTTTCCCTGCCTGAAAGGAATTCATCTACTGCAATTTCCTGTTGTACATAAGCAATGTTTTGTCGTACCTTTGTTGCCTGCGATACTACATCAAAACCTGCAACAGATGCTTTTCCTGACGTTGGCTTCAAAAGAGTCGTAAGTATCATCATCGTAGTGCTTTTACCGGCACCATTTGGACCAAGAAAACCAAAGATTTCACCAGTATCTACCTTGAATGAAATGTTATCTACTGCCTTTACTTTGCCAAACTCTTTTGTTAGAGAATCTGTTTCAATCGCATACAATAAAAAAGAGAATATTTTGCAATTATAAATTGGTAACAGTGTTAAATAACGTGTAAAAAACTCTGTTTGTGAGAAAAATTATGCTACATATCATCAGGTTATGAGTATTGTCCATATCTCAAATGTGCTAGTTTAGATGTGTGCCGAAATTCTCTTAAAAAATAAAAAATTGTAGTTGTTTAAAAAATCGCTAACTTACTTTAAGTTCTTAAACTCGTCTTTTGTCATGTGTAAGATTATTTTTTCACCCACACCCCAAATGTGTGACTTGGAAACAATCTTTGTCTTCATAAATCCAGAT
>SCUU01000339.1 GCA_004297065.1 Gallionellaceae bacterium
CGTTGATTTTTTGAATATAGTCATTGAAATCAAGGTTTGGATATTCTAAAAGTTGTGATAACTTGAGGCATTTTTCAACTAGACCGTATTTTGGACTCGTTGCAAATGAGGTCCATTCTGCAACAAAGGGATCAAATTTTTCACTCAATTTTTTATTATATAGATGATTTTCTTTTCAGATATAATGTTGGTTCTTTTAGCTCTTTAGTTGAGGGCGGATCGGAAATCAACATCTCAAAAGTTTTTTTACCAAATTTCTCAAAAATTATGCTGGTGAACTCTTTTCCAAGGCTTTTTCTTACCTGATAAGACGAAATATCTGTTCCAGCAAAAGATGTAAGGTAATGTAGAAAATCAACATCATCTTTTAACATGTTTTGTACAATGAACTCAGCCATGCCTTCCATGGTAGTAAAGGCAGCATGATGCGCCTGAATTGGCTTTAGCCATCTCTGGTAAATATCCAATAACTGTGGAACCGTTTCTGATATTTTTGGGTCAATTTCAACTCGTGTGAATGTCATCACATCGGGTCCAAGTACATTTACTATGAAATTATCAGGATTTAACATAAAAAACAAATTAGCTCTTTTTGCAATCGGAAAATCATCTGGAACTGGCTGCAGCTGAAGATATTCTGATAGATTTGCCACAGTCTTATCATCTAAGCCTAAAATTATCTTTGCAAGCTCTTCGTTTATGGCGTTAACACTCATTGCTGCATTTTTGTTCATAGCTTGCAGGTTTTCTTGTATTGAATGAATCATCTCTTCAAGAATCGTCATTTTTAGTGCGCCCACATAACCTGACTTTATAGACTCAAATTTTGGTTCGTATGGTTTTCCTTGTCTATAAAGAATGATCTGTGGATAGCTTGAGAGAACAAACTTGTTTAGATAAATCACATCATCTAGATAGTCGCCATACGTAGTTGAAATTTTTGATAGATATTGAATTGCATAAGTAGAATATACAAAATATTTGGCAGCATCTTGTTCTATCAAGGCTGAAATTCTTTTAGTGTCTTTTTTTGACACTGCCTCAAACAAGTCCTCGACGAATTTTTCTGCGTTAGAAGCGGCAAAGACTTTTTTTCCTTTTAATCTCTTAAAACCATCTAAATCAGGATACTTTATGCTAGTTTGTGGCAAAACCGAAATGCCAGTAAAATCATTTATCTTTTCTTTCATATCTGAAAAAATTTTTTCAGAAATCTGCTCAAGCGAATCAAATTTTATAGAAAAATTAGAGTCTTCTTTTATTTTTTCAGTTAGATCTTTTATCACTTTTTCCTCATCTAGCTCAATTTCAAGCTGTGCAAGCAATGATTCAGAAAATTCTTCTAATTCGCCCATTTTGTTATCAATCTGATTTGAACTAGATTTAACAGTAACTAGTTT
>SCUU01000147.1 GCA_004297065.1 Gallionellaceae bacterium
AGGGGGAGGAGACGATCGCCCCTTCTCCCTCTGGGAGAAGGTTGGGTTGAGGGTTGGCGAAACTTGGGAATGGAACAACCATTCCCCGCGTCCCGCGCCTTGCAGCCATCCCGGATACGGGGCAACGCAGGGCTGAATTATTTGCGGACAAGCTCATATTCGTGGCTTTCATGGTCAACCTCACTCACGTTTGCTGTGTCGGGGGCGAATTACCGGAAATCCCGGCGTACAGTGACCGATGCGTCCACGCGGTCAAAGCTGTAAATAGCGATATTGGATTTGTTGTTCGAGTAACTAAATTGCGGGCGCACTGTCCAGTATTTATCCCAGTGCCAGTTTGCCCCCAGCGAAAAGTCATACTGTTTATCGCTGCGGTTAGCCAAAAACGCGACATTTTCCTTATCGTAACTACCCGCCTGGTAACCCACATTGGCAAACACTTCAGTTGACTCGCGGAAGGAAGTCTGCCCGCCCACGCGTAAACCAAAACCTTTTTTATTGCCATCGGCACGATCCAGAACACTTTTTTCGCCCGCCAAGTTTGCGCTGCCAAACAATGCCGTCTTTCGGTCCTCAAGAATATGCAAGTAGCCCGCACCTACGACTGACTGGTTGAAGTTATTGACCTTCATCGCGCTATCGGCGAAACGGTTAAAACCATACTGCGCAAACAGATTGAGCTGATCGCTGGGGCTAAAGCTGTGCTTCCAATCGCCGGTCAAGCCATAAGCATTGCGGTTCGCAACATGCCCTACGCTATATTGCCCATACGTGCCGCCAACTCTAAAAACGTTGCCCCCCTCCCCCAATGATATCCCGGCACGGGTATCTACACTGCCGGAGTCAAATGTCGTCAGGCTCTGATTGCCGCGCCTGCGCAAATCTACGCCACCATACAAACCCCACATGTCGTTCAGGCTGTGATTGACCTCTGCGCCTGTGGCCGCCGTGTAGTAATTATCGGGAGTCTTCAGGTTGGTGGGACTGAGGGTAAAAACAAGATTGCCAAACGCGGGCACTGCAATTTGCGACTGGCTGGTGGAATTATTGACGTTGGTATCACGTCCGAACGAACCTTCGACGTAACCGGAAAGGCGGGTCTTCTTCGCACGCTCCGAGGCGGCAATCGCCCCCAAGTATTTCTGGATGGTGGTACGTGCAGCCGCAGGCGGGTCCTGCGTTATCACCGCTTCAAACTCGGTCTTCGCGCGCGGCATGTCGCCCAGTTGGAAATAGGCGCGAGCCATATCCAGACGCGCACCGGCAAAATTGGGATCGACCGCCAAGACCCGTTCAAATGCCAGAGTAGCCTTGTCCGGCAAACCGCTGTCCAATGCTGCAATACCCAATAAATAATCGAAACGGACATGGCCGGAATATTCGAAATCCAGCGGCTCCAATAGCCGGTATGCATCGGCGGGCCGGCCACTATTGAGCAGCCCATCGGCATCGCGTAACGCCCTTTCGAATACCTCTGTCTTAGATTTTTTTCGTGCCGGAGAGTCGATAGCGGCATCGGTATCCGATACCGCTTTGGGGGCTACAGTATTATCCTCTGCCGCATTCGCCTGATTGAATACGCTGCCAGCACCGAAAAGCATTAGCAAAGCAATACGAAGCATTGCCTTCGAAATTTCCATGTTCATTCCCCAGTTTAACGTGAAACTCGCGTAGCGATTCGTTTGCCCTTTCTCCCGCATGGTTTGAAGACTGCCTTTGCGAGCATCCGCTTCGCGGTTATCAGGGGTGACAGCTTGCCATGCCCGTTAACTATCTGCAGGATAGCTCCCCCACCACTTTTTATACGACAAGAAAATGACTCCCGCTCGCGATACGCCGCCACTTGCTATTTTCCCAGCGCGGCCAGTGCCTGATCGGCATCCTTACGCAGGCTGCTATTCGGATAATTTTTCACAAACTCGGCGAATGCGTCACGGGCTTGTTTCGTTTCTCCCGTCGTAGCCAAGTCCATCGCTTTCTTGAATGCGCCCAATTCCGCAGGGTCGATTTCCACAGGAACCGCCTCACCCTTCCAGTAGATGTCATGCGCATCCGATAACGCTCCGCGCACACCACCGACCGCATTGGTTGCACCAATCTTTTTTTGCGGCGTAACGGTTTCAACTTTCTTGCGCAGCTTATCCCAGAAACTCAACTCTTTTCCTTCTGCACGCGCAAAAGGAGATGCCAAAGTCGCACCCAACAACAACATCAAAACGATCATTTTTTTCATTGCAGCCTCCTCGATCAATGACTACACGGCAACTACTCTAACGTACTGGTCAATTCCAATGCCAATGCCTTGAATTTTTTCTTGACGCCCGGATCCAGCTGTTGCGCTTTGCGGAAAGCCTCCTTGGCCCCCTTCATGTCGCCCAAAGAGCGATGGGCTTTGGCCAGATTAATCCAGATATAAGTGTCTTCTGGATTAATTGTTGCCGCCTCGCGATAAGACTGCTCCGCCTCGGCATAGCGATCGAGAATCATGAACAGATTCCCTCTATTGTTCAAGGCTGCCGCATTTTTCGGATCCAGGCTAATCACCTTGTCAAAATACTTCATCGAGCCTTTTATATCGCCCATTTTTGCCAGGACGATCCCGACCTGATGATACGCTTCCGCATCGTTCGGATTTTTTTCGATCGCCTCGCGATAGCGGTGCGTTTTGGCATTCGAACTGATCGTGAGCATCGACGAAAATTCGGTAGGGAATTTCTTGTCGATATCGGCCTTCTTCACCTCGCCCTGTTTATCCTTGCTTTCGGGCAAACTGGCCGGCTTGTAAGTTGCCCATGCAGTGCGCACATCCAGAATGGTCAACCCCTTGCCCGCCCACTTATAGTAAGTCGCCGCACCTTTTTCCCAGGCCGCGACAAACTTGTTTCCCACCATCGTGGTCTCCACCGGAATCCACAATTTGCCTTCGTAGACGACATACATATCGTCATTATTCCAACCATCCGCTTCGGCCGGAATATCGGTCGAGAACATCATCAGCATGTGTTCCGGCACTTCCAGCACACGTGTCTCTATACCGATGCTTTCCAGTGCGGCCGAATAAAATGCCACCAGATCGTCGCAGTCACCCGCCTTGTGCATCAATGTTTCACGCGGGAACTGGACATAGTCCACGACGTTGGCACCACTCCGGGACAACTGATATGGATTGCTTGGATCTTTAACATAGGTAAGCCCCAGTACGCCGAGTGCGTTGTACATTACCGACGCGATCAAGGACTCGTCATGTACCTCGCTGTACTGGGTAAGGACGGAACGCGTAAACGCGACCAGCGGCGGATCTTTCGGGGTGATGAAAGCAGCGTAACGCTCGCGTTGATCCCACATCAGCTTGTGTTTTTCATACACCTTGATAGTCGGATTTTTTGCAAAAATCTGCGGCTTCCCATTGTCGAAATAACTCGCCTCCAACATCGTCTGAACTGAAGAGTCTTCCGTCACCGTCAGGATATTGTTGTTAAAGACAGCCTTCAACGGTATTTCCACGCTTTGCCCCGGCAGCAGCTTGTCCACGTTGGTTTCCGTGGCATAGTCCATGAAATCCTTCAAGGTAAACGCCAGTTTGACGCCTTCCATCAGCTTGTCGGTATTGTTAGTCAGCTTCACGACACCGACGCCGTCCTGCTCGTAAATCTTGTAGCTATTCGAGAAAATATCGGTCAGCTTGACGATCTCGATCTCAAGCGGGGCCTTGGAAAATACCGAGGTTGTGGCGTTGACTACCGCCTTCTCAGACTCCAGTCCATCCTTGCTCAATGCGCTGATGTAGTAGGTGTATCTGGAATTGGCCGCCAACCCGCTCTTTACGAATTCCGGCAACACGCTTTCGCCCACCTTGGTGAAAACGTCGCCGTCCTTCTGATAAATCCGGTAGGCGCTCAGATAATCGGATTCAACCGGTTTCCAAGTCATCTTGAGTTGCCACGAACCGGGTTCGACTTTAATTTCCGACACGACAGGAGGCATGAACTTCCGTGCTACCGCATTCACCAATGCGCTACTGGCACCCTCGTATCCGAGTGCGGTCTCCGCACCTACGCGATAAAAATATTTGCCGTCGGCTTCCAGGCCGCGATCGACATACTCATTGCGCAAACTGGTGGCGACGCGCACAAAACCGCTGTTCTCCTCCTTGGAACGGTAGATTGCATATTGCTTGATATACGGCAGATTCGGATCGGCCCAACGCAAGCGGATGGCATGCACACCGGCATCCGCCACCACCTGTTGCGGTGCGCTCGGCTTATACTGGGTCACGAAAGTCTGGATGCGTTTGTTGCCCTCTTCTGCAATATAGAAAGTAACCTCGTCCTTGCCGGCTATCGAGACAGGCTCGATCAACTCCCCGCGGCCTTTTCCCTTGATGGCGAAAGAGCGCAGGTATTTGCCCTTGTGCGTATAGACCTTTACCCGATTCTTATCCAGAACCATGACCTCATCTACCGTGGCCAGCAGGTCTTTGGGAGAATCCAGATTGGCCTCCCCTCCATCCGGCTCTTTACTTATCGCCCCCACTTTTTCTCCCTGCGGGGAGTAGATTGAAATTTTGCCGTCTTCAAGCACGAACAAGGTTTCTTGCGGACTCACCGAAACCGCAAGCGGATTATCCAGCTTGGCGATCTCGTTCTGGAAGATGCCGTCGCCATTGAATATCTGCACTTTGTCACTACCGCTATCCGAGACGATTATTCGTCCCGAAGCAGAAATCGCAATATCGGTCGGATCGTCGAACTGACCGGCTCCGCTGCCGCTCGAACCGAAACTGCTCACAATATTTCCCTTGTCATCCAGCTTGATGACTCTGGATTTTTTGTCATCCAGCACCCAGACTCCGCCGCTCTTATCCAGCGCAACGCCAACCGGCTTGACATCCTTCAATTTAAATTGCGCGTCAACCGCGCCGTTCTTGAAGCGCACAACCTCCTTCTCGTCGCTGTTAATGCCGTATAACAAATCGGCACCATCGGAAACCAGCTTGGTGATCACGGCTGCGGGAAACTCGCCCGTCCACTGCACAAAACGGCGCGTAATGGATTTGGGAACTTCCTCCAATGCCTCACCCGCATCCGCCACAAAAACACTGGCCACGCCTTTGGCCTTGTCGCCCACCACCACCTGACGATCCTTCATCACGGCCAAACCGGTTATGCTTTTAAATTGCGCCTTATCCTTGCCTTTGGAACCGAAACGATATACCGGCTTGTCATCGAAGCTGTATTTCTGTACGAAAAGACCATCCCCATCCACCAAATAAATCCCGTCCTGCGCGACCGCAAACGATGCCAAGTGCCCGTTCCTGGGCAGATGTTTGACATACTCTCCACTCGGCTTGTACACCTTCACCAGATCGTCATCGCTATCCAGCACGTAAATCAATCCGCGCGCATCCACCTGAATATCGGTCGGCGAGCGCAACAGATGTATCTCCTCTTCCCCTTTCGCCGGCTTGCCGGCGGACGCGGGCCGCAACTCCAGCATATTGATATACACACCGTTGCTGCCAAACATTTGGATGCGTTTATCCCCCTTGTCGAGCACATAAACGATGCCTTCATGGGTTGCCACCCCGACAGCATCATCCATATCCACGCCTGCACCGAAACTCCCCTGATACTCACCCTTTGCATTGAACATCGCCACTTGGTTCAACGATCTGTCCACCACATAAAGCAAGCCGTTACCGATAGTCGCGGAACGCGGCTTTTTAAAAATCGCATTACCCTTGGCATCTTTCGCCGGCAAAGTCATCAATACCGCGCCGTCCAGGCCGGTTACCACCACGCCCCCGTCTTTGGTCGCGAAATGCAGGCGCCCGGCCTTGCCCCCCAGCAATTCCTGTGCGCCTGCGGGCAGCGCAAACTCGCGACTGAAATCCGCCTTGGCCAAATTCCCCAGTGGTGCCTGCTCCGCCGCCTGAGCAGAGAATCCGGCGTTCAAGCAAAAAACAAAGAAGGCAATTCTAAAAATCCGCATTTTGGGCACCTTAATTAAGCTGGTTAACACTCATGAAAGCCGCGACAGGGGTCGCCTAAATCATTTTTCATCTCTGGTGAAAACGCCATCCCATGTTTCTGGGGGGGGATTCTTTTCAAAAAAATCGCATCGCTCGATGTATATCTCGCACGGCCTGTCGTTGTGCGCTTCCGCGAGAATGGAACGAAAACTATTTCGCGACTCTTCCCACTGCCTTGCGCGATACAACTCAAGCGCGGAATTAAACCGTTCCGCCATTTTTTCATCTATCCCCGCAGAAAACCCTACCGGCTCGTAAATTGTAACAGGTAATTGTTTCCCTACCACACGTATCCGGTCCAGTTCCCGGTAGGCATATTCGCCCCCGGTGAGTTTGTGAGTGCTCTCCCCCACCAGAAAGTTGATCCCATAATATTTGGCCGAGCTTTCCAGACGCGCGGCCTGATTCACGGTATCGCCGATGACCGTGTATTCCATCTTTTTCCCCTCGAAACCAACATTGCCCGCCACCACTTCGCCGGATTGGACACCGCCGCGAATATAGAATGGCTCCACACCATCGGCCTTCCATTTTTCGCGCAGTTCTTCCATGCGTTTTCTCATTGCCTTAATGCACTCGATCGCCAGCTTGGCATGATCCGGCTGCGCCAACGGCGCCCCCCAATAAATCAGTATTCCGTCGCCGATAAACTTATCCACCGTCCCGTCGAAACGTTCGACCACCTGTACCATGGCCCCCAGGTACTCGTTCAAGCGAGCCACCACTTCTTGCGGTGTATGCTTTTCGCTAAACGAAGTAAAAGACTTCACGTCGGTAAATAAAACGGTGACCTCTTTATTGTCCCCGCCGATCTTGGCGGCATCCGGGTTTTCCTCCAGACGCGCCACCAGTTTGTCCGACAAATAGCTGGAAAACATGGATCGCATCTGCCGGGCACTGCGATCCAGCACCAGATAGCGGAAGCTCCCCCCAACCAGCACCGCCACCACCGCCGCCAGCGGCGGGTAAACCATACTGACCCAATGTCCATCAAGGAAAAAACGGTAACTTAACCAGATGTAACCCGCCGACATCAGGAATGCCGCAGGAATGGCGCTATACAAACGCAGTTTCGTCGTCAGGTAATAACTCAAAGAACCCAGCAACAGAATGAAAAGAATATCGATCAGAGATTCGAACCCGGTTTGCCGAATATAGCGTTCGCTGATGATATTGTCGGCAATCGTGGCATGCACCTCCACCCCGGGCGTATTGCCGTGAAAAGGCGTCACGCGCATATCGTAGACCCCCAAAGCGGTTGCCCCGACAAACAGAATCTTGCCTTTCAACAACTCGGGCGCTATGCGCCCATGCGCCACGTCGGTAAACGAATAGCGCGGATACACGCCGGGATTGCCGGTGTAATTGATCCACATCGCATAATCGGCGCTGACCGGGATGTGGTGCTCGCCCACGGCGATGTCGTACGGGTTCGCAGTAAATTCTTTCTCGCCCAACGCTGCCATCGCCCCCACCAAACCCAGCGACGGGGTGAATTTCCCTTCGGCGTCCTGGATGACCAGCATGCTGCGCCGGTTCACGCCATCGCTCTCCGGTAAGAAATTGATGTGCCCGATCCCGGCGGCATTGCGCTCGATCTCGGGGATCGAACGGGTCACCCCTCCCACGCGAAAGTCTTTGTCCAAATCAAAAGACATCGCCAATACAATATTACCGGCCTTTTTTATAGCCTCCGCAAAAGCCCGGTCTGGTTTGCTCGCCTCGTGCTCGGGAAAAAACGCATCAAACAACACGCGTTTTGCCCCCGCATCGGACAAGCGCGAGATGAGATGCGCATATTCGGTCCTGGTCCACGGAAATCGTCCCAATTCGGCGATACTCTTATCGTCGATGGCGATAATCGCGATGTCCGGATGCGGGGCAATAGGCCCGCGCAAACTCTTGTATCTGAGATCGTAGGTTTTGGCCTCGAACGCTTCGAGGAAAGGATTCTGGGTGTAATACAGCAGGGTAACGGCAAGAATCGAGAGAAATGCCAGCAACAGGGAAACCGCCTTCATAGCCTTCCCGGAAAAATTGATCTTGGATATTTTTTTTATGGTCATCGCCGCGCGCCCTCGCTGAGAATTGTTCAGACAACACTACACATGCGGGCGCATCATGCCGACCAAATCGGTTTATTTCAAGCGCAAAGTTCAGCCCGCACAGACGGGTCGCAGCAAAAGCCTTAAGGCCACCTCTAAAAATTCAAAATTCTAAGCAAGACAAGGCGCGAGCAAAAAATTGCGACGCGGCATATGTTTAATATGTAAGGAGCAATTTTTTGTGAGCAACGCAGTATTGCGACGAAGTTTGGATTTTTAGAGGTGGCCTTAAACCACTTGCACCGGAATCTCATCGCGTTGCGCGATGATACGGTTATGTTCATCCACATAGACCAGGTGCGGATGAAACTCCTGCACCTCCGTTTCGGAATAAGCAGAATAAGCCGCGATGATGAGGATATCGCCGGGTGAGGCTTTATGCGCTGCCGCACCGTTCACCGAGATGGTACGCGAGCCGCGTTGTGCGCGGATGGCATAGGTGGTGAAGCGCTCGCCGTTGGTGACGTTGTAGATATCGATCTGCTGGTATTCCCTGATGCCGGAAGCATCCAGCAAATCATCGTCGATGGCGCACGAACCCTCGTAATGCAACTCCGATTGCGTCACGCGCACGCGGTGCAATTTCGCTTGTAGCATGGTCCGTTGCATAGCCTACCTCCGGAAAAACCAGCCTTCTGACTTCAGGCCTTAATGATGTGGGCGCGCATTATAAGTCGCGCACCCGGAAAGACAAACCGCTAAACGAGTTCGACTTCGAGATTATCGATCAGCCGCGTCGCACCCAAGCGCGCCGCCGCCAGCACCACCAGCATGCGATCCGATACCGCCGGAATACCCAACGACTCTTGGTCGCGCACCGACACATACTCGACCTGCCACCCGCGCTTGGTCAACACAGAGGCCGCATCGGCTTCCACCTTGGCATAGTCGCGCGCACCGCCCAATATCTCCAGTCGCACCTTGTCCAGCGTCTGTTGCAGGAAGACCGCCTCCTCACGCTCGCGTGCAGACAGATATTGGTTGCGCGAACTCAGCGCCAGACCGTCCGCCGCGCGCACCGTCTCGCCGCCGATGATGCGGACCGGCAGGTTCATCTGCGCCACCATCTGGCGGATGATATGCAACTGCTGATAGTCCTTCTTGCCGAACAGCGCCACCTGCGGCTGCACGGTGTTCAGCAGCTTCAGCACCACCGTCGCCATGCCGCGAAAATGCCCCGGACGCGCCGCGCCGCACAATTCATCGGCGATTGGCGGCGGCTCGACGAACACAGTCTGCTGCCGCGCATACATCTCGTTCACCGCCGGCACGAACACCACATCCGCCAGGCCTTCCAGCTTGGCGCAGTCGGCATCCAGCGTGCGCGGATATTTGTCGAAGTCTTCCGCGGGGCCGAACTGCAAGGGATTGACGAAGATGCTCACCACCACGGTGACAGCCCCGCAATCGGCTTGCCGATTAGCGGATTGCCTACCTTTGGTGCAGTCCGCATGACCCCGCGCTTGGCGCACGAGGTCGATATGCCCCTCGTGCAAATTGCCCATGGTCGGCACAAAGGCTACCGTTCCGGCTTGCGCCAGATGTGCGCGCAACGCAGCAATCGTATTGATCTGCATCATCAGAAACTATGCTCCTGGGCGGGGAACGCGCCGGATTTCACCTCGCGCGCATAGTTCGCCACAGCCTGCGCGATGGAAGCGGAACCCTGCATATAGTTCTTCACGAAGCGCGCCTTCTTGCCCGGATAGATGTCGAGCATGTCGTGCAGCACCAGCACCTGACCGGAACAATCCGCACCCGCGCCGATGCCGATGGTGGGCACATGCAGCGCTGCCGTGATCTGCTTCGCCAATGCCGCAGGCACCGCCTCCAGCAGCAGCATGCCCGCCCCCGCCTGCTGCAATGCCTGCGCATCTTGCAACAACTGTTGCGCAGCCGCATCGGTCTTGCCTTGCAACCGATACCCCCCCATCTGATGCACCGATTGCGGGGTCAAACCGATATGCGCGCACACGGGAATGCCGCGCTCAGTGAGAAAGGCAATAGTCTCGGCCATCGCCGCACCGCCTTCGAGCTTGACCATATGCGCCCCCGCCGCCATCAATTGTGCGGCGTTGGCAAACGTCTCGCGCGGGCTGACCTGCGAAGTGCCGAACGGCATATCGGCCATAATAAAAGCCTGCGCCGCACCGCTGGCGACACAAGCCGTGTGATAAGCCATCGCCTCCAGCGTAACGGCGAGCGTGGATTCGCGCCCCTGCAACACCATGCCGAGCGAATCGCCCACCAGCAGCACCTCCACGCCGTTGTTCTCCAGCAGCGTGGCGAAACTCGCGTCGTAGCATGTCAGCACCGCGATCTTCTCGCCCTTGTCGCGCATCGCCTGCAATGTAGTGAGTGTCTTACGCATCAAAGCCCCCTCCATATAACGCCCTCCCCTTCAAGGGGAGGGTTGGGGTGGGGATGGGTAAGAATTACCGCATTAACCCATCCCCCTCCGAGCGTGTGTTGTCGGGGCTTCAGCCCCATACCCCCGGAGGGGGAAAGAACCTCTCCGAGGCAACCACGGCCTACTCCTTGCGGGTGTAGCCTCCCCCTTGAATGGGGAGGAATTGATTCAGCGAATGACCGAGGTCAATCCCGCCCCAGACTGAAAAATTCGCGCGGCCCGCGCATGTTTTGGATACGTTGCAACAGTAACTCGAAGTCCTCGTCCTCATCGACGAAGTTCAGATTATCGCTGTTCACCACCAGCAACGGCGCCGCATCGTAGTGGTGGAAGAACTCGCCGTAACTCTGCGCCAGCCGCGCCAGATAATCGCTGCCGATGGTGTTCTCATAGCGCAGGCCGCGACGCTGTATCCGCTCGACCAGCGCATCGGTCGAGGCTTGCAGATAGACCACCAGATCGGGCGTCGGCGCTTGCGGCGCAAGGCTCTGATAGATGTTCTGGTACAGCTTGTATTCATCCTCGCTCAAAGTGAGGCGCGCGAACAAAGTGTCTTTCTCGAACAGATAATCGGAGATGGTGCGGTTGCCGAACAGGTCCATCTGCGCCAGATCGCGCACCTCGTTGATGCGCTGGAACAGGAAGAACAGTTGCGTGGGCAAAGCGTAGCGCGCGGAATCCTGATAGAAACGCGCAAGGAAAGGATTGTCCTGCGGCTTCTCCAACAGCGTCTGCGCCGCGGTACGTTCCGCCAGCCGTTGCGTCAAGCTCGTCTTGCCCACACCGATGGGGCCTTCGACCACGATATAGCGATATTTACTGAGCGGCATTTTTAAAACCCTTCAAACCGTAGCCACAGAGTACACAGAGAAGTAAGGCGAAAATCTAATCGTGACGCGACCTTCTCTGTGGTCTCTGTGTACTCTGTGGCTAAACTATTTTTTCAAGTCGTTGATCTTCACATGTTCGTGCCGCTTCCGCCGCCGCACCGATGCCGGGAATGACGCATCCCGGCGCGATCTCCAGCAGAGGCTGCAACACGAACGCGCGCAGATGCATCTGCGGATGCGGGATGGTCAGGCCGTGTTCGTGATGACGCAGACCGTCATACAGCAACACATCCAAGTCCAGCGTGCGCGGTGCATTGATGAAATCGCGTGTGCGCCCGCAACGATGCTCCAGCGCCAACAGCCCGCCGAGCAGGTCGCGCGGCGACAATGCCGTCCGCAACTCCGCCACCGCATTGATGAAATCCGGCTGATCCAGATAACCCACCGGCGCACTGCGATACAAGGAAGAGCAATTCACCACGCGCGTCTGCGGCAAATTATCCAGCTCGCGCATCGCCTGCGACACCTGCACCTGCGGGTCAGCCAGATTGCTGCCCAAACCGACAAAGACTTTGTGTTCCATCACTTGCCGGCGCTCAATCTATAGGCAGTTCGGCCTGAACCGCAGTAGCATTAGGCTTCTTGCTACGGCGGCGCTTCTTCTTCGGGCCGGTATCGGGCTGCAGCATCTCGGCTCGGCGCTCTTCCGACGCATCCTGAAACTCCGTCCACCACTCGCCCAGCCCCTTATCCACCTCGCCGCTCTCGCAGCGCAGCAACAGGAAATCGTAAGCCGCGCGGAAGCGCGGCACGCCCAGCAAACGCATTGGTCGCTGTCCGCCGCGCTGCTCGAAGCGCGGCTGCATCACCCACATCTCTTTCATCACCGCATCGTAACGGCGCGGAATGGCGAGTTGCGCGCGCTGCCGCCCCAGCACCTCATCCATCGCCTCGTGCAGCGCGCCTATCGGCTTCTCGCCCGCATCCTGTTTCGTCTTCCACGCGGCCAGCACCTCGTGCCACAACAGGCAGGCGAACAGGAACGCCGGATTGGTCGGCTTGTCTGCCTGTATGCGAGCATCCGTGTTCTTCAGCGCCAGCGTCACGAACTTCTCGCCCAGCGGCTGCTCCAGGATCACATCCAGCATCGGCAGCATGCCGTGGTGCAACTCCATCGCGCGCAGCTTCTTGATGCATTCCCAAGCGTGGCCGGACAACAGCAACTTCAGCATCTCGTCGAACATGCGCGCTTCCGGCACATTCGCCAGCAAATCTTTCATTTTGGCAATCGGCGCAGCGGTCGCCGCATCCAGCTTCATGCCCAGCTTGGCGGACAGTCGCACCGCGCGCAGCATGCGCACCGGGTCTTCGCGGTAGCGCACTTCCGGGTCGCCGACCATGCGCAGGGTATTGGCGCGGATGTCCTCGTAACCGTGGTGGTAGTCGAATATCTCTTGCGTGGTGGGGTCGTAGAACAGCGCGTTGGCGGTGAAATCGCGCCGCGCCGCATCCTGCTCCTGGTCGCCGAATTCGTTGTCGCGCAGAATGCGTCCGTGTGCGTCGGTCTCCGCGTCCTCGGCGTCGATGGCGCGGCGGAAGGTCGATACCTCCACCGTCTCTTCGCCGAACATCACATGCACCAGACGGAAACGCCGCCCGATGATGCGCGCGCGGCGGAACACGCGGCGCACCTCCTCCGGCGTGGCATCCGTCGCCACATCGAAATCCTTGGGATGTTTATCCAGCAGCAGGTCGCGCACCGCGCCGCCCACCACAAACGCCTTGAAACCCGCCGCCTGCAACCCGTCCGTCACGCGCTTCGCCCCGTAGCTGATACCGTCTCGCCCCACCTTATGCACCTCGAACGGGATCACACTGGCCGCCCCCAGCGACTTCACTTTGGCAGACTTGCCGAACACCCGCTTGAACAGTTTTTTTATCATCTCGACCGATTTATTGATTACAGCAAGACTGCCGCAAATTTCAGGAGCGCGGATTATACACCCGAGGGAGAGGTTGGTTTTTATGGGCGCGGGCGGATCAGGATTGACAGAGAACCGTGGTTCCCTATTGTGGGTATCTCTAACTATTCGTCACACCGGCGCAGGCCGGTGTCCAGCGAAATATAGACGCAGTGCAACGCACTGACATAACTGCATTTTTATTAAAACCGCTGAATTCCGGCCTGATGGAACTACTGGTGAAACAACTAGGTAGTGTCGTCACGAGAAAGTAAAAATCAGTCATAATCGAGCCTTCGTTATAAAGCGGCTCAAATAAATGACAAAATCAACGTTAAGAAGGCACGACATTAGTGATCGTGTACCGCAGCAGATTGCACGCAAGCTGGCAAACTCATCGAGGGGCTGACGGCTGAAAACTTGCTGGCAGACAAGGGGTACGACAGCGACGCGATTATTGAGCAAGCGCAACAGCAGGGCATGAAGGCACAGATTCCGCCTCGAAGGAACAGGAAAGATCAGCGCGAATATGACAAAGAGCTCTACAAACTACGGCACTTGGTGGAAAACGCCTTCTCGCATCTCAAGCGATGGAGGGGGATTGCGACTCGCTATGCGAAATGCACCGCATCGCTCCTTGCGGCTGTCCATATTCGCTGCATTGCCTTGTGGGCGGCCATCTCGTGACGACACTATCTAAAAGTCCCCGCAGCTTATTTTTATTGCGCCGATGACAGGCTGGCAGAGATCATGCTGATTTATTCGACGCTGTCAGAAAAGAAATGCAAAACGTTGTATGCCTGCGCTACAGACCTAATCGCTGCATCATAAATCCTTACCAGAACCCACCATAAGGTTCAACAAGCTCACTACAAACGGTTTTTAGAGTTTGGGAAAGCAGTCGTTTTCGCGTATATTGTCCAGTCGCTTTTCAGACTCTCGGCCTCACATGGAATACATCAAAATCCGCGGTGCCCGCACCCACAACCTGAAGAACATCAGCCTCGATCTGCCGCGCAACCAGTTAGTGGTGATCACCGGTTTGTCCGGCTCCGGCAAGTCCTCGCTCGCTTTCGATACGCTGTATGCCGAGGGGCAGCGGCGCTATGTGGAATCGCTCTCGGCCTATGCGCGCCAGTTCCTGCAGTTGATGGAGAAGCCGGATGTCGATCTGATTGAAGGTCTCTCCCCAGCCATCGCCATCGAACAGAAAGCCACTTCGCACAACCCGCGCTCGACGGTGGGTACGGTGACGGAGATACATGATTACCTGCGTCTGCTGTTCGCGCGCGCGGGCGACCCGTTCTGTCCGCAGCACGACATCGTGTTGCAGGCGCAGTCGGTGGGGCAGATGGTGGATCATGTGCTGGCGCTGCCGGAGGGCACGAAGGTGATGATTCTGTCGCCTATCGTAGTGGAGCGCAAAGGCGAGCAGGAGGATCTATTCGACGAGTTGCGCGCGCAGGGTTTTGTGCGGCTGCGTGTGAACGGCAAGGTGTGCGAGATGGATGCGCTGCCGAGGCTGGAGAAGAACAAGAAGCACACGATTGAGATCGTGGTGGACAGATTGAAAGTATCCGCCGACATCAAGCAGCGTTTGGCGGAGTCGTTCGAGACGGCGCTGCGCCATGCCGATGGCCGCGCGCTGGCGGTGGAGATGGATACAAGCAAGGAGCATCTGTTCTCGGCCAAGTTCGCCTGCCCTATCTGCAACTACTCGCTACAGGAGTTGGAGCCGCGCCTGTTCTCGTTCAACAGCCCGATGGGGGCGTGCCCGAAGTGCGACGGTTTGGGCGTGATCTCTTTCTTCGATCCGGCGCGCATCGTGACTTTCCCTTCGCTCTCGTTGAGCGGCGGTGCGATCAAGGGCTGGGACAGGCGCAATCAGTTCTATTTCCAGATGCTGGACAGTCTGGCGAAACATTACGATTTCGATCTGGAGCAGTCCTTCGAGAGTCTGCCGGAGAAGATTCAGCAGGTGGTTCTATACGGTAGCGGGCGCGAGGAAATCGCCTTCACCTACCTGAACGAGCGCGGCAAAAAGATGCTGCGCGAGCACGCCTTCGAGGGCATCGCGAACAATCTGGAGCGACGCTATAACGAAACGGATTCGCCCACGGTGCGCGAAGAGCTGGCGAAGTATCTGAACTCGTGCTCGTGCCCGGAGTGCAAAGGCACGCGCTTGCGCGAGGAGGCACGCCATGTGCGCGTGGCCGACAAGACCATCTACCAGCTCAGCGCGTTGCCGCTGAAGCAGGCGCTGACTTTTTTCCAGGGCGTGACGCTGCCCGGTAACAAGCAGGCCATCGCCGAGAAGATCGTGCTGGAGATCGCCAGCCGCCTGACTTTCCTGAATAACGTGGGACTGGATTACCTGTCGCTGGATCGTTCCGCCGAGACACTCTCCGGCGGCGAGGCGCAGCGCATCCGCTTGGCGTCGCAGATCGGCTCGGGACTCACCGGTGTGATGTATGTGCTGGACGAGCCTTCCATCGGCCTGCACCAGCGCGACAACGACCGTCTGCTGGATACATTGAAGCGCCTGCGCGACATGGGCAACAGCGTGATCGTGGTGGAGCATGACGAGGATGCCATTCTCACCGCCGACTATGTGGTGGATATGGGGCCGGGCGCGGGCGAGCACGGCGGTACGGTGGTGGCCGAGGGCACACCCAAGCAAGTGACCGCCAACCCAAAATCTCTCACCGGCGATTATCTGTCGGGACGGCGCAGCATCCCGTTGCCGACGAAATATCGCAAGCCGGACAAGGAACGCAGGCTCAAGATCATCGGGGCGTGCGGCAACAATCTGAAAGAGGTGACACTCGATCTGCCGGTGGGTTTGCTCACCTGCATCGCGGGCGTGTCCGGTTCGGGTAAGTCCACGCTCATCAACGACACGCTCTATAACGCGGTGGCCAAGCATCTGTACGGCAGCAATGCCGAGCCCGCGCCCTATGCGGAAATCGAGGGGTTGGAATTCTTCGACAAAGTCATCAACGTGGACCAGTCGCCGATCGGGCGCACGCCGCGTTCCAATCCGGCGACCTATACCGGACTGTTCACGCCGATACGCGACCTGTTCTCCGGTGTGCCGACTGCGCGCGAGCGCGGCTACGGGCCGGGGCGCTTCTCGTTCAACGTGAAGGGTGGCCGCTGCGAATCATGCCAGGGCGACGGCGTGATCAAAGTGGAGATGCACTTTTTGCCGGACGTGTACGTGCCGTGCGACGTGTGCCACGGCCAGCGCTACAACCGCGAGACGCTGGAGGTGCTGTACAAGGGGGCGAACATCCACAAGGTGTTGAACATGACGGTGGAGGCCGCCTACGAGTTCTTTAAGGCCGTGCCTATCATCGCGCGCAAGCTGCAAACGCTGCTGGATGTGGGCTTGGGCTACATCACGCTGGGACAGAGTGCCACGACGCTTTCCGGAGGCGAGGCGCAGCGCGTGAAGTTGTCGCTGGAGCTTTCCAAGCGCGATACGGGGCGCACGCTGTATATTCTCGACGAGCCGACCACGGGGCTGCATTTCCACGACATCGACATGCTGCTCAAGGTCATCCACAAACTGCGCGATCAGGGCAATACGGTGGTGGTGATCGAACACAATCTGGATGTGATCAAGACGGCGGATTGGGTCATTGATCTGGGGCCGGAAGGTGGCGACGGCGGTGGCATGATCGTGGCACAGGGCTCTCCCAAGGATGTTGCGGCGAACAAGGACAGCGTGACCGGGCCGTATCTGAAAAAGCTGCTGCGCTAAGAAAATTAGCCAGTTCGGTATTCGTGATGCAACAAAACAACAAGGCCGGGATAACCCGGCCTTGTTTGTCGTTGCCTGTAGCAAACGAAACTTACTCGTCTGCGACTTCTACCGGCTGTGCATCGGCCGGACGATCCATCAGTTCAACCAGCGCCATCGGAGCGTTGTCGCCTTTGCGGAAACCGAATTTCAGGATGCGGGAATAGCCGCCGTTACGGGCCGCATAACGGGGGCCGAGTTCGTCGAACAGCTTGGTGACGATCTCGCGGTCGCGCAGACGGGAGAACGCCAGGCGACGGTTGGACAGGCTTGGTGTCTTGCCCAGAGTCAGGATGGGCTCTGCCACGCGGCGCAGTTCTTTAGCCTTGGGCAAAGTCGTCTTGATGACTTCATGACGCAACAGGGAAACGGTCATGTTGCGCAGCATCGCCAGACGGTGGCTGCTGGTGCGATTGAGTTTTCTGAGACCTAAACGGTGACGCATGATTATCCTTTCGTACTGCTCTTAACTATTCCGGCTTACTTCTCTGCAGTGGCAGGCCAGTTTTCCAATTTCATACCCAGCGACAGGCCATGTTCGGCCAGCACTTGCTTGATCTCGTTCAGCGACTTGCGACCCAGATTCGGGGTGCGCAACAGATCCGATTCGTTGTGTTGGATCAGATCGCCGATGTAATGGATGCTCTGAGCCTTGAGGCAGTTGGATGAACGTGGTGTCAGTTCCAGATCATCGACCGGACGCAACAACATCGGATCGACCTTGGGTGCTTGCGGTTTCTCTACCGGGGCAGGTGTGCCTTCCAGAGCGGCGAATACGGAGAACTGATCAACCAGAATGCGTGCCGCATAACGGATGGACTCTTCAGGATCGATCGCGCTGTTGGTCTCGATGTCCATGATCAGCTTGTCCAGGTCGGTACGCTGTTCGACACGTGCGCTCTCCACAGAGTAGCTCACGCGGGAGATCGGGCTGAACGATGCGTCCAAGGCGATGTGGCCAACCGGACGTGTCGCACCCGGTTGTTGACGCGAGATCGCGGAAACATAGCCACGGCCTTGCTCAACCTTGATCTCGATCTCCAGCTTGCCACCGGCAGTGAGATGGGCGATCACGTGATTCGGGTTGATGACCTCGGTGTCTGCATTGGTCTCGATATCGGCGGCGGTCACAACACCGGCACCCGACTTCTTCAGGTGCAGTGTCGCTTCGCGGATATTGTGCAGCTTGAGCACGATACCTTTCAGATTCAGCAGGATTTCAACAACGTCTTCCTGTACGCCGTCAATAGAAGAGTACTCGTGCAACACGCCGGCGATTTTCACTTCGGTTACCGCAAAGCCAGGCATCGACGACAACAGAATACGACGCAAGGCATTGCCTAAAGTGTGGCCATAGCCACGCTCGAACGGCTCCATCACTACCCGCGCCTGCGTGGGAGAGATACGTTGCACGTCGATGATGCGGGGCTTCAGCAAATTGGTATAAGACATGTATGTACTCCGCGTGGATTACTTAGAATACAACTCGACAACGAGGTGTTCGTTGATCGTAGCTGGCAGTTCGGAACGTTGCGGCATGGCTTTGTACGTACCCTTGAACGACTTGACATCGACATCGATCCATTCGGGGAAGCCACGCTGTTCGGCGGCTTGCAAAGCAGCCTTCACGCGCAACTGGTTCTTGGATTTATCAGCCACTTCAACCACGTCACCTGGACGCACTTGATAGGAAGGGATGTTCACGCGTTTGCCATTAACCAAAATGGAGTTGTGACGCACCACCTGACGAGCCTCCGCGCGCGACGCGCCGAAACCCATGCGGTAGGAAACATTATCCAGCCGCGATTCCAGAATTTGCAGCAAGCTTTCGCCGGTAATGCCGCGAGCAGCTTCAGCACGCTTGTATGTCAGGCGGAACTGCCCCTCCATCACGCCGTAAATACGACGCAATTTTTGTTTTTCGCGCAACTGGCCACCGTACTCGGACTGGCGAGTGTTCTTCTTCTGACCGTGCTGACCGGGCGGGTAGGCGCGACGCTCTACCGCACATTTGTCGGTGAAACATTTTTCAGCCTTAAGGAACAGCTTCTCGCCTTCACGGCGGCACTTACGGCACTTTGCATCAAGATTTCTAGCCAAGATCTATACTCCCAACAATTAGATACGACGCTTTTTCGGCGGACGGCAGCCGTTATGCGGCACCGGCGTGATGTCCGAAACGCTAGTGATTTTAAAACCCGCAGCATTCAGCGCACGCACAGCAGACTCGCGACCGGGACCTGGCCCTTTGATGCGCACTTCGAGATTCTTCACGCCGCATTCCTGCGCGGCCTTACCGGCCTGTTCGGCGGCAATTTGAGCCGCAAACGGTGTACTCTTGCGCGAGCCCTTAAAACCGTTACCGCCACTGGTAGACCAAGCCAGCGCATTACCCTGACGGTCGGTGATAGTCACAATAGTGTTGTTAAAAGATGCATGCACGTGGGCGATACCCTCGGCAACATTCTTTTTGACTTTTTTGCGCACTCGCGTGCTGGTCTTAGCCATGTCTCAAATCCTCTATTAAATTACTTCTTCGCACCGGCGATTGATTTACGCGGGCCTTTGCGGGTACGTGCATTGGTACGGGTACGCTGACCACGGCACGGCAAACCGCGACGGTGGCGCAAACCGCGATAGGAGCCCAAGTCCATCAGACGCTTGATGTTCATGGATATCTCGCGACGCAGATCGCCCTCCACCGTAAACTTGGCGACTTCGTCGCGCAGCTTCTCCATGTCGGCGTCGCTGACATCTTTCATTTTTGTGGAAGTAACGACACCCGCAGCGGCGCAGATTTCGCGCGCACGAGTGCGCCCAATACCATAAATCGCGGTCAATGCGATCTCGGCATGTTGATGATTCGGAATGTTTACACCTGCAATACGAGCCATGCAGCTACCCTATCGTTCAAAAAAGCTAAGATTATACCATCCAGCAGCGATAAAACTCAATCAGCCCTGGCGTTGTTTGTGGCGTGGATCGCTACTGCAAATCACACGAACCACCCGATTGCGCCGAATAATTTTGCAATTACGGCATACCTTCTTTACTGATGCTTGAACTTTCATTGCGTTCTCCTAAAACCCTTACTTAACAACTTTATCTGGCACGGAACACAATGCGTGCCCGACTCAAATCGTACGGCGATACGTCCACGGTAACCTTGTCTCCAGGCAGGATACGAATATAGTGCATGCGCATCTTGCCGGAAATGTGACCCAATACTTCAAAACCGTTTTCCAATTTCACTTTAAAGGTTGCATTGGGCAGGGCTTCAAGTATTTCGCCCTGCATCTGTATAACGTCTTCTTTAGCCATCAGCGTGTCAACCCGCCCTTGAAACTGGCTTTTTTCAGCAAATTCTCATACTGGTGCGTCATCATGTAAGATTGTACTTGCGCCATAAAGTCCATTGTCACTACGACCAGAATCAACAGCGAGGTGCCACCAAAGTAAAACGGTACATTCCACTTCACCACCAAGAACTCCGGCAGCAAACATACCAGTGTAATGTACACCGCCCCCACCAGAGTCAGGCGCAGCATGATCTTTTCGATATAGCGAGCAGTCTGTTCGCCAGGGCGGATTCCAGGCAAAAATGCTCCACTCTTCTTCAAGTTGTCAGCCGTTTCTTTCGGGCTAAATACCAGCGCCGTGTAGAAAAAACAGAAGAACACAATGGCTGCCGCATAGAACAACACGTAAATCGGTTGCCCCGGCGACAATTTCTCGCTTACATCTTTTAACCAAGTCATGCTTTGACCGGCACCGAACCAACCCGCCAAGGTAGCCGGGAACAAAATAATGCTGGAAGCGAAGATCGGCGGAATAACCCCAGCCATATTCAGCTTCAACGGTAGATGGGAGCTTTGCCCGCCATATACTTTGTTGCCAACCTGACGCTTGGCATAATTCACCAATATCTTGCGCTGCCCACGTTCGACAAACACCACCAGTGCGGTAATCGCAAATGCGCCAATCATCAGGAACAACACCAGCGGTATCGAGAAAGCACCCGTACGCGCCATTTCCAGCGTGTTACCGATCGCACTCGGCAAGCCAGCCGCAATACCTGCAAAAATAATCAGCGAAATACCGTTACCCAAACCGCGCTCGGTGATCTGCTCACCCAGCCACATCAGGAACATCGTACCGGTCACCAACGTCATCACTGTGGTCAACTGGAACATTGCGCCGGGGTGAGGAACTAGGCCAGCCTGCGATTGCAATGCCACCGAGATACCGAATGCCTGAAACACTGCCAGCAATAAAGTACCGTAACGCGTGTACTGCGTAATTTTGCGACGTCCGGCCTCGCCTTCTTTCTTCAACTGTTCGAGTTGCGGCACAGCAATCGCGGCCAACTGCATGATGATAGAAGCCGAAATATACGGCATGATCCCCAATGCAAAAATGGTAAAGCGCGACAGCGCACCGCCCGAGAACATGTTGAACATGCCCAAGATACCGCCTTTTTGCGACTTAAATAGATCCGCCAATACAACCGGATCAATTCCCGGCACCGGGATATGTGCGCCGATACGGTAAACGATCAAGGCCCCCAAAAGGAACCACAAGCGCTGACCGAGATCGCCGTATTTATTACCCTTAATTCCTTTGGTCTCGGCGTTCACAGACTACCCTTACTCAGCAATACTACCGCCGGCAGCTTCAACAGCAGCACGCGCGCCCTTGGTCAACAGCAAACCTTGCAACTTGACCGCACGCTTGATCTCGCCCGCCAATATCACCTTGGCCGTCAAAGCAATCGCGGGAACAACCCCCGCCTGCTTCAGCGCCAACAAGTCGATGGTGTCGACCGGCAGATTCTCCAGATCGGACAAACGCACTTGAGCCGTGTCATTGCGAGTCAAAGATACGAAGCCACGCTTGGGCAAACGCCGCTGCAAAGGCATCTGACCGCCCTCGAAGCCCACTTTGTGGAAACCGCCGGAGCGGGACTTCTGACCTTTGTGACCGCGACCGGCTGTCTTACCCAGACCGGAACCGATGCCGCGACCAACGCGACGCTTGGCGTGCTTAGAGCCCGAACTAGGCTTAATTTGATTGAGTTGCACTTATGCCTCCCACTTAACCAAGTAATATACTTTGTTGATCATGCCGCGTACTGCCGGTGTGTCTTCCACTTCAACCGTGTGGTTGAGGCGACGCAGCCCCAAACCGCGAACACATGCGCGGTGAGATTCTTTCGTGCCGATCACACTCTTCACCAGCGTCACTTTTAATTTCTTAGCTTGTGCCATGATTACCCCTGAATTTCTTCTACGCTCTTACCGCGCTTCGCCGCAATTTCTGCGGGAGAATTCAACGCCTTCAAACCGTTCAGCGTTGCACGCACCACGTTATAAGGGTTGCTCGAACCGATGCACTTGGCCAGCACGTTACGTACGCCGGCAGCTTCAAACACAGCACGCATCGCACCACCGGCAATAATTCCAGTACCTTCAGACGCTGGCTGCATATAAACTTTGGCAGCGCCATGACGACCTATTACAGCATGATGCAGCGTGCCGTTCTTCAAATTCACCTTGATCAGCTTGCGGCGGGACTCTTCCATCGCCTTTTGCACGGCAACCGGCACTTCCTTGGACTTGCCTTTGCCCATGCCGATGCTACCATCGCCATCGCCAACCACCGTCAATGCGGCAAAACCCATAATGCGACCACCCTTAACCACCTTGGTCACACGGTTCACCGCAATCATCTTCTCGATGAGGCCGTCACCACGTTCTTCTTGCTGTTGCTGACCTTTACCTTGAGCTTTAGCCATGATTACCTCTAATTAGAACTGAAGACCATGTTCGCGCGCGGCATCTGCCAGCGCCTTGATGCGACCATGGTATTTGTTACCGGAACGATCAAACGCAACCGCTGTAACCCCAGCGCTTTTGGCTTTCTCGGCGATACGCTTGCCCACAACAGCGGCGGCGGCGGCATTACCGCCATTGCCCACTTCTTTGCGCATATCCGCCTCGACAGTGGATGCACTTGCCAACACCTTGCCGCCATCAGCAGAAATCACTTGCGCGTAGATGTGCTGGCTAGTGCGGTGGATCGCCAAACGTACCGATTTTTGATCAGCAATTTTTGCACGGGTTTTGCGTGCTCTGCGCTGACGCGCTTCATTCTTGTTCGACATATCAGCCTCGATTATTTCTTCTTGGTTTCTTTCAGGATTACCACTTCGTCCGCGTAACGCACGCCCTTGCCCTTGTAAGGCTCGGGTTGACGGTAAGCACGAATCTCGGCAGCAACCTGACCAACCTGTTGCTTATCGGAACCCGTCAATACGATTTCAGTTTGAGTTGGGGTCGCCACTTTCACACCGGCAGGCATCTTGTGCACCACAGGATGCGAGAAACCCAGTGTCAGGTTCAGCGAATCACCGGTTGCCTGGGCGCGATAGCCCACGCCAACCAGTGTCAACTTGCGCTCGAAGCCTTGATTAACACCGGCAATCATGTTGGCCACTAACGCACGAATAGTGCCGGACTGCGCGTTAGCCTGTTGCGAGTCGTTGGTGGCCTTGCACAACAGCACATCGCCCTCACGCACAACGGTCACATCGCTGTTCAGCGACTGGATCAAAGAACCCTTCGGGCCTTTAACGGAAATTTTATTGGCGGCCAGCGTTACTTCAACGCCAGCAGGCACAACGACAGGATTTTTAGCTACTCTAGACATGTTTCCTCCGTTACGCGACGATGCACAGAACTTCGCCACCGATGCCGTTGGCGCGCGCTTTGCGATCAGTCATCAAACCCTTGGAGGTCGACACGATAGCGATACCCAAGCCATTCATAACCTTGGGAATATCTTCGCTCCCCTTGTACACACGCAACCCGGGGCGGCTTACACGCTGGATCGTCTCAATAACCGGACGATCAGCGTAATATTTCAAACCGATTTCCAAAGTAGGCTTGCCTTCTTTTTCCGAAATCTTGAAACCATCTACATACCCCTCATCCTGGAGCACCTTAGCAATCGCTGCTTTGAGCTTGGAAGAAGGCATTGCTACCGTTAATTTTTCCGCCATCTGCGCGTTGCGAATACGCGTCAACATATCGGAGATCGGATCACTCATACTCATAAATTCACCCTTACCAGCTTGCCTTGACTACACCAGGAATCTCACCGCGCATTGCGTATTCACGCAATTTCGTGCGACCCAAACCAAACTTGCTGAATACACCGCGTGGGCGACCCGTCAATACACAACGGTTACGCAAGCGCACAGGGCTGGAATTGCGCGGCAGCGCCTGTATTTTTTGACGAGCGGCAAAACGCTCCTCTTCGCTCAAAGAGACATCGGTTGCAATCGCCTCCAAAGCTGCGCGCTTGGCAGCAAATTTCTTTACCGTATCGCGGCGTTTTTGTTCACGGTTAATAATAGATAATTTAGCCATATCACCCTCAACCCTTCAGTGGAAACTTGAATGCCAACAAAAGCGCCTTTGCCTCTTCATCGGTTTTAGCAGTGGTTGTAATGGTGATATTCATACCACGCAACGCATCAATTTTGTCGTACTCGATTTCCGGGAAAATGATCTGCTCCTTGACACCCATGTTGTAGTTGCCTCGTCCATCAAAAGACTTGCCGGAAATACCACGGAAATCACGGATACGTGGAATAGCCACCGTCACCAGACGATCCAGAAATTCATACATGCGCTCGCGGCGCAGCGTCACTTTGCAGCCAACCGGATAGTCCTGGCGAATCTTGAAACCCGCGATGGATTTCTTCGACTTTGTCACAACAGGCTTTTGACCTGCAATCTTCTGCATATCGGATACAGCGTGATCCATCACCTTTTTATCGGCAACCGCCTCACCCACACCCATATTCAGGGTGATCTTCTCGATGCGCGGCACTTCCATAATGGACTTGTAGCCGAACTGCTTCATCAGATTCTTGGCCACTGTATCTTTGTAGTAATCGTATAAACGAGCCATGCTCTTCCTTACCCCTCAGGCAATCACTTCGCCGCTGGACTTGAATACACGAACCTTACGGCCGTCTTCCAGCAACTTAACACCAACACGGTCAGCCTTTTTGCTTGCCGCGTTGTAAATAGCAACGTTGGAAATATGAACAGGCTTTTCCATTTCCACGATACCACCAGCCACACCCTTCACCGGATTCGGCTTTTGATGCTTCTTAACCTTATTGATGCCACTCACCAGAACCTGATCATCCAGCACGCTCAGCACGTTGCCACGATTACCTTTATCTTTACCGGCAATGACGATCACTTCGTCGTTTTTCTTGATCTTGCGCATGATTTTTCCTTGCTTGCTTTACAGCACTTCTGGGGCCAGCGACACGATTTTCATGAAGCGCTCATTGCGCAATTCACGGGTGACCGGGCCAAAAATACGCGTACCAATTGGCTCCAGCTTATTGTTCAACAACACTGCCGCATTGCCATCAAACTTGATCAGCGAACCATCGGCACGACGCACCCCCTTGGCGGTGCGGACAACAACAGCGCTGTACACCTCGCCTTTTTTAACACGAGCACGCGGAGCAGCATCACGCACGCTAACCTTGATCACATCACCGATAGCCGCGTAACGACGCTTGGAGCCGCCCAGCACCTTGATGCACATGACGGAGCGCGCGCCGGTATTGTCGGCCACATTCAAAACAGACTGCATTTGTATCATTTTAAAATCTCCAACTTTGACCGCTCGCGGCGGCTAGTCTTGGAACCCGTCAGGGTTAGGCCGTCGCAAGCGACGGTGAAACGAAGCCGCGCATTCTATTTAAACTTGCCGAAAAGCACAAGCACTAATTGCGATAAATTTACAATTAAGCCGCTTCCGCCTTTTCGAGCAGCTTGGAAACACGCCAGCTTTTTGTTTTAGATAAAGGGCGCGTTTCTTCGATAGCGACCACATCCCCCTGGCGGAACTCATTGTTCTCACTGTGTGCGTGATATTTCTTGGAAACGCTGATGATTTTGCCCAACACAGGGTGTTTCACCTTGCGCTCGACCAATACCGTAACCGTCTTGTCCATCTTGTCGCTGACAACTGTGCCGGTCAGCGTACGCTTCATATTCGTTGCACTCATTGCTGCGCACCTTTTTCAGTCAAAACAGTTTTCACGCGCGCAATGTCGCGACGCACCTTGCGCAACTGGCTCGTATTGGTCAGTTGCTGGGTGGCCACCTGCATACGCAGGCCGAATTGCGCCTTATTCAGCGACAGCAACTCTTGTTGCAAGTCTGCCGCAGATTTAGCTTTCAGTTCGCTCGCCTTCATAATCATGTCCCTACCTGTCTAACAACGAATGTGGTGGCGATAGGCAACTTGGCCGATGCCAAACGGAATGCCTCGCGAGCCAGAGTCTCGTCAACGCCATCCATTTCGTACAACATCTTGCCCGGCTGAATCTCGGCCACATAGTACTCCGGACTCCCCTTACCGTTACCCATACGGACTTCGGCAGGCTTTTGCGAGATCGGCTTATCCGGAAAAATACGTATCCAGATACGTCCGCCGCGCTTGATGTGACGTGTCATCGCGCGACGTGCCGCCTCAATCTGGCGCGCGGTCAAACGACCGCGACCAACGGCCTTGAGACCGAACTCACCGAAACTCACTTTATTGCCGCGAGTCGCAACGCCAGTGTT
The DNA here is from genome assembly GCA_004297065.1 of Gallionellaceae bacterium. Classification (GTDB taxonomy): domain Bacteria; phylum Pseudomonadota; class Gammaproteobacteria; order Burkholderiales; family Gallionellaceae; genus PALSA-1006. Next base: position 26,805 of record SCUU01000147.1, read on the forward strand.
ACGGCCCTTTTGCTCCTTGCGGTATTTTCTTCTAGCTGGCTGTAGCATGTTTAGCCCCCGATTTTCTTACTTTCTTTTCCGGCTCAGCCACAACTGGAGCAGCGACTTCCTGCTGACCGGTTTGCTCGCCCTTGTACACCCACACCTTCACACCGATCAAACCATAGGTGGTCAGCGCTTCGGAAGTACCGTAATCAATATCCGCACGCAGGGTATGCAATGGCACGCGGCCTTCGCGATACCACTCGGTACGCGCAATCTCGATACCGTTCAAACGACCGGAACTCATGATCTTGATACCTTGTGCACCGAGACGCATCGCGTTTTGCATCGCGCGCTTCATGGCGCGGCGGAACATGATGCGTTTTTCCAGTTGCTGGGTAATCGAATCGGCGATTAGTTGCGCGTCGACTTCCGGCTTGCGCACTTCTTCGATATTCAAACCCACATCGGGCAAGCCCATGCGCTTCTTCAGCTCGTTGCGCAGCGCTTCGATGTCTTCGCCCTTTTTGCCGATCACCACGCCCGGACGAGCCGTGTAAATCGTGATCTTGGCGTTCTTGGCGGGACGCTCGATCACAATCTTGGATACGCCGGCACCGGCCAACTTCTTTTTCAGGAAGTCGCGCACTTCGATGTCCTTCAACAGCAACTCGGAGAAATGCTTGCTGTTCGAGTACCACTTAGAAGACCAATTTTTTGTTACGCTCAATCGGAAACCGATTGGATGAATTTTCTGTCCCATGCTCAGCTCCCAACCGTAATCGTAATGTGACAGGTCTGCTTTTCGATGCCATTGCCGCGACCCTTGGCGCGAGGAATCATGCGCTTCAGCGAAGTAGCCTTGTCGACATAGATCGTCGAGACTTTCAATTCGTCGATATCGGCACCATCATTGTGCTCCGCGTTGGCGATAGCCGAATCCAGAGCTTTCTTGATGATGCCCGCACCCTTTTTAGGGCTGAACGTCAAAATTTGCAGCGCTCTGTCCACAGGCAGGCCGCGGATCTGATCGGCGACCAGACGACCTTTTTGTGCCGACAGGCGAACACCTCTAATAACTGCTGTTGTGCTCATCATGCCTCCTTATTTCTTGGCCACTGCTTTTTTATCGGCAGCGTGCCCCTTGAAGGTGCGGGTCAAAGAAAATTCGCCGAGCTTGTGACCGACCATATTTTCAGAAATGTACACCGGAATGTGCTGTTTACCGTTATGCACCGCGATTGTCAGGCCGACGAACTCGGGCAGCACGGTGGAGCGACGCGACCAGGTTTTCACCGGACGCTTGTCGCTGGTAGCACGTACCGTCTCTACCTTCTTCACCAAATGCAAGTCTACGAATGGGCCTTTTTTAACTGAACGTGCCATATCTTCTTACCCCTTAAACCTGAAAGCGACGGCGCACGATCATGCCGCTAGTGCGCTTGTTGCGACGAGTGCGGAAGCCCTTTGCCGGAACGCCCCATGGGCTGACCGGATTGCGGCCCGCCGCCGTTTTACCTTCACCACCGCCGTGCGGGTGGTCAACCGGGTTCATCGCCACACCGCGCACTGTCGGGCGGATACCGCGCCAACGGTTTGCACCGGCCTTGCCGATGGAACGCAGGGAGTGTTCGCCATTACCGACTTCACCGATGGTTGCGCGGCAATCAACGTGTACCTTGCGGATTTCGCCGGAGCGCAAACGCAACTGCGCATAGCTGCCTTCGCGCGCCAGCAACTGCACGGCGGCGCCCGCAGAACGCGCCAATTGCGCACCCTTGCTGGGCAACATCTCAATGCAATGTATCGTCGAACCCACCGGAATGTTGCGCAATGGCAACGCATTACCCGCCTTGATCGGCGCTTCCGAGCCGCTCACCAACTGCGCACCGGCAGCAACCCCCTTGGGCGCGATGATGTAGCGACGTTCGCCATCCGCATACACCAGCAAAGCCAAGTGCGCGCTACGGTTCGGGTCATACTCCAGACGTTCAACTACAGCCGGAATACCGTCCTTATCGCGCTTGAAATCGACGATACGATAATGTTTTTTGTGCCCACCACCCATGTGACGGATGGTGATATGGCCGTTGTGGTTACGTCCCGCCGTTCTGGTTTTCTTTTCCAGCAAAGACGCTTCCGGCTTACCCTTGTGTAAATCGGGAGTAACCACGCGCACAACGGCGCGACGTCCGGGAGAAGTTGGTTTGAGTTTAATCAGTGCCATGATGTTTATCCTTGCTCGCTAGCGGCAAAATTGATTTCCTGTCCCGGCGCCAAGCAAACGTAGGCTTTTTTCCAGTCGGAACGACGACCGCTGAATTTGCCGAAACGCTTCTGCTTACCCTTGACGTTGCTGATCTGCACGCTGTCAACAGTGACCTTGAACAGCATCTCAACAGCGGCTTTGACTTCCGGCTTGGTCGCATCGGACGCAACACGAAAAATCACCTGCTCGTTTTTCTCGGCAACGAATGTGGCCTTTTCCGATATCTGCGGAGCCATCAGCACATTCAGCAAACGCTCTTCATTGAATTTCTGTGCGCTCATACCAGCACCTCCTCAATCTTGGCGACCGCATTGCGAGTCATCAACACTTTATTGAAACGCACCAGACTCACCGGATCAGCCTGGTGAGCTTCGAGCACCAGCACGTTAGGCAGGTTACGCGAAGACAGATACAGATTTTCATCGATGCTGTCGGTGATAATCAGCACGCGCTCGGCACCAAAACCCATACCCTTGATCTGGTCGGCCAGCAGTTTGGTCTTGGGAGCATTAACCGCCAACTCATCGATCACAGTTAAACGACCTTCGCGCACCAGTTGCGAGAAAATCGATGCCAGACCGGCGCGATACATTTTGCGGTTAATTTTTTGCGTATAGTTTTCGTCGGGCGAGTTCGGGAAAATCTTACCGCCGCCGCGCCACAACGGGCTGGACGCCATACCGGCACGGGCGCGACCGGTACCCTTCTGGGCAAACGGCTTACGGGTGGACTTGGCGATTTCGCTGCGTCCCTTTTGCTTGCTGTTGGCAGAACGGGCATTGGCCTGATAAGCCGTCACCAGCTGATGCACCAGCGCTTCGTTATATTCACGACCGAACAAGTCGTCGGAAGCAGAGATGCTTGCAGCCGCCTGACCTTTTGCGTTGATAACTTTGAGTTCCATTACGCCCCCGCTTTCACTGCCGGACGCACGATCACATCACCGCCGGGGCAGCCGGGAACAGCGCCCTTGACCAGCAGCAATTGACGCTCGGCATCAATGCGTACGATTTGAAGATTTTGCACGGTGCGCTGCACGTCACCCAAGTGACCCGTCATGCGCTTACCCGGAAACACGCGTCCCGGATCCTGCGCCATACCGATAGAGCCGGGCACGTTATGCGACTTGGAGTTACCGTGCGTGGCGCGACCGGACTTGAAGTGGTAACGCTTGATGGTGCCGGCATAGCCCTTACCGATAGTCACGCCAGTCACATCGACCTTTTGCCCGACCTGGAACAGCTCGACACCCAACTTGCCCGCAACCTGCGTTGCCGCAGCCTGCTCAGGGGTAACTGTAAATTCTTTCAGTTTGCTCGCAGCCTCGACACCCGCCTTGGCAAAATGCCCGGCGGCGGCCTTGGTCACACGGCTGGCGCGGCGCGTACCGAACGCGACCTGCACCGCACTGTAACCATCGGTAGGAGCGGATTTGATTTGAGCAACACGATTATTGGACACGTCCAACACAGTCACCGGCAACGACGTTCCGTCATCGGTAAATATGCGGGTCATGCCAATCTTGCGACCGACAAGTCCTAAACTCATTTTTTTTCCTTTTATTAAGGGGCCAACTTCAATTGGTTGACCGATTCAACTACAAAAAACTAAGCTTCTAGTTATCTAGTCGTTAGTTGGTTTTGTCCGCCATGCGGGTATTGCCTTAACTAACAGCTAATAACTAGGTCTAACGACTGCTTTTTTACTGCAACTTAATTTCCACATCCACGCCAGCTGGCAAGTCCAACTTCATCAGCGCATCGACAGTCTTGTCTGTCGGATCAATGATATCCATCAGACGCAAATGTGTACGAATTTCAAACTGATCGCGCGAAGTCTTGTTCACGTGCGGAGAACGCAGCACGTCGAAACGCTCGATTTTGGTAGGCAGAGGAACCGGCCCTTTAACAACCGCGCCCGTGCGCTTCGCGGTATCTACAATTTGCAACGCAGATTGATCGATTAAACGATAGTCAAATGCCTTCAGGCGAATGCGGATTTTCTGGCTTTGCATAATCTTCTCTTGCATCTATGCGGCATAACCGCTGGTTTAAAGAACGAAAACGCGTGGCCGCAGCCACGCGAGGGCGCGCATTGTATCTTTACTCGACGATCTTGGCAACCACGCCCGCGCCGACGGTGCGCCCGCCTTCGCGGATCGCGAAACGCAGGCCTTCTTCCATCGCGATCGGGGCGATCAGGTTGACGGTCACGGAGACGTT
>SCUU01000148.1 GCA_004297065.1 Gallionellaceae bacterium
TGAACACCCGTCCACGCAAGTCACTCGGTTTCAAATGTCCGGTCGAGTTGTTTATGCCAGACGCTTTTGACTTTAGGCAGCATCACGCTGCGTTATTTGCACTTGGTGCTTGAAACCGCCAGTCTACCTAAATTGATTCAATTCGCGTAACTTCCCCGCATCAAAAAGCGGACAGTTCCGAAAACTTCCCCCATGCTTCACGCAATTCGGTCAGGAGCTTTGAGTTGTGGTGAGCTATTCTAGTACGGATCAGCGCAATGGCTTCCTGCTGCGCCCCCCGATCCAACTCATCCAGCAAATTAAGCGCTACGGCATTATCGTTGAGCACGCCCAGAGTGCCCTGCAATCTTACCAACGCATTCAAGTAGCTTTTGGTTTTATCCGCCCCATAAAGAGAGGCGAACAGGTCGGCACTGTAGCGCAGATTCTTGCAGGCAATACGCAACACATGAAGTTGTCTGGCATCTGCTTTCTGAATATACATCCCGCATTGATGAACTCTCCGGCTACGCTTGCGCAATATTTTTGCGGCAAAGCCGGACAAATCATCCCGATTGGCTGGCCCACGCCAATATTCCCCATTCATCCACGCGCCGAAACGCAACAGCAGGCGCTGGAAATCGCCGGACTGTAAAGCGGCATGGACATGCCGATGACAATGCTGGCGAAATTTTTCGCTTTGTTGTGCAACGGCATCAAAACCGGTATGGACATGCTGATATTTTTGCACCGCAGGCAAAACTTGAGTGACGAATACATCCCATTCGCGGGATCGTCCCAGCGCGGTGCCAAGTTCGGCAACGAGCTTGCGCAGAGATTCCAGTTCGGCGTCACCACGATGTTTGGCGGACATGCTCAACGCGACACGCAGCCGGCGCAATGCGACACGAATCTGGTGCAAATATTCGTCATCGGCTTTTTTCACCGCGCCCGCCACATTGGCTTGGAGGTGAAATAAACACGACCAGATCATTTGCTGCAAAGCGCTTTCCACAGTGTCATGTCCATCCAGCTTGGGGAGCTGCGCTTGGCCCACCATGGCTCTGACAGGCAGGTGCAAACGATAGCCGTATTCCGCTTTGCTGGTCGTTTCGACTTCCACGGGCACGATGTCCAGCAAAGCCAGAGCCAGGCGAAAAAGCTGCAACGGTTCGCCGGATTTAAGTTCCAGTTCCAGTTCGGAGATCGTATGCATGGATTTTCCGGCGCGAATCTCGCCGCTATCCATGCACAATTCGATCAAAGCTCCCTCGAATTGCAGCATGCGGATGCTGCGGGTGAAATCGGTGACGAATAGCGGTTGCAATTTCTTGCGCAAGTTTGGCGGCAACGGGCTTGCGCCTGCCGCTTCAAGCGCGGCGAAATCCAGTTGTTCTGCGGCGACCGGCGTTTCCCATTCGTTGCGCTGATGCAATCCTGCGCGCACTCCACCGCCGCCTTTCAAAGTTTGCAGCCATTGCTTGCCGACACGGCGCAGGCGCAAGGCCATCGCGCCGTGATGTAACTTCAAATCAGGGGTGTCGAAATACACGCTGTAGAGCTTGCGCGAAGTGGCGCGTTCGCCGGAGAGCGAACGTAAAAACGGGTGGCGCTTGAGGCGCGCCATATCTTCCGGCGCTATGCGCAGCTTGAGTTCGGTTTCGATTGCCATTGCGGCCTCAGAGTATGACCGGTTGATCGGGCAATTCGTTGGTCTTCGCGCCAACTTGCGGATAGTGCTGCGCGAGATGCGCTCCCACGCCGCGAACTCCGGCGATGACGCCCTCTTCAAACTTGCCCATGCGGAATGCGGCTTCCATTTCCTGGCAGACGGCCTCCCAGACAGTTTGGCCGAGTTTGGCATGCACGCCACGATCCGCGACGATTTCGACATCGCGATCCGCCAGCAGCAGGTAAATCAGCACGCCGTTGTTGTGCTCGGTATCCCAAACGCGCAATTGCGAAAACACCTCGATGGCACGTTCTCTTGCCGTCTGCCCTACCAGCAGTGGCGACAACTCCAGTGCGTCTTCGACAGCAAAGCGGATTTGTCCGGCATGCGTTTGCTCCACCTGTGCGATAGTGTGCTCGATTTTTTTCAGGACAGCACGCGGGAAGCGGCTCCGTACTGCGGCCTGTCCGGTCGAGAGATGTTTGATGATGCGTTTAATATTCATTTACCAATCTCCCGAAGCCCCGCCGCCGCCGAAGCCTCCGCCGCCCCCGCTGAAATCACCACCGCCACTACTATTTCCCCAACTGCCGCCTGAGCTACCACCACCCCAGCCGGAGTAACCCGACATATTGCCTCCTCCCCTGCTGCCAGTGCCGAACAGCAACGAAAATACGAAAGCGAAAAATGCGCAAAGGCCGGCCCAAACCAGCGAGGTCAGCAACACCCAAGCCAAACCGCCGATGAGTCCACCTACGAGCAGTCCGCTCGGAAGGCGTCCCCAAAATTGGCGCAGAACGAGATTGCCCAGCATAAATATGAAAATGCCCGCCGCGAACAAGGTTTGCAGGCCACTCATGTCCGTGCCAAATGAATGACTGGCTGAGCGTGGAACAGGCGCGGGCAACGGTTCGCCCTCCACCACGTTGATAATCGCTGCCACTCCGGCATCAACCCCAGCATAAAACTCGCCGCGCTTGAAATACGGCGAAATAATCTCGGCCACGATGCGCTTCGCCGTGGCGTCGTTCAGCGCGCCTTCCAGCCCGTAGCCGACTTCGATACGCAACTTACGGTCGTCTTTGGCGATGAGCAGCAACACGCCATCGTCCACACCTTTACGCCCCAATTTCCATGCTTCAACCACGCGGATGCCGTACTGATCTATGGTTTCCGGTTGCGTCGTGGGCAGCATCAGCACCGCGATCTGCGAGCCTTTTCCGGACTCGAAAGCGGCCAGACGCGTATCCAGCGCTTGAATCTGCGCGGCATCGAAGGTGGCAGTGAGATCGGTCACGCGCTGCTTGAGCGGCGGCACCGCAACCTCGGCTTGCGCTGAGCCGCAAAGCAGCAGCGCAAGCAAAAAAGCATGTAGGGTGGGCACGCTTCTGTGCCCACGCGGTTCTTTGTCTTTCACACCGCGTGGGCAAACGATGAAACCGTTTACCCACCCTACTAAAAACATGATGCTCACGTTATTTTGCAGGTGCCGCCTTGGGCGCGGCGAAGTCCACCGCGGGAGCCTTCGACACAACCTTTTCGTCTTCCACGGTGAACGAGGGTTTGACCTGATAGCCGAACATCATCGCCGTCAGGTTGGTCGGGAAGGAACGCGCCAGCACGTTGTAGGCTTGCACCGACTTGATGTAGCGGTTGCGCGCCACGGTGATGCGGTTCTCGGTGCCTTCCAGTTGCGCCTGCAAGTCGCGAAAGACCGCATCCGATTTCAGTTGCGGATAATTCTCGGTGACCATCATCAGCTTGTTCAACGCCGATGTCAGTTCGCCCTGAACGGACTGGAATTTGGCGAAGGCCTGCGCGTCGTTGATCAGCGCGGGCGTCGCCTGGATGCTGCCCACTTTGGCGCGCGCTTCGGTCACGCCGATCAGCACGTCTTTTTCCTGCGCGGCATAACCTTTCACGGTATTTACCAGATTGGGAATCAGATCGAAGCGGCGCTGGTACTGGTTCAGCACTTCCGCCCAGTCTGCCTTGACCTGTTCATCATTGGTTTGAAAATCGTTGTAGCCACACCCGCCCAACAACATCGTCATTACCAGCATCCACAAGATACGCATCGTCGAATCTCCTTAGTTGAATTAAACCAAACACGAAAACTATAGCATTAAACCACCTGCCCGGCGGCATAGCCCGAAGCCCACGCCCACTGAAAATTGTAACCGCCCAGTTGTCCGGTGACATCCATTACCTCACCGACGAAATACAAACCCTCAGCATCATTGGCCTGCATGGTTTTGGAAGAGAGCGCCCGCGTATCCACGCCGCCGCAAGTCACTTCCGCTTTGCTGTAGCCGAGCGTTCCGCTGGGAGTGATTTGCCAGTCGTGCAATTGATCGGCCAAGGCCGCCAGCGCCTTTTCGGAAAACTGGTTGAGCGGTTTATTTTCGGCAAATTTCGCGCACCATATTTCGGCGAGGCGCTTGGGCAAATACTGCATAAGGAAATTGTCGGGCAGCATGCGGCTACCGCGCTGTCCGACAAAAATCTGGCGCACATCGTGGCCTGGCAACAGGTCGATGTGCAGTGCCTGCCCGTGTTCCCAGTAGGAAGAAATTTGCAGAATGGCGGGGCCGCTCAGTCCGCGATGCGTGAACAGCACGCTTTCGCGGAACTTCTGTTTGCCGAAACTCACCACCGCATCAACCGATATGCCAGCCAGCCCGGCATAAGCGCCCCACTCTTCCGGGTGAAAACTCAAGGGAACCAACCCCGCATGCAGCCTGGTGATGGGGATACCGAACTGTTCGGCGACTTTGTAGCCGAACGGGCTCGCGCCGATTTTCGGGATGGATAAGCCCCCGCTGGCGATGACCAGGGAGGCCGCCTGAAATTCTCCTCGCGAGGTGGCAACGCTAAAACGCGCTGAGAATTTCATCTTGCTTTTCCCCTCCCCCGGCGGGAGAGGGGAAATATTTTTGATGTCGCACGCCAACAGCAACTTCACGCCCGCCGCATCGCATTCGTCCTTAAGCATTTTGATAATCGCTTCCGAGCCGTCATCGCAAAACAATTGCCCCAGGGCTTTTTCGCTGTAGTGCAATTGGTGTTTATCCAGCAAGGCAATGAAGTGCTGCGGGGTGTAGCGCGCCAGTGCGGAGCGGCAGAAATGCGGGTTTTGCGACAGGTAGTTTTCCGGCTTGGTATTGAGATTGGTGAAGTTGCAGCGCCCGCCGCCGGAGATGCGGATTTTTTCCGCCAGCTTGTGCGCATGATCCAGCACCACGACAGAACGCCCGCGTTGCGCGGCGGTGGCAGCGCACATCAAGCCAGCCGCACCTGCGCCGATAATCAATACATCAACGGAGGTGATATTCGATGCGTGTTGTGTCACGCCTGCGTTTCCAGTTGCTTCCACACGCAAGCGCCTTTGCTGGTCTTGTCGATTTCGGCCAGTTGAGTGGAGTGTAAAGCCAATTCTTCTGCGCCGGCATGCAACACCCGCACGCTCATGCGCACAACCTCGCCGCTGGCGGAAAGCGTTTCCACTTCCGCCTCGTCGGCTTCATCGCCCAACAGGCTCTCCTGCCCTCGCGTCATGGCCAGATAAACTTCTGCGAGCAACTCGGTATCGAGCAACGCACCATGCAAAGTACGGTGCGAATTGTCGATGAAGTAGCGGTCGCACAACGCATTCAGGTTGTTCTTCTTGCCGGGGTGCAGCTCTTTCGCTACCTTGAGCGTGTCGATCACCGGATTGTCCAACGGCGGCAAATCGAGCTTCGCCAGTTCCGCATTCAGGAAGCCCATATCGAACGGGGCATTGTGGATAATGAGTTCGGCATTGCCGATAAACTCCAGCAAAGCGGGCGCAATCTCGGCGAACTTGGGTTCGTCCTGCAAACGGTCCAGCGTCAAACCGTGTACCGCTGCCGCGCCTTCGTCGATGTCGCGTCCGGGATTGAGGTAACGGTGGAAGCTGCGCTCGGAAACTTTGCGCCCGTGCAATTCGATGGCCGCCACTTCGATGATGCGGTGCCCCTGCTTGGGATCAAGGCCGGTGGTTTCGGTGTCCAGTACGATCTGTCTCATTTTATTTTTCCGTTCAATGCTTTTAGTTCCCCCTCGCAGGGGGAAGGCTAGGATGGGGGTAGTATCGGTAAGATTCCACATTTCGCCCCCTTCCTAGTCCTCCCTTGCATTGGGGAGGGAATGGATTATTTGGAGTTCAATATGTCTTCGACGCCGCGATTCGCCAGCTGGTCGGCGCGTTCGTTTTCGGCATGTCCGGCGTGGCCTTTAACCCACACCCATTCGATCTTGTGTCGCCCCGCCACCTCATCCAGCCTGCGCCACAGGTCTTCATTTTTCACCGGTTGCTTGGCGGCGGTCTTCCAGCCGCGCTGCTTCCAGCCGTGTACCCATTCGCTGATGCCTTGCTGCACATACTTGGAGTCGGTATGCAGACGGACATGACAGGGACGGCTCAATACCTCCAGCGCTGAAATCGCGCCCATCAACTCCATGCGGTTGTTGGTGGTGTGCGCCTCGCCGCCGTACATTTCGCGCTCTTTTCCCTTGGTGCGCAACAGTGCTCCCCAACCGCCGACGCCGGGGTTCCCCTTGCAGGCGCCGTCGGTAAAAATTTCAACAATCTCGTTGCTCATCTGTATTTTTTTGTGACACTTCCCGATTTAATTTCGGCGCGGCAGGAATTAGCTTGCCGACCAATCCTTGGTTCCATTTGGGTTTAATCAAGCGCATGCCCGGTACGCGCTTGACCGCTTCCAAGTAATACACGCCTCCGCACACTGCCCACCAGCGGTTGCCGGCCGGCTCCATGAAATGGCAACGTTGCAGCCATTGGCGGCTGATCATCGGTGGCGCGTAACAGGCAAAGTGTCCGCCGACGAGCTCGAAGCCCAACAAGGCCAGCCAGTCTTTCAGGCGTGGCAAGGCGATGAAATTGCCGCACCAGGGATAGCCCGCTTTAGAGCCGAACGCGCGGCGCAAGCCCCACAAGCTCAGGGGATTGAAACCGCTGATGATGACATGTCCCTCGGGGCGCAACATCCGTTCGATTTCGCGCAATATCTGGTGCGGGTGTTTGCGGAATTCCAGCACATGCGGCAGCAGCGCCAAGTCCACACTGCCCGTTTCAAACGGCAACTCTTCAAACTCCAGCAACACCTGTGCACCGATTTCCGGCGCAGCCGTCGCGCGCATAGGCATGCGGCTGGCGCGCAGAAAATCGTGTTGCGGCAACCCCAACTGCAGCGCGTTGAAGCCAAAAATATCCGCTACACTACGGTCGAAATACTCCTGCTCGCGCGCCAGTAGATACTGCCCTTGATGGGTGGTGAGCCATTCAGCCAGCGAGTTTGCAGTAGGCATACTGATCCACTTTAAATAAATCCATCATGCTTGAGATCATTCCCATTCCGGCCTTAACCGGCACCTATGACAATTACATCTGGATATTGCACGACGGCGTGCATGCCATCGTTGTCGATCCGGGCGACGCGACGCCTGTTCTGGCCTATCTGCAAGCGCATCGGCTCGATTTGCTCGCCATCCTCGTGACCCACCGGCACGGCGACCATATCAACGGTATCCCGAAATTGCGCGAAGTATATAACACCCGCGTGTACGGACCACGCTCGGAAATGATTCCCACCGTCACGCATCAGATTGGCGAAGGCGATCATATCGAGATTGACGAGCTGGGGTTGCGTTTCGACATCATCCACGTCCCCGGCCATCTACCGGAACACATCGCCTACATCGGCAACGGCATGCTGTTTTGCGGCGACATCCTGTTCGGCTGCGGTTGCGGAAAAATGTTTGTCGGCACGCCCGCAGAATTTCACTACTCCCTGCAACGGCTGGCCGCGCTGCCCGACGACACCAAAGTCTACTGCGCCCACGAATACACCGAATCCAACATCCGCTTCGCCCTGCTATGCGAACCGGAGAATATCGCGTTGCAACAACGCCAGCGTGATACCCGCGCCCTGCGCCGGCAAGACCTGCCCACTCTGCCCTCCACGATCACATTGGAAAAAGCTACCAACCCGTTTATGCGTTGCGCTGAGCCTGAGATCGTTGCCAAGGTCATGCGTCGCCTTGACCTGGCAGCCCCGCCCATGGATGAAATTGCCGTTTTTACTGCGCTGCGCGCATGGCGAGACGATTGTTGATACCTCGTTCGGTGATACCTCGTTCGGTTGCAGTAAAGGTCGATCTGGTTTATCCTGCGCGCCCTTTCGGAGAGGTGGATGAGCGGTTTAAGTCGCACGCCTGGAAAGCGTGTGTGGGATAACATCCCACCGCGGGTTCGAATCCCGCCCTCTCCGCCAAATCAATAACTTGCGACAAGTGCAAACTAACGCAAGCAACTCGAAATAACCACCTTGCCACACTTCAGTGTGGCAAATTTGTGGCAAAAATCCCAATCGTTGAAATAGCGGCAACCACCCTGCCAAGGGTGCCGCCGCGCTAACAGACCGGAGATTCATCCCTGGCCCAGCCATGATCTATCCGTGCTCCGCTAATATTTTCCGCAAACTGCGCGGCTCGAAATACAAGTCCAGCTCCGCGCTGTTGCGGATAAGCTCCACGATATTGATATACCCCATTTTGACCTTGCCCCTGTAATCCGTACTTCTTAACGCACTCATTATGCGGCCTTCTTCAACTGTGCCGCAAACCAGTTTTGCTCGAACTGCATCGGGCTGATGTAGCCCAGCGTCGAGTGAAGCCTTCTGTGGTTGTAGTACGCCAGCCAGTTAATCACCTCGTCCATCGCCTGGCACCGCGTCTCAAACCGCATCCCGTACAATCTGCCTACCTTCAGTGATCCCCACAAGCTTTCCGTTGGTGCATTGCACCCAAAGGGTAGGCTTCGCGCTCCCAGCAGTTTCCTTTGCGGCTGTGACAACTCCACATGCGGCTTGCCGCATAGTGGATTGCCTCCCTTTGGGGCATGGAGCTTTGCATGCCGTATTCTGTCAGTGCATTCTGGAACGCGTGGCCGCGATACTGGCTGCCACGATCCGAGTGGAAGATCAGTCCCGGCTCCGGCCGCCGCCTGAACCACGCCATGCGCAGCGCATCCGTCACCAAACTGGCCTGCATGTGCGGCTGCATGCTCCAGCCCACGACCTGACGGCTGTACAGATCAAGAACCACCGCCAGATATAGCCAGCCCTCGTCGGTCTGGATATAGGTGATGTCGCTCGCCCATACGCGGTCGGGCGCATCCGGCCGGAAGTTGCGGTTGAGCAGGTTCGGCGCGATCGGCAGATTGTGCTTGCTGTCGGTTGTCACAACGAATTTACGTTTGCCGCGTGCCTTGATGCCGTGTTCCTTCATGAGCCGCCGAACCCGCTCTTTCCAAACGCGCACGCCACAGGCTCGGAGTTCCCGCCAGATTCGCGGCCAGCCATATTCGCCTTTGCTCGCGGCATGCGTTGCTTTGATGTGGACCAGCAAGGCGGCATCACTGAGGCGCTTGCCAGGCAACTCTGGACGATCAGTGTCTTTGCGCCGCTGACGCTCGAAGTAGCCGCTGGCACTGACATTCAGCACTTCGCATTGCGGTGTGATCGGCCAGAACCTTTTATGCCGCTCAATCCAGGCATACTTCACGCTGACTCCCGCGCAAAGTACGCCGCCGCTTTTTTTAGGATGTCGCGCTCCATCTTGACCCGCGCAAGCTC
>SCUU01000189.1 GCA_004297065.1 Gallionellaceae bacterium
GTTCAGTGCAGATGGGGACACGTAAATGAAAACTATTCTTCCATAACACAGGCCCAAGCACTAAGCCTTGACTTTCATTTTCTAATAGAGCAGCAGGCAAAGAGCAACTCGCATCTTTTTATGAATTTTAATGGAACCGCTGGAATCTGGCGAAGACAGTGTATCGAAGATGCCGGAGGATGGCATACTGCAACACTAGTAGAAGACCTTGATCTAAGCTACAGGGCCCAGATGAAGGGATGGAAATGCATGTTTTTATCAGACATTGTTGTAAATGCAGAGCTTCCAGTTCAGATGAATGCTGCAAAAAGGCAGCAGTTTAGATGGGCAAAAGGATCCATGCAATGCGCAATAAAGCTACTTGTAGACATTTTAATAAAAAGAAAAGTTGCAGTTGAGGCAAAGATTCAGGCCTTTATCCAGCTAACAAGACACATAGTATATCCACTAATGCTAATCCAGTTTCTAGCACTGCCTGTTCTTTTAGCAGGCAAAATGGAACTTTATGTGGTCAGCGTTTTACCCGCACTCACAATTGCCACATACTTTGCACTGGGTCCAGGTACCTATCTATTACTAATACACGAGCTTTATGGAAAGTCTTGGAAAACAAAAGCAAAGGCACTACCATATCTTGTAGTATACTCTTCAGGCATGGCAGTAAACAATACAGTTGCAATCTTTGATGCAATGTTTGGAAAGAAAAACGAGTTTTTGCGCACCCCAAAATATGGAATCATAAAAAACACAGACGACTGGCGCGACAAGGCATACAATTTACCCTTTACAAAAACTACACTCCTTGAGATATTTTTTGGAATCTATGGAATACTGGGAATTTTTGTCTCCATATTCTCAAATAATCCTGTTTTTGTACCAATAATCGGACTCCAAACAATTGGGTTTTTCTATATTGCTTTACTTAGTCTTGCCCACTCTAGATTTAAAAGAAATAAATCAAGCCCCCCCAAGGTCATATCAAAGGCAGAAAAGATGGCAAACAAAGCATACAAGCTTGCAATGATTGGAATATTTGGAATAATTGTTTTTGGTGCATACATGGCATTTTTAGGATACTATGATGACGTTTATCCGCTAGATCTTTCACGCGGACTTTTAGATAGAATAGCTGCATCATCAGAGCCTACAACAATGCTAGCTGATCTTAGCTCAATAAATCAAAACCTTGACAAGGTAATGGTAAATTTGCCTGAAAGCAAAAACCCTGTCTGGATATTTCCAACTGACTCTACAAACTTTGCAAAAATCCAAGACGACATTAATGTCATGACTGCAAGTGTTGAAAAAATTTCTACAGTTCCACGAGACAGCTCGGCGTTTCATACAGGAATGCGTGATGTACATGAGAGAGCAATAATTATTCAGCAAAACCTGATTGATGCAACACCATACATGTATGTCAGCGTATCAAATATCATATTTAGCTCAATATGGATTGCAGCAATAATTGGAATCTTTGCTGTATTAAAGAAAAGAAGAGAGCAGCTTAGAGCCTATGATGCATCAGAAGACGTCTGAATGCTTAGCTCTTGTCTAATCTCATCAACAGCCCTTATCCCAAAAATATCTCGAACCTGCTGAATCCTTATAGTATCTTTTAGCAGATCCCGACCCAAGTTATTCTGTAATACATTAAAGACATCGGTAAACCTAATCTCCCACCTGTCTGCACAGTCTAAAATTTTTGATACTGCCCACTGCACTACTTCTACTGGAAGCGACATCTTTTGTTGCGACTCTATTGATAATTTATCAAATAAATTGATAATTTCTATAGTCTGGGCTGCCATATTTTCTAAATCCTTTATCTCGCCATACTTTGACTCTGAACGCATTCGTATATTTGACTGAAACTCGGATAACTTTAGAAGCGCCAGAACATCCTTTGAACCCTCTGTAGATGCCTTGCTTGTGACACTTTTTAGCCCTAATACCTCTTGAAATAATTTATCTGTTTTTTGGTGGAATTCGGAAATTGATACATCTTTTCTGTTTATAAGATCTGAAAGAGACGAAACCTCATTTTTTACTCCAAGAATATCATCACCAAAGCTACCTGCTCTATGTGCAATTGCCTCTACATTTTGTTTTACCATCTCAATCTGTGACGGTATGTCTGAAACTGATTCTGACTTTGCCATAGATACTTGTAGTTCATGATTTAGATTTTCTATCCTATTTGAGATCTTCATTATCATTGTTGTATTGTTTTTAATAGAGTCAAAGCTCTCAGATACTGTCTGCATTAGCTTCTCTGTCTTTGGCTCTAGCTTTTGGTCTTCGATTTTCTTTAGCTTTTCTTGCAGTCTTTCAGTCTGTGAGTTTATTTTTGCAACAAGGC
>SCUU01000340.1 GCA_004297065.1 Gallionellaceae bacterium
CCGAACAGGACGATCGGGAAGCGCGTGACCTTGTGGGTCTGCACCAGAGTCAGTGCCTCGAACAGCTCGTCGAGTGTTCCGAAGCCGCCCGGCAGGCAGATGAATGCCTGGGAGTACTTCACGAACATCGTCTTGCGTGCGAAGAAGTACCGGAAGTTGATTCCGAGATCCACCCACTCGTTGAGTCCCTGCTCGAACGGCAACTCGATGCCGAGGCCGATCGAGTACCCGCCGGCCTCACTGCAACCGCGGTTGGCAGCTTCCATCACTCCTGGCCCACCACCGGTGATGACGGCGTACCCGGCCTCGGCCAACGCCGTTCCCAGCTCGCGCCCGGATTGGTACTCGGGATGATCGACCGTGGTGCGGGCCGAACCGAACACCGTCACCGCACGCGGGACCTCGGCGAGTGCGCCGAAACCTTCGATGAATTCGCTCTGGATACGCAGCACACGCCACGGATCGGTGTGTACCCAATCCGTGGGTCCGCGCTTGTCGAGCAAGCGCTGATCCGTCGTGGTCTTCTCGTCCTTGCGCTTGCGTCGAAGCTGAACCGGCCCGCGGTGCTTGATCGACGAGCTCTGCTTCTTCGAAGCCGAATTCTTCTCTGGTGCCATGCGGCAAGGCTAACGGTCAGGCCGACAGATACTTCCTCAGCACGGCCGCGACGTCGGTGATCTGCTGCACCGGAACGTGCTCGTCGCGCTTGTGCGCGAGGTTCGGATCACCCGGTCCGTAGTTCACGGCAGGAATGCCGAGCGCCGAGAACCTGGACACGTCGGTCCACCCGTACTTCGCACGGAACTGACCACCGGCCGCCTCGATCAGGGCGGCAGCGGACGGGTTCGCCAAGCCGGGCAGCGCGCCGGGCGAGGAGTCGGTGACCTCGAATCCGAGGCCCAGACCGTCGAACACTTCGCGCACGTGCGCCTCGGCTTGTACCTCGCTGCGATCGGGCGCGAATCGGAAGTTGACGTCCATCTCGGCTTCGTCCGGGACGACGTTTCCGGCGACGCCACCGGAGATCCGCACCGCCGACAAGCCCTCGCGGTAGCCGCAACCGTCGATGTCGACCGAGCGCGGCTGGTAACTCGACAACCGCTCCAACGCTCCGCCGAACTTGTGAATGGCATTGTCCCCCAGCCAGGACCTGGCCGAATGGGCGCGAGTTCCCGAAGCCGTCAACCGCACCCGCATCGTGCCCTGACACCCGGCCTCGATGAAACCGGCCGTCGGCTCACCGAGAATTGCGACGTCCGCCGCGAGCCATTGCGGGATCTCGCGTTCGATCCGTCCCAGGCCGTTGTACGTTGCGGCG
>SCUU01000149.1 GCA_004297065.1 Gallionellaceae bacterium
ATCATCCTAGAAAAAGCAGTTGTCCACGAAATGCACGAAAAACACGAACAAAAACAAATAATTAACATGCCGCACCAAGCAACCCGATGGGTGAGTCGCCGACTGAATGTAACCCACTGTTATTTTTCGTGCCTTTCGTGTTTTTCGTGGACGAACTAAGGTTTTTAGGATCATCCATATGCGGCGCCGCGAAATTTTTTCCGCGCCTTGCATTTGGGCGAAATCTGAATTTTTAGAGATACCCATATGTTTCTCAAAGCAGGCACTTCCTTTCGCCCAGGGGATACCTCCTCACTCCCTATAACGTTCTGCGGTTTGGCCTGTAGGCCACGCCCCCATTAGAGTCTGCCTGAAGCATCATCCGGCGCAACTTGATTTACAATTGCCGCTGCATTTTTCAATCGGGTGAGGCTTGGCATGTTGATCTGGTTTGTCATCATTTATCTTCTGTTCTCCGTGGGCGTCGGCCTGTACGCTTCGCGGCGGGTACACAATTCACGCGACTATGTGGTGGCCGGACGCAACCTGCCTTTGCCTATCGTGACCGCCACCGTGTTCGCAACCTGGTTCGGTGCCGAGACGGTGCTGGGCATCTCCGCCACGTTCGTGAAAGAAGGCTTGAGCGGCGTGGTGGCCGACCCGTTCGGGGCGAGCATGTGCCTGGTCATCGCGGGACTGTTTTTCGCGCCACTGCTGTACCGCATGAACCTGCTCACCATCGGCGACTACTACCGCGCGCGCTATAACCGCATGGTCGAACTGGCGATGACGGTCTGCATCATGATCTCGTATCTCGGCTGGGTGTCGGCGCAGGTGACGGCGCTGGGGCTGGTGTTCAATCTGGTCACGGGCGGCACCGTCGAACAATCGACCGGCATGTTCATCGGCACGGCAATCGTGCTGACCTACACCATGTTCGGCGGGATGTGGTCGGTGGCGCTGCTGGACTTTGTGCAGATGACGGTCATCATGGCGGGCATGCTGCTGATCGCCGTGCTGGTGAGCGGCGACGCGGGCGGCGTGGGCAATGTGGTGAGCCACGCGCAGGCTGCCGGCAAACTGCAATTCTTCCCGCAGGGCGGCTACGAAGCCTGGGTGCCTTTTATCGGCGCGGGCATCACCATGATGCTGGGTTCCATTCCGCAGCAGGACGTATTCCAGCGCATGACCTCGGCCAAGGATGAAAAGACCGCCGTGCGCGGCTCGGTCGGAGGCGGTCTGCTGTATTTCGCCTTCGCCTTCGTGCCGATGTTCCTGGCCTATTCCGCCACGCTGATCGACCCCAAAGTGTTCGGCGACATGCTTGAGACCGACGCGCAGATGGTGCTGCCCAACCTGATTTTGCATCACACGCCGCTGGTGGCACAGGTGTTCTTTTTCGGCGCGCTGCTGTCCGCCATCATGAGCACCGCTTCCGCCACGTTGCTCGCCCCCTCGGTGATGTTCACCGAAAATATTCTTAAGCACTTCGCGCTCAAACACATGAGCGACCAGCAGATGCTGCGCACCATGCGCATTATCGTGCTGACTTTTGGCGGATTGGTGCTGTGGTTTGCGCTGCATTCCGAGGCGAGCATTTTCAAAATGGTGGAGAACGCGTACAAAATCACGCTGGTCGCCGCATTCGTGCCGTTGGCGTTCGGTTTGTACTGGAAGAGGGCCAATACCCAGGGCGCGTTGCTTTCCATCGTGTTGGGACTTGCCACGTGGTTGCTGATGGAAGCTTTGCAGCCGAGCGCGATATGGCCGCCGCAATTGGCCGGGTTGCTGATGAGCGTGTCCGGCATGCTGCTGGGCTCGCTGTTGCCGAATTTCATCGGTAAACACGGGGCGGTACACCATCAACAACATTCTGCTTGATTGTCATGCTGTTGTCACAATTCATCCATACCATCGCAACTCGTATGAAACAAAGACTATGGAAGATCAAATGACAGCGAACATTCTGCTAGTGGAAGATGAACCGGCGATTCAGGAGTTGCTTGCGTTCAACGTGACGCAATGCGGCTATCGCGCCATTCAGGCGAAAGACGCGGATAGTGCCTTGGCATTGATTAACCGGGCGTTGCCGGATCTGATCTTGCTGGACTGGATGTTGCCGGGCATATCCGGTGTGGAGTTGGCAAGACGCTTGCGTGCCGACCAGCGTACCAACAATATTCCCATCATCATGCTCACGGCGCGCACGGATGAGCGCGACAAAGTGCTGGGCCTGGAATCGGGCGCGGACGATTACATTACCAAGCCGTTTTCTCCGCGCGAACTGATGGCGCGTATCCGCGCCGTGTTGCGCCGCAGGGCGCCGCAGATGAGCGACGAGGTCGTGCGTGTGGAAGGCCTGGAGCTATCTCCCGTGACACACCGCGTAAGCGCGAACGGGCAGAATATCGATCTGGGGCCGACCGAGTTTCGCCTGCTACATTTCTTTATGACCCACGTCGAACGCGTCTACAGCCGCGCGCAATTGCTGGATCAGGTGTGGGGCGACCATGTCTTTGTGGAAGAGCGTACCGTGGATGTGCATATCCGCCGCTTGCGCCAGGCTTTGGAGCCATCGGAAATGGATGGTCTGGTGCAGACTGTGCGCGGTAGCGGTTATCGTTTTTCGCGCGCCTGACCGCTGCTGACATTCGTTCGGCCTATGGCGAGGGGGATTGGGGTCACCCCTCGCCGCGGTTTCAGACAGGCAGACCTGCCGCATCGAACAAACCCTCGAACAAAATAGAACTCAGATAACGTTCGCCCGAATCCGGCAGCACGACCACGATCGTTTTACCTGCATTTTCCGCCTTCTGCGCCAAACGGACTGCCACTGCTACGGCCGCACCGCTGGAGATGCCGGAGATGATGCCTTCCTCGCGCGCCAGCCGGCGTGCGTACAGCACCGCATCTTCATCCGTCACTTGCTCGATGTCGTCCACCAGCGACAAGTCGAGCGTGCCGGGCACGAAGCCTGCGCCTATGCCTTGTATTTTGTGCGGTGCGGGTTTGAGTTCCTGTCCCGCGCGTTTTTGCGTGAGGATAGGGCTGGCGGCAGGCTCTACGGCTACCGACTTGATGGCCTTGCCGCGAGCCTTCTTGATGTAGCGCGACACGCCGGTAATGGTGCCACCCGTGCCCACGCCGGACACAAAGATGTCAACCTTGCCGTCGGTGTCGTTCCAGATTTCTGGGCCGGTGGTGGCTTCGTGGATGGCCGGGTTGGCCGGATTCTCGAACTGTTGCAGCAGCACGTATTTGGAATCGGATTCGGCAATTTCCTTAGCCTTGGCGATAGCGCCGCTCATACCTTTGGCACCTTCGGTCAACACCAGTTTGGCACCGTAGACGGCCAGCAATTTGCGCCGTTCGATACTCATCGTCTCGGGCATGGTCAGCGTGAGCGGAATACCCCGCGCCGCCGCCACGAAGGCCAACGCGATGCCGGTGTTGCCGCTGGTGGGTTCGACGATCTCTTTGCCCTGCCCGAGCAATCCGCGCTTCTGCGCATCGTCGATCATGGCCACGCCGATCCTGTCTTTCACCGAGTACGCGGGGTTGCGTCCCTCGACCTTGGCGAGAATGGCGGCCTCTGCACCGTCACCGATACGGTTTAATTTGATGAGCGGCGTGTGCCCTGTGGACTGCGAACTGTCCGCGAACTGGTTAGCCATGTTTATCTCCTTCAAGTGGACTCGCGATGGGCGTTAGTCTAACTGGCTGCCCCTGCTTTATGAACTACTCAATTGTTATAAGGGCATCTCTAAAAATCCATATTTTAGTTGCGGCATAACCTGAAGGTTAGCCTACACAGCAACTTCGTTGTATCCCAACTGATGGAACTACTGGTGAAACAACTAGCCATCTCACTAAGGCAGCAA
>SCUU01000341.1 GCA_004297065.1 Gallionellaceae bacterium
CCGCCCCCGCCGCCGAGCCATGGCACGGCGCCCAGCGGCGCGGCGCCCGACGACCAGCAGACGGGCTTCTGCTCGCTGCACCAGGCGGCGATGACCCGGCACACCGACCCGGACAGCGGCGACACCTGGTCCAGCCACTACCTGGAGGACGATCAGCGCTACTGCAAGGGCGCACGCCCCAACCGCCGCAACGGCCGCCGCTAGGCGCACCAGGGCAGGGCGCCAGCCCTGCCCGCTCACCTGGGGAGGGTGCGACCATGACGCTGCGGATTGAACGCTACGGGCAGAGCCGGTACTGGGCCATTTATGACGGGCCAGAGCTGGTCGTTGTGACGCTGTACAAGCGCGGTGCGCAGGAGGTGCTACGCCGCTTGGCGGCCCAGCCGCCCGCGGCCACAGACGCCGCCGCCCAGGCCGCGGCCGTGGAGGCCGCGGTGCGGCAGGTCCAGGCGCTAGCGGCGCAGGCGCGCGCCTTGGCGCGGCAGGCGCGGGCACTGGCCCAGGCGGCCCGGGCACGCGCCCAGCCGAGCGGCTAGGCAGGAGCGGCGGGCGGCTGACGCCGCCCGCCCAGCCAGGCCAGCCAGGCCGCGCCACCGAGCGCGCCACCGGGCAGGCTGGCCGCCGCCGCCGCGACCAGCGGGAGCGCTACCGCGTGGGAGCGTTCCCCCTCGCTGCGCTGGCCCCGCTGCTGGCGCCAGGCCGCGCCCCGCTGGCGCCACCGCCGCGCCAACGCGCGCGCCCCTGAGCCCGGCCGGCCACTGCACCCACAAGCATTGCAGGCATTTTCCCCGGCCCAGCAAGCCGTTCCTCAGCGCCAGAGTCTGCGCTGTCAAGGACAATCTGTCGTCCATTCGTGGTCCTGATTGTCCTTGACAGCATGAGCAGACTCTGGCGCTAGACTTCTGTGTGTGGGCCGGGGCCAATGCCTACCACGGAGCGCAGCGACCTACGAGGGGTGTGGGGGCACGTTGCCCCCACGTCCAAGCAGTGGCTGGCAGCCCAGCATACAGCGGGGGCAACCCGGCCTGCTGTCTTGGGGGTTCCGCAGGCCGCGTTGACCGGTCCGCTGCGTGCTGCGCTGACTGCCGTACCTTGGCGAGTGAGCGCAGCGAACAGCGTGCCGCGAGGCCCCGTCCGCGTGCCGCACACGCCCCGC
>SCUU01000150.1 GCA_004297065.1 Gallionellaceae bacterium
CGCGCCGCCTTGGTTGGGAAGCTGCTTCGGGCTACGCCCTACACCGCTTCCCAACCAAGGCAGAAAAAGCGGACAATTCATGTGCTACAGAACCGGACAATTCTAAAAACCCGCGACACTCGCCACAAGCTGCGGCGGGACACCTACAAACAAAACGTCAGGCATAAAAAAACGGGGACACGCATCCCCGCTTTTCGCCTACATGCCAGTTTAGTTACTGACAGCCTCCTCCCTGTGCTGGAGCGGGTAACTTCCCAATTCCGTGGACATCTTGAAGCTGGCCACTACAACGGGCTGTGTCTCCGGCAAAGTTTCAACCACTGCCGGAACTGTGGCAATCCCGCCTTGCGCCGCAACTGTTTGGGTGACGCTACCCGCATTGCTTCCCGTCACCAGAAAACTCAAGCTGAACACCAGCGACGCCGCCAGCGCCACTTGCGAAACCTTGCTGGCAAGGCTGGTTTTGCGCAATTTCGTCATCAGGTGACCCGTTTCCATTTCGGCGTTAATGCGATGGAATTCTTCGCGTTCAACCACGGTCAGCTTGCGATCCATGTCTTCGCGCGCGCGCAACGCGTCAATCGCTTGTTCATGGGCAAGCAATTTTTCATTGGCGGCTTCTTTTGCCAGCATTTCCGCCTGTTCGCGTTTACGTGCCGCTGCGGCAGCTTTTTGCTCCACGGCAACGCGGGCCTCAATCTCGGCTACGGCGCGGCGCTCGATTGCCACACGCTCTTTGGCCGCTGCGCGGACACGCATCTCTTCATCTATCTTTTGTTGCTCCAGTTGCAATTGGGCCGCCTCTTCCCGGACGCGCTCCTCCGCCAATTGTTTGGCCTGCATCGCGGTTGAAGCACGTTGACGCGCCAACACGGCAGCACGCCCTTCAGCCTGTAGCGCCTCTTCTCCGGCTTTAGCCGCACGCGCTTCCGATTCGATGCGCATTCTGGACATATTCAAAGCACGCATTTCGACATCTTCTTTAGACTTGGCTACTGCAATTGCGGCCTCTGCTGCCAACAAATTTGCGGCAGCGGCCTCTTGTGCGCGCACCTCCGCAGCGATGCGCTGGTTATCTGCATCAATAGCGCGCTGTGCGGTCTCCATACGCAAAGTAATTGCCGCAATCGCGTTATTTTCGGTAACGATTTGCTCCCCGGCCAGGCGCGCGGCTTCCTCTTCCAAAGCAATGCATTGTTGCGCCGCCTCGTTAGCGCGATTGGCGGCGATTGCGCGTTGCTGCCCAGCCTCGGCAAGCTGGCGTTCCGCTTCTGCACTCTTGCGCTCTGCGGCAATTGCCTCCTTCTCGGCAAGCAAGCTTTCCTGCTCTGCGACGCAGGCGGCAATCATCAATCCGGCACGCTCCTCAGCCAGATATATGCGTTCGTTGAGGACATCCAATTTTTTTTGCACCTCTCGGGTTGCCAGCGCTTCTGCCCGGGCCAGTGCCTGTTCGTCTTTGACCAACTGCGCATCCAGGATGGCGCGCGCTTCCGCCATCTGCTTGGCATACCTGGCCGCATCGGCCCGGTCGTCGGCGACTGCTATCGCATCGGACTCGGCTTGCAAT
This sequence comes from Gallionellaceae bacterium, assembly GCA_004297065.1. Lineage (GTDB taxonomy): Bacteria > Pseudomonadota > Gammaproteobacteria > Burkholderiales > Gallionellaceae > PALSA-1006. The sequence goes on from SCUU01000150.1 coordinate 1,571, forward strand.
TGCAACTCGATGCCGCGCGCCGCGCGCATCTCGGCTTCGGCGCGGTGGCGCGCTACATCCACAAGATCGCGCTCCGCCTGCAATTTGGCTTCAGCGGCTTGTCTGGCTTGCATCTCCGCAGCCAGTTGATCGCGGGCTTCCAACTCGGCTTGAGCCAGCAAGGCATTCGCTGCCTCGCGCTCCTTGGCTGCGGCCTGTTCGATTTCGACGCGAGCGTTGAGCAACGCCAGCATCTCCTGCTCGGCTTGCAGCTTGCGCTGGACGGCGATACGGCTTTCCTGTTCTTTCTGGGCGGAGACCTTGGCAATTTCTGCCAACTGCAACTCGGCGGCGACGCGGGCGCCCGCCTCGGCTTGCGCCTGTTGCTCGATGCGCACGCGCATTTCGATGCCCTCGGTGACCTTGCGCTCCTCCTCGGCACGCGCCAGATCGGCGCGCTCCGCTTCCAGCTCGGCAGCGATACGGGCTTGCATCTCGGCCAGTGCGCGCGATTCGGCACGTGAACGCGCCTGATTGGCTTCCGAGGCTGCGGCTTCTGCCGTCAGCTTGGCATTCACCAGCGCCATGACTTCGTTCTCGGCATTGAATTTTTCTTGGGAAACTTTGGTGAGACGTGTCTCGGCGTGGATTTTCTCCTGCGCCAGCAACGCCGCTTCACGATCCAGATTCGCGCGCTCCTCGATCAGGGCGCGGGCACGGTGTTCTTCGGCCATGCGTTGCTCAAGTTCGGCCTGTGCCTGTCTTTCCGCGACCAGCTTGGCTTGTACCACCCCGGTCAGAAGTTGCTCAGCCTTTAATTTTGCATTCGCCGTTTCGGTCAGTTCGCGCTCCAGTTGCAGACGCGACTGCACCTCGGCGACCAATTGCGATTCGGTGCGGCTGCGCGACTCGATCTGTTCAGCCAACTCGTTCTCTTGTCGCACCTTGTCGTGGGCGATGGCGCGCGCGCGTGCCTCGGCACGTGAACGGGCTTGCGCGGCAAGTTGCGCCTCGATCTCCGCCTCCATACGACTGCGTGTCTCCTGGATGGCTTCGGTTTCGGCACGATTCTCATCGGTAACCAAACGAATTTTCTTTTGTGCTGACATGATCTACCTCATTCGCGTTAGAACCAAGACTCTGGCTTGACGCCAAGGTAGCAGTTTGGGATTTATGACAAGTGCCGAATAACGGTGAAAAAACAGGCTATTTCCAATAAACAAGGCCGCGATCAAGCAGCGCAGCAGACGTTAAAGTGAAACTCGCGTAGCGATTCGTTTGCCCTTTCCCCCGCCGGGGTAACCAGCGACTTGCCCGCTTGCGGGCTTAGTCGAATGGCTAGTTGTTCCATCAGAAAGTTGGATAGAGGGTTAGCGCACCATCTGGTTCATCTCGATAATGGGCATCAAAATCGCCAGAACAATCAGTAGAACCACCCCGCCCATCGTCAAAATCAGCACCGGCTCCAGCAAAGCCGTCAACACCGAGGTGTAGTTGCCGACCTCCTGCTCCTGCTGGGTGGCGGCACGATCCAGCATCGCATCCAGCTTGCCGCTGGACTCGCCGCTGGCGATGAGATGGATGAGGATAGGCGGGAACAACTTGGATACCGCCAATGCCCGGCTCAACTCCACACCCTCGCGCACCTTCTTCGAGGCCTCTTCCAAGGCGCGGCGCATAGGTAGATTGTTCACTACCCCCGCCGCCGCCTGCAAAGAAGTGAGCAACGGAACGCCGCTACCGGACAATATCGCCAAGGTGCTCGCCATGCGCGCCGCATTCACACCGCGCACCAGCCTACCGATCACCGGCAGACGCAACACCTGTAGATGCCACTGGTAACGTATCTCCTCGCGCTGCAACACCATGCGCGCGGCGAACACCGCCGCCACGATGAGCGCCAGCAGATAAGGCCATGTCGCCTGCAAGCCGGAACTCAAACCGATCAGCAACTTGGTCAGCAGCGGCAGGCTTTGGTGCGACGACTGGAACACGCTCACCACCTGCGGCACCACGTACATCAACAACCCCGTCACCACCAGCAAGGCCACCGCGGTGACGATGGCGGGATAGACGAAGGCCAAGCCCACCTTCTGCTGCAAGGCTTGGCGCGACTCCGTGTAGTCCGCCAGGCGCGACATCACATGCCCCAACTCCCCCGAAGCCTCGCCCGCCTTCACCAAGGCACGATAGATGTCGGGGAACACGCGCGCGTATTTCGCCATCGCCTGCGCCAGGGTATGCCCGGCCAGAATCTCCGCCCGCACCCCGGCCAGCACCTGACTCGCCGTCTCGCTCTCGCTTTGCTCGATCAGCGCATTGAGCGCCTGTTCCAGCGTGAGCCCTGCCGCCAGCAAAGTGGCGAGTTGCCGTGTCATCAGACTGAGCTGCGCACTGGAGATGCCGGAACGGAAACGCTCGCGCCAACTCGCCCCCACCCCGGCTTGCAGATTGTCTTGCGTCACCGCCTGCATCGCGACCACCGTCAAGCCCGATTCGCGCAGGTTCGCGCGCGCCTGCCGCAGCGTGTCGGCTTCGATCACGCCGCGCGAGTCGCGCCCTGTTGGGTCTAAAGCCTCATAGCGGAAAGCGGCCATTATTTGTTTGCGTTGTTATTCAAGTTGGGAAGATGAGTTATGAACATTCAGCGTGTGTGAGTTTCATTCGAACGGATTCTTGAGCGCAACGCCCGTGCCCCGAAAATCATCGACGTTGCGTGTTACCACGGTCAGGTCGTACATCAGCGCGATTGCGGCGATCTGCTTGTCTATCGGGTGTTCCGGGTGCGGTGACATCAATCGCCCCCATACCTGGGCGCACTCTTCGTCGAAGCCCAATATCCTGTCGGAATAATCGGCTACGACCGCATTCAGCCATTTCTCAAGTTTTTTGGCTTGAGGAATATCGCCACGATGCCGGATGTTTTCCAGGCCGCGCCGAATCTCGCCTACGGTTTGCACGGTGAGATAGAGGTCGCTTGCATCCGTCGTCTGAAAAAACTCCCGCACACCGGCGTTGGCCTTAGCCCCTTTACGTGCTTCGCTGATGACGTTGGTATCGACCAGATACACGCTGATCCCTATGCGTTGCGGAAATTGAAGTCGGTGTCTTCGCCGACGTTTGGCATGCCCGCCAGCACTTCGGCGACGGAGCGGCGCTTGGGGCGCTGGAGAACCGACTTCAGAATCTCGCGATGCTCTGCTTCCGCGCTTCTTCCGTGAGACGCGGCCTGCTGCTTTAACGCGAGAGCAATATCTTCTTCAACATTACGCACGACAAGATTGGTGGCCACGGCAAACTCCTTTTGTAATCATTGATTGCAATCTAGCAAAAAAACGATTGCACTGCAATCTGGTATTCGGTGGAATCTTGGCCGGGTATAGCGCTATTCGCGCGTCACGCGCAGCAGTTCTTCCAGCGAGGTCACGCCTGCAGCGACCAGCCGCATGCCGTCCTGACGCAAGCCGCGCATGCCGTGTTGCAAAGCGTGTTGGCGCAAATCCTGTTCGGAGGCATGGTCGTGGATGAGGTGGCGCATGCCTTCGTCTACCGTGAGCAGTTCGTAGATGCCGGTGCGCCCGCGATAGCCGCTGTTGCCGCAGGCGCTGCACCCCGTGGGGCGGTAGAGTTGTTGCGGCAAGTCCATGCCTTCGAGCAGGGATAGCTCTGCCGCGCTCGGCGTGTAAGCCTCGCGGCAATTCGGGCACAGGCTGCGCACGAGGCGCTGGGCGAGCACGCCGAGCAAGCTGGAGGACAACAGGAAAGGTTCGATGCCCATGTCGGTGAGGCGGGTGACGGAACTGGCGGTGTCGTTGGTGTGCAGCGTCGCCAGCACCAAGTGGCCGGTGAGACTGGCTTGCACGGCGATCTGCGCGGTCTCCAAGTCGCGGATTTCGCCGATCATGATGACGTCGGGGTCTTGGCGCAGAATGGCGCGCAGGGCGCGGGCGAAGCTCATGTCGATGCGCGGGTTTACCTGCGTCTGGCCGATGCCGTCGAGGTCGTATTCGATGGGGTCTTCCACGGTCATCACGTTGGTCACGGTGGCGTCGATGCGGCTCAGCGCGGCATACAGTGTGGTGGTCTTACCGGAGCCGGTGGGCCCGGTCACCAGTACGATGCCGTGCGGTTGTTTGACCAACGCATCCATCGCGGCCAGCGTTTCGCCCTGCATGCCGAGGCGCGACAACTCCAAACGCCCGGCATCTTTGTCGAGCAGACGCAGCACGACTCTTTCGCCATGTCCGGTGGGCAGGGTCGAGACGCGCACGTCCACGGGGCGACCCGCCAGACGCAAGGTGATGCGCCCGTCCTGCGGCAAGCGTTTCTCGGCGATGTCCAGCTCGGCCATGATCTTGATGCGCGAGGCCATGGCGGCGTGCAGGGCGCGGTGCGGCTCGATCACGTCTTTGAGCGTGCCGTCGGTGCGGAAGCGCACGACCGAGCGGGTCTCGAACGGTTCGATGTGGATGTCGGAAGCGTTCTCGCGCACGGCCTGGGTCAGCAGCGCGTTGATCATGCGGATCACCGGGGCATCGTTCTCCGCGTCGAGCAGGTCTTCGGTCTGCGGCAGATCATGCACCAGTTGCGACAAGTCCATGTCCTGTTCGAC
>SCUU01000151.1 GCA_004297065.1 Gallionellaceae bacterium
AGGCATATAAGCACCTGCTTCCAGTTGCACCGAGGGGTTTGGCTTGAAAATACTATTGTGCATCACCGCTGGCCCTCGAAATTGAGGTGAATTTCAACAAACTGCTAATTTGTACTCCAGTGTGTACGCCGCTCTCTTGCCATTTTCTGCTGTCATTTTTGCGTCTCCTTAACTTGAATTTTATACCCGGTTAAGAAATACGTTTTTACGGGGCAAGGTCAGTAAATCTGCGAAAGCAAAACCTAAAGCTATCAATGTTGATGTGATGTAAAGGGACTGGCAGAGAAAATCAAAGGGGGGGCGGTTCAACTCTGAAGTGCAACTTTTGTAAGCGAATTTAGGTGGCGAGCTACGTTAATATCGGAGCCACTTAAACGACCAAGTAAAAGGGGCACGGATGAAGAGAATTGGCCTCGCCAATTCGGGCAGCCCGTTAAGTGGTCAATTTTCAGCGCGCGGCAACAAGGCCAATTTGTTGCACAAACGTTAATAGTTGTTGCATTGTGTATATATACGCTATACACTACGTCCCATGATTAAATCTTTCGCGCATAAAGGGTTGGAAAAGTTTTTCAAAACTGGAAGCAAAGCAGGGATTCAGTCCGTACACGAAACCAGATTGCGCGCACAATTGGCTAAGCTTGATGCTTCTAAAATCCCTCGCGATATGGATTTGCCGGCGTGGAAGCTGCATCCTCTCAAAGGCTCGCTTAAAGGTCATTGGGCGGTGTCGGTTTCCGGCAATTGGAGATTAACTTTTAAGTTTGTTGGTGAGGATGTCGAAGTAGTCGATTATCAGGATTATCACTAGGGGAGATGAACATGAGCAGAATGTATAATCCACCGCATCCCGGTGAAGTCTTAAAGGATGGCGTCATGGTTGAAGGCGCAACAGTCACCGACTTGGCTGACCAACTCGGCGTAACTCGCGTTGCACTGTCTCGCGTACTCAATGCGCATGCCGGAATTTCTGCCGACATGGCAATCAGGCTGTCCCGTGTATTTGGTGGCTCGGCGGAATCTTGGCTTTACATGCAAGCCAATTATGATCTGTGGCAAGCTGAATGTCGTATAGTGAAGAGCAACAAGCGTATCAGGCTTGCTGCATAGATTTTTGCCATGGCATTGGAATGCCTAGTTTTTTTAAGGCGCGGATTTTTTCTTCTACGTTGTATCCGCGTCTGTAGGCTTCGCGTCGGGCGGGTGAGCTGGATAGGTTTTTCGGGACGGTATCGAGCCAGTTTTCTACTTCTTCGTGGCTGACGGGTATCATACTCTGGGAACAGCGGTTGTGTCATCGGGAATCCCCTAAAAAAATTCTCCTCCTAGGCCGTGGCCGGCGAATAATTATTGGCGGGATGATAGGGGTTGACCAACTGGAACCATTTGCGGAATAAAGCCATAAAAATCAATCTGTTCGATGTTTGCGATTTGCGCATAATGCGCATTATGTCAAATTATTATTTGTGGATTGCTGGCCTTTCCTCGCCCTGTTCGCCGCTTTGCTCCTCGCCCTCCCGCGCCACAATCCCCCCCACAACAAGAACTGACAATCTGACATAGGAGGAACTCTCGGGGGAACTCCTGTGCTTTCAGATGACGATTACAACTTGCTCCACGGCTCGGCGGAACACATCGCCGGGCTGCTCGGGGTATCACCGCGCACCGCCGCGCGCTATAAGTCCGGCGCGTCAGAACTCCCAGAACCGTGCAGGCGGCTTTTAAGACTGCGCAGGGATGGCGATATTTCCGCAATCATGGGTAAGGACTGGGAAGGCTTTTATTTTGGCGCTGACGGCCTGCTATATCTGCCGACGCACCGCAACGGCTTCGACGCGCACCAAATCCGCGCCATGTTTTTTACCGTGCAGGAATGCGCCGCACTGCGCGCCGATCTGCGCGAGCTGCGATCAAAGATATGGGCGATGCAGAAAGTCCGCGATGCGGAAAGGTCAGGCGGAAAGGTCGCCCGATTGAGGGAACACGCCGCCGCGCTTCAACGCTTGAGCGACCTGATAGCTTTGGAGGTAGGCGACGACGGCGATGCCGCCGATGATGCAGAGCGCGAAATACTGAACCTTGGTCATTTCACATAACTATTTGATGAAGCGCCCCGTGCGCTTGCTGCGCGCAGGCTTTTTGGTTTTGCGCGTTGTTTTTTTCTTCTTAGCTTTCGCCATGATGTACCCCCTTCGGTTCGTGTATATAAATCTCTTCGTGCTTTGCAAAGTCCCGGCGCATTGATCTAAGCTCGAACACCAGATACATCAGCAGCAGCAGTAATCCGCCGCCGTTTTGCACCGCGCCCAGCAGCGAGGCGAGATCAATCATTGCCGCCACCGGAGAGCCGTTTTTTGATCTCCGCCACCAGCTCATCATCCAGCGTATTGGTGGTCATCGGCGCGAGCTGTTCGCCCGCGTAGACCATCACCCTGGACAAGACCGCCTCGAAAAATGATTGCGTTGCGAGCTTGCCAAAAATGGACATCGCCGCCGAAATTAGTCCCGCCGAAATTGCAGCCAACATTATTTTCTCCCTTTAAATAAAAAAACGACTTGGCCAAGCTTCAAAAAACGACTTGGCCAAGCTTCAAAAAACGACTTGGCCAAGCTTCAAAAAACGACTTGGCCAAGCTTCAAAACATTATTTTTTACCCTGGAGAGGCGTGACCATGTTCGGCTTTGAGTGCGTCAGGTCATACATCCATCCGCCCAGCGCCGTGCCGGTATCGTACAGCGGGTTCGCTGCCGGGTCTAACGCCGCCGCCACGGTGGCATCCTTCGCACCGGTCGCCACGCCCACGGCCAGATTGACCGCGCCGCCGCCAATATCCCGCCCCGCCTGTTTCGCGCCGCGCGTTGCCAGCCACAGCGCGGAGATTGCGGCCACGACGACCGCACCCGCGATCATCGGATTATTTTTTGCCACGCTCAAGATGTTCATGCTTGCGCGCCCCCGTATTTGACATAAGCGAGGTCGATGCGAGCCTTGAGCTTGGGCACCGTGATGCTCTCCCACACCGGCGCGCATTTCTCGATTGCTGCCGCGTAATCGCCCGCCACAATGTCGGCCAGTGCGCCCAGCTTGCGCAGGTATGCCACGGCCATTTTGTCTTGCGATGCGGGCGTAAAATCGTCAACTCCGGCCAGCAGGTGCAGCCATTTCCATGTGCTGTAGGTTATTTGGTAAGCCCCCGCCGCGCTGGTCTTGAGCGTGCTGCCCGGAATGGGCTTGTATACCCTCGGATGCGTGGACATGTCGGCGAACGTGCCGCCGTACACCAGCATGTTGTACGCCGCCGCATCCTGCGATGATTCGCCCGCGCGGATTGCGCGCAGGAACGCTTGCACGTTTTTGTTGCCCAGCGCCTCGTTGTCGTTAATCATAAAACTCCCGATCTTGTCGCGCCCCATGTAGCCCAGCAGCGTCAGCCCCGCCGCCGCCGCAAGCCACCATGCGGCGCGCGTCATTTAAGCTGCTCACGCAGCTCCGCAATTTCCGCGTCAATCTGCCCCAGTTTGTTTTTTGCTAACGTGTTGGATGCGTCAAGCATCAATTCGCGCAATGGCCTCACCTGCCGCGCTTCCAGCGCCTCAATCCGAGACAGCGCGGCCTTGTGATTTTCTTCGAGTTGCGCGGCAACATCGGGAACCCAACCGCCCTGCACCGCATCCCAGCGATTGATACCCGCAGGCCGGGCAACGACCGATGCGGCCAACGTTGCCGGAATGCTATTGAGAGTCGCCACATTGACACAGTCCTCAAAGTGCCACTCTTCGCCCGTCAATTTATCCTGATAAATTTGCATTTTTACGCCTCCGCCCAGCCGGTTTCAGGCGGTGCATTGAATCCGTAAGCTCCGTTCACCACAAATTTGTAAGTAGACCCCACCGGAACCCGAAAATAAGCCGCGATACCCACCGGGTTTTGCGTTGTAGCCAACCCTACGCAGATACCATCGACGTATGCAAAATAAGAGGCCGCGCCCGCGAACGCCTGCCCCAGCCTGATAGCGACATCAATAGTTCTGCCCGTGGTGTTGACGTAATTAACCCCAAACGCCCGCACCGCCGTTTTGTCTACCCAATTCCCCATTGGGGAAAACGATGCAACCATGTCTTTGGTCGCAAAAATTTCGTGAGATAGCGCGCCCATTATTTGTACGCCTTCACAATCAAAGTCCACGACGTATTGAGCAGCGTCGAGGTGACTGTCGGCGTTGCCAGATTAGTCACACGAACCTGCGAACCGCTCAAGGCCACGCGCACCGATACTGCCGTTGCCGATACCGTCACCGTCATAAACCCGCCATCAACATATCCGCTCAAGTCGATTTCATCGCCGACCGAGTACCCCGCATCGGCGACCGCGCACACCAGCTTCACTTTGCAAAATTGCGGCATAGCGCCCAGCCCGTGCGCAAATGTGCTTACCGCATTTACCGCCGCCGACAGCGCCACCGGCGCAGATACGAACCGCCCCTGCACAACCGCTGCCGCAAGGCTTGCCGCCGATGCCGCCGCCGATGCCGCCGCGTTTTGTGCAGCGAGAATTGCCGCAGGGCTTCCGCTTTGAGCAAAACTCATTTATTAACCCTCCGCCACGATCAAATTGTTGTTTACGGTCGCACTACCGATTGCGTAAATAGCACCAGCCGGGCAACGTTGCCCCTCAAGCGATATGGCACTATCCGGCGGCATTTTGAAGCCGCGCGCGACCGTTGCCGCGCCGCCGTCCAGCGTGTAATACACCGTTTCGGTCAGGCTGTTGTTTTGCATCAGCAGAACTGAACGGCGCGCATTCGCGGGCAACACTTGCACGCTGGCAGCGCCGACCGCGACCGGCACGGCGGCTTGCGTGAAGGCAACCCCTGTTCCGATCACGGAAAATTGACCGGATGCGCGGCTGTATCCGGCATCGCCAAAGCCGATTGCCACCTTGATCGTTTGCGCGGTCGCGCTTTGCAACACCAGCCCGGAGAACCCGTCCTTCGGTTTCGAGTAAAAACCGAACTCCATGTTTTCCGCTTGAGCGAAAACCGAGCCGTTGTTTTCGAAGCCGACATTTACGCCTGCTTCTGTTTCCAGCAACTCAAAAAAATTGCCGACTGTGTGAATCTGTTTTGTTTCGCCAGCCGCGAACGTGTACGAGACCGTTTTCATGTTTTGCGCATCCAGATAAAAAGGCCGACACCCAACAGCGCGACCACACCCATCACCGCCAGCGAACCGCCGCCCGCACCGCCAGCCACCTTCGGCTGATACACCGCCGGAGAGGTTGCCGGAGTGTTGGCCGCGCCGACCCAATCCTGCATCTTCTGCGCCGCTGGCATCGCCATCGCCGCCGAAATGTCCGCCGCCGTGATGCCTGCGCCAGTCGTTGTCGCCGCTGCCGTTGTCGCCGCTGGCGCTGATGCCGAAGCGAATAACGGCGCGGCAACTGCCGCAGAGCCGAGCACCCCCGCCGTCCCCAGTATCGTGTTGCGCGTCGCCCGATCAGACAGGCCGACCGTTTGACCAGCCCAACCCATCGGGCTTGCCTGCGTCAGGCCGATGGTCGTTTTGTCGAGCATCGTCCCGAAATTGCTGTTGCCGCTCACGAAATCTGACACCGGCTGCACGATGTTGCCGACCGTGGCCGATACCGCCCCCAAGGGGTCTTGAAAAAATCCCATTATTTTTTGCGCAACAGAAAATAGCCGACCGCAAGCAAGCCCGCGCCGATCATCAAATAAACCGGACTGACACCAGAAAATGCGGGCGTTTTATGCGCGGGCTGGCCTTCAACGTATGACGAGCCGGTAAGGCCGTCCGTTTTCACCGGTTCGCTAGACATTTGGGTTAACTTATTGTCCACCAGTTGCTTGGCGCGATCATTCAGCAGCGCGCCCCAGTCAGGCAGTGTGTTGTTCGATGCCATTGCTCGCCCCCTTACAGGTTGCCCAACACGTCCAGATATTCGATCACGACATAACCGCTATCCGCCGCGCTGAAATCGAACAGCCAGTCAACCGACTGCGCCTTGCGCGTGTCGAACGCTTCCATCACGTTGCCGCCCTCGATGAAGTCGATAGTAAACATGCCCAATTGAGGTACTCGCCCATGACGTTTTTGCTCGTATTCGTTGCGCGCCTTGGTGCGCTCGAACTTGACCACGCTATCTTCTTTGACCACGGCAGCCGTCATATTGGTGTGGAAGATATGCACCCGCTTGATGACCGCGCCCACGTTCTTGCCGAACGGGAACAACATCGGCAATGTGCCGCCGTTTGCGGTGTTGAACGGGTAGCGCAATTGCTTGGCGATCAAGCCAGCAAACGGCGACACCGCGCCGGATGCCGTGCGTTGCGGCGCGGTTTCGAACGCTGTACCAACGAGTGTAGGCTGCGTTGCGCCGTTGATCTTGACCGATGTGGTCAATTGCGCGATGCCGACGCTGGTATCTAACGCGCCGACTACGCGATCTACCTGATCTAACCCGGTCAAGTCTTCAAACGTGACATCCAAGAAGCTGGCGTCGCTGACTTGGCCGCGATAGGCGTTGATCTTGTCTATCTGCGTCCCCGTGCCCTCAAAAATTACTTTCGCGTTTGCGTAGATGCGGATCAGGTCGATCATGGCCTTTGTGAAAGCGCCACCCACACCGAAGCCGAGTTGCAGCTGCAAATTGTTCAGCGTCATGCCCACCGGGATGATGCTGGTCGCTTCGCCTGTGCCGACGACGTTGGTGAACGGTTGCGCGTTGCGCGATGTTTTTCCGACTGACATTTGTTCGTCCCCCTTAAACCGCTACGTATTGATTGATGACCGGCGTGTTGCGGATTACCACCACGCCCGCCGCGCCCAGCACCATCGCCTTGACGATAGGCGACGGCGCGAAACGATAGGCGGCGAACAGCACGCCGCCCGTGATTGCCAGTTGAATGAGTTTTGCTTTGTCCATTTTTTCCTCGCGATGTTGGCGGGTGTTTATCCCGCAAAAATTTTTACTACGACGACGCGAACAGTGCGCCGGATTTTTCGCGCAGGAAAGAAAATGCCCCATTGCAAATGAACGCAATGGGGCGTCTGGTTGACAAAACTTATTTATTTTTTTCGGATGATTTTGTTGCTGTTGAAGTCTTTCTGGATTGCCTGAAACCCCGAAAGTGCCGCCACTTCGGAACGATCAACGCCGATCACTTCGGCCATCGCCTTTTGATCTGGAGGATGCGGGAGCCTGCCGACATGCACGAACGACAGGGAGCCCATGAACGCCTTGTCCACGCTGGCCGGACGCTGGGAAAGGCCGAACACATCAAGCCCGAACCCGCGCCCCATGAAGTTGACCTTGCGCCACCCGTCCGGCGCGTTGCTGGCCTGCGTGACGCTGTGCAGCTCTTCGCACACCATCGTTAAATTTCCGGCTGCCAGCGCGATTTTGCAAAATGTGCTGAACGCGGCCATGTCCGTGCGCTGATTGAGTGTAGGCACAAAAACGACATGGAAGCCGCCCTTGCCCGCTTTCTGCACGATCTGCAACACTTCCGCGATGCTTCGCGTCACCACCGACCCTGCGAAAAGCGCCGCGTAATTGTCCAGCACTTCCTTGGGCGACCAAATGAGAGTGCGCGGCCTTTTTTTTGCGCCCAGGCGCTTTTTAAGCTCTGTGGTCTTGCCGCATCCGGTCGCGCCGATGATTGCGACGAAGTGCGCCGCCCTGTCGTTGCCGCCCACCATCATCCGCGCGCCGCGAAGTCTGGCTGAGCGCCATCCGGCACGGCCTTTGCAGGCTCATCGCCTGCGGCGTCTTTTTCCTTTGCCTTCTCCGCTTCGGCAATATCGCCCATGACGCCCTTATACGTGGCAAAACCAACCGGCAGAACCACCGACAACAGCGCAAGCTCTTCGCCGTATTTGCCCAGCGCAGAACCTACCGACCATCCGCGCTTTACCAGCACTGGCACGGCTGCGGTAGCGATGCTGTCTATCGTTTCCGGCGTGTAGATTTTTTCGATGCTGGGGAACATGGGCGAGGCCAGCGCCGCCGCCAGGGTGAGCAAGCCGACAATCTCCGCATGTTCACTCACCACCGCCGCCTGCGCCTGCTGCTCTTGTTGCGCCTGCACCTGCACCGCCGGTTCTGTTGGCGCGATCAACGCATCCACTTGCGCCGCCTCGTTCTCCAACGCTTTTAGTTCTTCGCTCATAAATCCCCCAGCGAAAAAGCCTTGCGCGCCGTTGCCGCGATGCTGGCGACTGATGCCGCCGGTGCGGGTGCCGCGGCGGTTGTATCCTCTCTCGAAGGTACAACCGTCGCGGCACCCGCACCGGCTGTCTTGTCCGGTTTGTCCGGCTTTCGCACCCATCCGTTAGCGATTCCGTGAGCCTCTGTTCCGGCTTTCGCGTAGGCGCTCAGGCCGCACCATGGGCAGGACAGGTTAAGCGTCCCCGCCTCGTTTTCTTTCACCGGGATTTTCTCGCCACAGGCGAGGCAGTCAATATCCCCCAGCGTTCTAGATACCTTCGTTACCATTTTTTTCACCTTTCAATTTTTCGACTTCATCCAAAAGCGCCCTCACAGAACCAATCAGCGGCAAAAGCACCCCCGCCGCCTGCATTTTCGCTATCGCGGGCAACTTTTCGTAACCCTCCGCCGCCTTTTCCAGCAATTCCGCCGCCCGATACACTTCAATTTTCATCACCCTCCCGCGTACAGTTATTGACACGATTCAGACTTCGCCAGATGCGCTACTTCCAGTAACCAAAGAGCCAACGCGGGTGGCGTTGCCTCGCGCTCCCTATCTGTGACTTCCGGCCGCCGTGGCGATTTTCTCTTGTAGTTTTGCGCGATCACTGCTGGCGAATCCCCGAGCACCAACGGAATGCGCGGAACACCGGTCGGTGAAACTCCGACGATGTATAGCCACGTTGCTTTCATAGCTCTATGCCCAAACCAGAACTGGACAATCGGCAAAGTCCAGCCGCCAAAAATGTCCGGCTTGCATCCTGGTAAAGGCAAACCTGCCGCAGCCCACAATGTGGAATAAGCCGGATGTTCAAGCACGCCGCCCACACGGCGAACAACAGCAACCGCGAACAATGCAAGCTCCTTTTCGTCTGGCCTCGGCTTTGCGAATTGACGCAAACGACCCCACGCACGGCATGGAGGATGGGCAACGACAGGCCGAACGTCCGTATAGTTTCGAGCATCTCGCTCAATATCCCACACGTCTGCATCCAGCGATTTATAAATACTATCCTGCCTCGCAAAAAGAACGGATGGCCTCATGTGAAAATCACCAATTTTCCGCCACTGAATTCCCTCTTGGCCAACAGCGAGCCGCTTGCAATCTTGTCTAGCTGACGAACGCCGTCAATAAAATCATCAATATCCACCTGGTCGTTGGCGCAGGTCGCGGCGTATTCTAGGAATTGCGCAACACATTTTCGGCTTTGCAGCACGGCGAACTGTTCGCTGCTCAAAGACCCGACAAGCACCTGTTCAGGTTGCGGCTCGTCGTTTTCAATCCAAGTCTCTTCATCCACGTCCTCGACTTGCAGCGCGGCCTTGAGCTTTGGCGACCACACCAATGCGCGCTTGCCTTCTACGGCCTCGCCGAATTCGCGGAACCGGTGTATAGCCCACGCATCGCCCTCGCCCGCCCAAACAAGCAGCTGGAACGGCGTGAAGTGCAACACGCCCCACTTCTCACCGGCTGCGCCGGTCTTGGCGTGACTGCGCGCCAGTTCGCTTGATGCGCCCCACTTCTCATCCCTACCAAACTTGGCGATGTATTCCGCCGCCTTCTCTCCGCCGCGCACGTTCAGCGCGTGGTTCATCATGTCGGTAAGTTTGGCTTGTTCGCCCAGCCCGCATTTGAACAATACCTGCACCCATAACAGCTTGAGTTCCTGTATCCGCAGGCTATCCAAGTCGCCTTGATTGTTCACCGGCTGGCCTTCGCCGAATGCCTTCTTGCTTTTGGTGAAGGCCAGCATGTGGACATGCGGATGCCACCCGTTTTCTTGGCTGACGGTGAATTCAAGCGAGTTCACCACGCCGATAACGCCCGCCTCTTTCTTGAACGCCTTCCACGCCTTGCTGTTCTGGAACCGCTGGCGCGCCTTGTCGAACCGTTTCAACAGGTCTTGCAGCTTTTCATCCGAAGTGTGTGGAAATGTGAACGTCAGCAGATACGCCCAGCCGCCGTTGTCGCAATGATTCACCATGCCCGCGCTGAGTTGCTTGCGGCGCAGTTCGGCGACCTTTGCCGCACACACCGGGCATGTGTGCAGATTGCCGCAACGGTTAAGCCCGGCGAATGATGCGCCGTCGCGCGCTTCGTTCCGGTACACATCAACGGTTTCGTCGCCGCGCTTCAAACTCCGGCTGCACCAGCAGGTGCGGTGCTGTTCTTTCCAGTCCAAGCCGGACTTTGCCAAAATGGCTTGCGCGGTGCGCAATAGGTTGTATCTGGCCGCGCCCGCTGCGGCTTTTTTTTCCGTATCGAAATTGTTCAATGTATTCATGGCGGTGTATGGAATTCGTGTAAGTACCGAGAATGGGTAAGACCGCCCCGCAAAAACTGCCGGAGGCCTAACCTCCCAGACGCGCCACAAGCGCGTACAGGGCGATCAGGGCAAATGGCGATACCCAAGGTGCGGCAGAGTAAAAAAAAGCCCGCCTGCGGGCGCGTAGCACGATCAGGCGGGTGTCCGTGTAGAGGTGGGAGCGTGGCGCGCTCATGCCACACCCGCTCCCATTTGCGCAAGTCCCCTATTTGGCGTTAGGCTGGCGTTCCTTGACCCCACTCCCAACCAACCAAAGAGGAAACCATGCAAAACTTGCCAGAAGCCGGAAAAACTTACATATCCCAGACAGACCAATCCAAAATTTACGTTGAATCGGTTGACCTCATAGAAGCTGATGAGCTGGGTGACGCCGGGTTCTGCGTCACCGGCTGCGACCCGAAAGACAAAGGCGACATGGGCGCAGTCGGCTATGAGTTTATGAACGACGAATGGGAAGCGCATCGCTTTACTCTGATGCAGTCCGAGTAAGAATCTCAAAGGCGCGCCCTACATACCCCATCCCGTGACGCCCCATGATCGTCTTCGCCGCCTGCTGCAACTTGCGGCGTTCTGCCGGGGTCGCACGGCTCAACTTCAAAAGGTTAAGCCCCGCCTCTTCTGCAATGGCCTTGCGCCATGCGAGGGGCAATTCTGCGTAGCGTTTGAAGTTCTCAGCCAAAGCCGCTTCACGCATTTTCTTAACCACATCGGAAGAGATAAACAACTTCCTGCCTTCGCCCGTATTAGACATAGCTATCATCCCCTTCCATCACGGAGACGAATGCCAAACCAACGCTAAAAATTGATCTAACGGCCTCGTCCATCATCAAACCATTTTCTACGGCCAGACGGGCAACCGCTCCGTGGTCATCGTCTGAAAGCAGTATGGAAAAAGGCGGCTTGTTGGTTTTGACAACCACAGTACGCGACAAAGTATGTTTTTTAATCAGCATGGCCGCCCTCGCTTTCTGCCACCGGCAGACCCGCGTTGATTAACTGCCACACGCGCCCCGCATGACCGGCAAGCGCATCATCGGGGAGCGCATCACACGCACCCACGAGCTGCGCGCAAGCCTCGCTCAGCTCGTCGGAGATTTCCGGCCTCAAACCGCGTTCTATGATTTCTTCCAGCGCGGCATCGAAGCTGATGCAGCTTTCAGCGGCGCGATCTGCCACCGCCGCAATGGTTGATATGCGTAGATTCGCCGTCAGGCGGTTGATTGTTGTCATAGCGCACCGCCTTCGATCTTGGCCAACTCCCTGCGCTTCGCCTCGACCGCTTCCGCTTTTGCCAACTTGCGCTCCAACAGCTTGCGCACTTCGCGAATAATTGCGCGCGCCTCTTCCGGCTCGAAGCTCATGTCCCCGTAGTTGGTTGAAATACTGAATCCGGCGTCCTCCATTGAGGTGACGCGTTTGGAAATTGAATAACCGAGATTGTCTATTGCGAATGACATTTTTTACCCCTCCAAGAGTTGATTAGGAGTCCCCGCTCCCGCGCTCTGGAGGAGCGACAGGGGGGGACGGCCATCAAGATACTGTCTTCATATTCATGTTGTCAAGACCCAATCTTCATATTGACGTAAATATAGCGTAGGAATATAACGCGCACATGGCAATAACGCCCCATTGGGGAACACCCCAATAGACTCTTGGAGGAGCTATGAAAACAACCGCAGATTACATCGACGCATTGCGCGTCAAATTCAACGTTGATTCAGATTTCAAGGCCATGAATAGGCTTGGAGTTAATCATCGCCAACAAGTCAGCCAATGGAGGAAGCTGCACGGCGCTTTTGGCGAGGAATTGAGCATCAAGGTAGCCGACGCGCTCGAAATTGACCGCGCCGAAGTGTTGTTAGCAATGCAGGCGCAGAAAGAATCGAATCAGGAAATAAGAAAACTATGGGAACGCATTGCTACGCTCGCCATTGGGGTGACTGCCGCCCTCTCCGTCTTTGCCGTCCTCCCCATTGAATACTTCCCCAATGGGGCGCAATACGGCCTTATCGCCCTATCTACCAGCGCATCGGGCAACTTTGCGCATTATGTCAAATATCTTTTTGGATTGCTGGCCTTTCCTCGCCCTGTTCGCCGCTTGACGGGGGCTATAGTGACCCCCAAATTTAAGACAGCAGTTTAGACGGTGTCGTCACGAGATCGCCGCCCACAAGGCGATGCATCGAATATGGGCGACCGCAAGGAATGACGGGGAGCATTTGCGTAGCGGGTCGCAATCCCTCTCCATTGCTTGAGATGCAGGAAGGCGTTTTCCGCCAAGTGTCGTAGCTTGTAGAGTTCTTTGTCATAGCCACGTTGCTCTTTCCTGTTTTTCCGGGGTGGAATCTGCGCTTTCATGCACTGTTCGGCAGCCTGTTCAATGATCGCATCGCTATCGTATCCCTTGTCCGCCAGCAAGTTCTCCGCCGTCAGTCCCGCGATAAGTTCGCCGGCTCGTGTGC
>SCUU01000152.1 GCA_004297065.1 Gallionellaceae bacterium
CAGATTGTCCATTAGAACCTAACCCCTCCCAACCTCCCCTTGTCAGGGGAGGAGCCGAACCTGCTCTCCCCCTGATAAGGGGGAGTTGGAGGGGGTTTTGAGCCCAATGGATTATCTGGGATCAAACCGGATTGCAACAGTTAGAAGTAAAAGTTGCCGCCGAGAGAGAAGACCGTCGTGCCAAAAGTCGATGTCGCGGTTCCCCCCGTCGGCGAAGTCGAACCGTACCCGATCGCCGCCAAACCTTCGACGCTAAAATGTTTGGCCAAGAAATATTCTGCGCCCGTTTCCCCCGCGATACCGAGGCTCGTCGAGCTCGCGCCGCTGGTATACCAGGCCCGGACACCCGTGAACGGGAAAAAGTCGTCCGCTCTATCTTGCGATATTTTGTATTTTCTGATCCCGCCCATCAGATACGTGCTGGTGGCACTGGTTCCCCCGGCGGCACCCGCTTGAGCAAAACCGAAACCGCCCAGCACCGCCATGTCACCCGCGATGAAATACTTGCCGGAAACCATCGTGTTCGAGGCCGTGCTGACGGAAAGCCCGTATTTGCCCGCGGTCAAGCTGTTTGAATCATTTTCTTTTCCTGCCGGAGCGTCTGTGCCGCTTGCCGCTCTATCCCTTGCCTGCGCGCTTTCCGCCGAAACCGACAACGCCAAAACCATCGCCACTAATACCGCTTTTTTCATTTTCATCTCCCCTTTGGCGGATTCAAAGCCCCGCTCCAAAAATTGATGCATCACCTTCACATAAACCAAACCCGCGCTGACTATAAACAAATAATTTTTTTCCCGCATCGTTCAAATGAACTATGTTTCGCATATTTCCGTGGTCTTTTTTTATGGGTCGCAGCAATGCGCCAGCGTGCCGGTTGCCAGCAGCATGAGTAATGCTGCTTGACCTTTGACTCCTGTTTTGGAAAAAACGGAACGGAGCTGGGCGCGTGCGGTGGCGATGGCGATGCCCAAATCTTTTGCGGATTCTTCAATGCTCCTGAAGGCTGCAAGCCTTGCGGCCAAGCGCGCTTCTGCGGGGCTGAATTTATACAAGGCGGACAAGCGCCTGGGCGACAGTTGCAGACAGCCCGGCTTGCTGATAAAGATCGCGACATAACCCGGCTCAAGGGAAAGAGTCCAACCGGCTGCGAATTCCGGCAATACCGGGGTGACCAGGCAATGCAAATACTCATGCTTGCTGCCCAGCGCAATGCGCATATCGCCGCTCACGGCCTCGCCCTGTGTCGCGGCGGCAATCAGCTTGTACAGCAGTTCGGTTTCTTTCGCGGTTGGCAGGGTGAGGCAGTTGTGGCTATCGCTGATCCCCTGTGCCCGCATCAGTTTTGCCGCACGGTTATAGAACAACGGCTCGCCGCAACGATTGGTGAGAATCACGCCCATGCGCAACTGATCCAGCAGCCCCAGCGCACTTTCTTTTTCAGCGGCGGCACTGCCCAGAGTGCGTTGCACTTGCAAAGCGCGCACAAGGTGCGGCGTCAGCGCATCCATCAGCCGCACTTTCCCCTCGCAATCCACAGGGGCATTCTCCAGCGCCTCGTGGAATGACGGCCACTTGCGCTCGTCCAGCGCCGCATCGTAGACCAACCCCACCAAATTGAGCACTACATCTTCATCCGCAGTCATCACGCCCCCCGATTTTCCGGTCAGCAAGCCGCGACGAGTGGCGGCCACCGGAAACACACGGGACGAGTGTAGCTGCGTTCGAAAAATTCCTTGTCACCCGAACGGGTGACAAAGATTATCGGGAGGCCTTGATGGCAAGCAGGATTTCTTGCCAGTGGGAGTACAGCAGGTAGTGGCCGGCGGCGGGGACGAAAGTCAGTTCGGCATCGGGCAATAGCGTTGCCAGCTTTTGGGCGGCGGCGGGTGAAACCAGCGGGTCTTTTTCGCCGTACCAGATGTGTACCGGCGTGGGTATGGCGTGCAAATCCAGTTCCCAGTCGCGGGCGGTCAGCATGACTTCCAGCGCGATTTCCTGTTCGCTGCGCTGCACGCTGGCGCGCAACCCGGTCGCGATATTCGCCCGCAGTCTCGGGTTTGCCAAAACTTCCCGGTCTTGTGCCGGGGCGTCGGCAAATATTTTCTCCAGGTATTGGTAAACGTTTTTGCGGATGTCTTTCACCATGACACGCATCAGCGCGGGCAACAAGCCCGGCGTGTATTTGGCAATGAACAGGGTCATGCGGAATACCGGGTTGTAGGCGCGCAAATCTTCCATATCCGAGATCGGCGGCACTGCGGCAATGAGGTGCAGCGTTTGCACGCGTTGCGGCATGGCGGCGGCCACCGCGAGCGCGTAGCCTGTGCCGGCGGAATAGCCGAGCACTGCAAACTGCTGCAAGCCCAGGTGATCCGCCAATTCCGCGATGTCTTGCGGCCAGTCGATCACGCGGCGGTCGGGTTGCGGGTCGGAATCGCCGCTACCGGGGCGCTCGGGAATAATGAGCCGGATACCTTCCCGCATGAGGATGCCGTCATCGGGATGGCGCAGGTAGCGCGACCCGGCGATGCCGTGCATGAAAATAACCGCATGCCCCCGCGGATCGCCGCTGTCGGAAAAATACAGCGCGCGTCCATCGGACAGCAGCATGCACCGCTCCTCGGATGCGGGGCGTGCGGGAGGTGCGCCGTTGATCGCCAAGGGGCTCTCGCCAGCTTGTTTGAGGTCGTTCCGCAACCATAAAGGGCTGGCATAAATCGCCTGCATCAACTCTGTTTGGCGCTTCACCCCGACTTTGCCGAACACGCGGGACAGCAGCGTCTTGGCCGTATTTTTCGACACCTCCAGCAGTTCTGCGGATTCATCCAGGGAACAACCGAGGGCAATTTTTTGGGTGAGGCGCGCTTCTGCGGGCGTCAGCCCAAACAGCGCAATCAATCCCTGCTCCGAGAGCGCGTGACTGGTGCGGCTGGCAACGAACACCATCAACCGGCGCGGGGACGCATCGGAATTGGTGGGCAGGTTCCCCCGGCTGATCCACAGCGAGAGGCTGGACGCATCATCGCCCAGACGGATCACTTCGTCCGCCGCGACACCTGACAGGATTTTTTGCACGGCAAGTTCCAGTGCGCTTGCGGGAGTCGAAACCAGACGCCCCGCCGCCAGCTTGAGCAGCGCATTGCCCTGCAACAGCGAAATAAGGGTGCGGTTCAAACTGATCGTGCTGCACTGCGCATCGATGATCGCCGCCCCCAGCGGCAGGCGGTTCATCACTTTTTCCAACAGATTGCGCTCTTCCACCACCTCCGCGAGTTGCTGGTGAATGGCATGCGCACGCTCGAAGTGGGGTGCTAGAAAATGAATCAGCGCATGCTCCGCCGGACTGAGCGGAAGCATCTCCGCGCTATCTTCCGGCAGAGACAACTCCAGATACCCAGACATGCTTTCCAGCAGTTGCGGCCACAAGGACAAATCCGCGGCGGCCTCGTAGATCAGGCCGATCATTTCGGAGAGCAGTTCGGTGGAGTTATGCGGCGAGTTCATGGCGGCATAGTAGATAAGGAAAAGAGCAATCTGTCAAAGTGCAACCGCATCAAGGGTGCGATTCAAACTGATGCGGAAGTACCCCTGATGGCTCATCAGAGAAATTGCCGGTCGGCCAATAGCGGCATTGCCCCTGTGGGAGCGGTCTCCTGACCGCGATTCGATGAATACCTCCCAAGCTGTCGCGACCGGGAGGTCGCTCCCACCGGTGCCGGGACAAGAGTTACCCGTACAAAGACATCGCGGCCTATCCGTGAGAGTCGGTCAGCACAAGCCTCTTAACTCCCCCACATCAGTTTGAATCGCACCCCCGCATCAACGCAATGGGCAATTTTGCAACAAGCCGGGTTTGTTGATTGACGCTCCCGCGCGCCTTCGGCTACCATCGCGGCACTTTTTCCCGACGGATACCATCAGTGTCGCCTAACCGACTGTTTTTGATTATTCTTTCTGCCACCATTGCGTTCGCACAGACTGCGCTCGCGGAAGAAAATCAGGATACCAGCAGCCATCTGCCGTTTACCCCGCCGGCAATAGCGCCGACCACACCCGATGCGCCGCAACTCACCCCCTCCACGCAACTCTCCGCTCCCGCCGCCGCTACGCTTAGTACGGATGCGGCAGCAGCCGAACCCGCGCATATCCGTGTCCCCGCAGATTTGTGGCAACGTATCCGCGACGGCTTTGCCATGCGCGAACTCAATAGCAAGCTGATCGCCCGCCACGAAAAATGGTATGCCAACCGCCCGGAATATGTGGCGCGCATGTCGGAACGCTCGCAGCGTTATTTGTTTTACATCATGGAAGAAGTCGAACGGCGCGGCATGCCTTCGGAGATCGCGTTGCTGCCCATGATCGAGAGCGCGTTCAACCCCGGCGCCTATTCGGTAGGCCGCGCTTCCGGCATCTGGCAATTCATTCCCTCCACCGGAAAAAATTTCGGGATGCAGCAGAACTGGTGGTACGACGGGCGTCGCGACATTATCAGCGCGACCAATGGCGCTCTGGATTATCTGGAGCGACTGCACGATCAATTCGGCGATTGGGAGTTGGCGCTCGCCGCGTATAACTGGGGCGAAGGCGCAGTCGCCCGCGCCCAGGCGCGCAACCGCCGCATGGGCAAGCCCACCAACTACGCCAGCCTGCGTTTGCCGCGCGAAACGCAAAATTACGTGCCCAAGCTGCTCGCCATCAAGCATATCGTCAACGACCCGGAACACTTCGGGCTGAAGCTGGCCGACGTTCCGAATCAACCGTATTTCGCCGCCGTGGCGACCTCGCGCCGCATCGATGTGAAACTCGTTGCCGAACTGGCCGATATCTCGCTGGAAGAATTTAACGCGCTCAACCCGGGCCACAATCGCCCCGTCATTCTGGAAGAAACCGCCAACGTGCTGCTGTTGCCCGTGGACAAGCTGGAGACATTCCAAAACAATCTGGAAAAAACCAACCAGCGCCTCGTTTCATGGCAACCCTACCAGACCAAGAAGGGCGAGCATTTCGACCAGTTGGCGCCGCGCTTCGGCCTGTCCGCAGAAAAATTGCGCAGCATCAACGGCCTGTCCGCGCGCGCCAGAATCAGCAACGGACAAACGCTGCTGGTGCCGATCAATAGCGAAAAAACCGTCGCGGACGAATTCGCCGCGTTCAACACGCACCTCGCCTCCATTGATGAAACGGCAATGGGCCGCACCCTGAAACACACCGTGCGCAAAGGCGAGACGCTTGCCACCATCGCGCGCCGCTACCGCGTAAGCCCAGCCAGTTTGAAGGAGTGGAATAACGGCGTGGGCAAACTCAAAGTCGGCCAGCGCATCACCATCGTCCAGGCCGGCCGTCGCGGTCACAGAACACGCCTGGCCAAGGCAAACAAAAGCCGCAACACCAAGCTGGCGCGCAACAACAAAACCCAGAAGCAGAACGCACCCAAGGGCAACATCAAGATCGCGTCCAGCCGTTAATCTTGAAAAACTCAGTTGTCCGCAGATTACCTCGAAGAGGTTCTTAGTTAGGTTAATTTCTATCCGGCTTGCCCGCCTTACGCGGCAACGCTCGCCAGCAATTGGCGCGTGTAATCCTGACGCGGAGAGTTGATAATTTCTCCGGCAAACCCCTGCTCGACAATACGCCCGGCCCGCATCACCGCGATGCGGTGCGACATGGCCGCGATCACTTCGGGGTCGTGGCTGATGAGCAGGTAACTCATACCGTGCCTGGCTTGCAGATCAGCCAGCAGTTCCAGCACCTGTTTCTGCACCGAGGCATCGAGCGCGCTGGTCGGCTCGTCCAGCACCACCACTTGCGGTTCGAGGATGAGCGCGCGCGCAATCGCGATACGCTGGCGCTGCCCGCCGGAAAACTCGTGCGGATAGCGCACCAGTATGTCGGACTCCAACCCCACTTCCCGCAAGGCTTGCACGATGTGCAGACGGCGCTGCGCAACGGCCATATCCGGCTGATGCAAAGCCAGCCCCTCCCCGACGATCTCCTCGATGGTGAGGCGCGGCGACAGGCTGGCGAACGGATCCTGGAACACTACCTGCATTTTGGAGCGCAGTGCGCGCAGTTGCGCGGGCGCAATGTTGCGCAAAGATTGCCCCGCAAAAACACTGTCGCCTTGGGCGAGCGGCTGCAACGCGAGCAAGGCCATCGCCAGGGTAGACTTGCCGGAGCCGGACTCGCCCACGATGCCCAGCGTTTCGCCGCGTTTTAGAAACACGCTGGCACCCTCAACCGCAGTGAACACCTTCTTTTTGAACCAGCCGACCGGATAAGAAAACTCCACGCGCAGATCGTCGCCGCGCAGTATGTCGGGCGCGGCGGCCATTTCCGGCGGCAACGGCTGCACCATTTTCTTGGGGCGGCTGTCGAGCAGGCGTTGGGTATAGGGATGCT
This sequence comes from Gallionellaceae bacterium, assembly GCA_004297065.1. Lineage (GTDB taxonomy): Bacteria > Pseudomonadota > Gammaproteobacteria > Burkholderiales > Gallionellaceae > PALSA-1006. The sequence continues at coordinate 6,400 of SCUU01000152.1, forward strand.
GCGGCCGGGCAAACAATTGCCCGGTCTCGGCCAACTCGACCAGACGCCCCGACTGCATTACCCCGACCCGATCCGCAAAGCGGCGCACCAGATTGAGGTCGTGCGTAATCAGCAAAATCGCCATGCCGTATTCGCGCTGCAACTCTTCCAGCAACTGCATGATCTGGGCGCGGATGGTCACATCCAGCGCGGTAGTCGGCTCGTCGGCGATGAGCAACTTGGGGCGGCAGGCCAAGGCCATCGCGATCATCGCGCGCTGGCGCTGGCCGCCGGAAAGCTCGTGCGGGTAGCTGGAGAAACGCCGCTCCGGCTCGGTGATGCCGGTGCGCGCCAGCAAGGCGATGGCGCGTTCGCGCGCGGCGGCGAAGGCCATGCCCTCATGCAGTTCCAGCACTTCGGTGATCTGTTCGCCGATGCGGATCAGCGGATTGAGCGCGGTCATCGGCTCCTGGAAGATCATGGCGATGTCCTTGCCGCGTATGCCGCGCAAACGCCGCTCGCTGGCCGCCACCAGATTCTCGCCCCCGAACAGCACCTCGCCGCTGGAGTGCGCCTGCACCAAGCGCAATAGCGACAGCGCGGTAACGCTCTTACCCGAACCGGATTCGCCCACCAGCGCGAACTTCTCGCCCGCCGCGATACTGAAAGAAACCTCATCCACCGCGCGCGCGCCGTCGGCACTCGCACTGAAACTCACACTGAGGTCGCGCACTTCCAGTAGCGTCATCGCCCGCTCCCCGATTTGCGCGTATCGAACGCATCGCGCAGCGCCTCGCCGATGAACACCAGCAACAGTAGCGTGACGAACAGCACCATGAATGCCGTCAATCCTATCCACCAGGCATCGAGATTGTCTTTACCCTGCGCCAGCAGTTCGCCCAGGCTGGGCGTGGACGGCGGCACGCCGAGGCCGAGGAAGTCGAGGCTGGTCAACGCGGTGATGGCCACGCTCATGCGGAACGGCAGGAAGGTGATGACCGGCGTCAGACTGTTGGGCAGGATGTGGCGCCAGATGATCTGCGCATTGCCCAGACCCAGCGCGCGCGCCGCGCGCACATAGTCGAGCTGGCGGTTGCGCAGGAACTCGGCGCGCACATAATCGGCCAACCCCAACCAGCCGAACAGCGACAGCAGGATGAGCAGCAGCGCGATGCTGGGCTGGAAGATGGAAGCGAAGATGAGCAGCAGATACAGTTCCGGCAACGAGCCCCATATCTCGCTGAAGCGTTGCAGATACAGATCGATGCGCCCGCCGAAATAGCCCTGCACCGCACCCGCCAGTATGCCCAGCACCATACCGATGACGGTCAGCGCCATGCCGAACAGCACCGACACGCGGAAGCCGTACAGCGCGCGTGCCAGCACATCGCGGCCGCGGTCATCCGTGCCCAACCAGTTCTGCGCGTTCGGCGGTGCCGGGTTGGGTAGTTGCGAAAAATAATTCAGAGTGTCGTAACGGTAAGTATTGAACGGGTAGATCGCCCAGTTGCCGGGACGGTCGAACTGCTCGCGGATGAAGGGATCGAGGTAATCCGCCGGCGTGGGGAAATCGCCGCCGAAAGTGCTCTCGGGATAATCGTGCAGCAGCGGCGCGTACAGCGAACCCTCATATGACACGAGCAAGGGGCGGTCATTGGAGATGACTTCGGCGAACAGGCTGAGCACGAACAGCGCCACAAAGATGAGCAGGCTGACATAACCCAAACGATGCTGGCGAAAACGCCGCCAGCGCTGCCGGTTGGGCGACAGCGAAGATAATCCATCAGGCTTTGTAGGAGCACGCCCTGCGTGCGATTGTTTTTCTGGTTCGCGAGCCAAGCTCGCTCCCACAGGAGATTTGATCTCACTCACTGCGCCACCCCTTCAAACTTCACGCGCGGATCGGCGAGCACGTAGCTGATGTCCGAGATCAGCTTGGCGAACAACCCGGCGATGGTGAAGATGAACAGCGTGCCCATCACCACCGGGTAATCGCGCTGCATGATGGCGTTGTACGACAGCAGCCCCAGGCCATCGAGCGAGAACAAGGTCTCGATCAACAGGCTACCGGTAAAGAACGCGCCGATAAACGCCGCCGGGAAACCGGTCAATAACGGCAACAGCGCGTTGCGGAAGATATGCCGGTACAGCACGGCTCGTTCCGGCAGCCCCTTGGCGCGTGCAGTGAGCACGTATTGTTTGCGTATCTCTTCGATGAAGGTGTTTTTGGTGAGCATGGTAATCACGGCAAAACTGCCCACCACCTCGGCGAACACCGGCAGCGCGATGTGCCACAGGTAATCGGTCACTTTGCCGAACAATGAAAGCTGCGCCCAGTTGTCCGAGGTCAGCCCGCGCAGCGGGAACCATTGCAGAAAACTGCCGCCGCCAAACAGCACCAGCAACAGCACGCCCAGCACGAAGCTGGGAATCGCATAGCCGCTCATGATGATGAAACTGGTCGCGGTATCGAAGCGCGAACCGTCGCGCACCGCCTTGGCGATGCCCACGGGAACCGACACCAGATAAGTGATGACCAGCGTCCACAGCCCCAGCGAAATCGACACCGGCATTTTTTCTTTAATCAATTCCCACACCGATTTCTGGTGGAAGAAACTCGTGCCCAGATCGAGCGTGGCAAAGCCTTTGAGCATGATCCAGAAACGTTCCGGCGCGGGCTTGTCGAAACCGTACATGGCCTTGATCTCGGCCAGCCGTTCGGCGTCGATGCCCTGCTGGCCGCGATACATGGCCTGCTGCCCGCCCCCCGCCTCGCCGCCGCCCATGCCTTTGCCGCGCATCACGCTCACCATCTGCTCGACCGGCCCGCCGGGCACGAATTGAATCACCACGAAGGTCAGGAACAGCACACCCAGCAAGGTGGGAACCATCAGCAGCAGGCGGTTGGCGATATAGCGGATCATCGGATAAATCCAGAAAGTTCATCGGGTTTAAACCCCCTCCAACTCCCCCTTACACCCGCAAGGGGTACGCCGGTGGGTACCCCGCTGCTTCGCAGCGCCCCTTCCGCAGTCAAGGGGAGAGCGGAGCCGGCTCCTCCCCTGAGAAGGGGAGGTTGGGAGGGGTTTGCGCTTTTCAAACTTTTAAAAACCATCACGGTCTCCCCGCTCCAGCATCCGCCTTCATCCACCAAGTCTTCACCGCCCACTCCTCGATGCTGTAGTAGCGCGGCAACACCTTGGGCTGCGCCAGGGTGCGGCGGTAGGACACGCGGTGGGCGTTGCTGTGAAAATGCGGCACCATGTAGTAGCCGAGCCGTAACACCCGATCCAGCACGCGCACCAGCGTCACCAAGTCTTCGCGGCGCTCGGCCTGCACGATGCGCGAGATCAGCGCGTCCACCACCGGATCGGCCACGCCCATCACATTGTTGGAGCCGGGCTGGTCGCGGCTGGCCGAACCGAAATAATCGAACAACTCGTTGCCGGGACTCTGCGAACCGCCCATCAGCCCCCACACCATGTCGTAATCGAAATTCTCTTCCTTGCGCTGCGCCAGCGCCGCATCGTAAACGCGGTAGTCCAGATGGATGCCGAGTTTTTCCAAATTGCGCGCATAGGCCGCAGTGACGCGCTCCTCGAAACGCTCGTGCAACATCATCTCCATACGGAACGGCTCGCCCTGGGCATTGCGCAAAGCACCGTCGCGGTAAGTCCATCCGGCTTGCGTCAACAGCTCGCGCGCCTGGCGCAGATTGTCGCGCAAGGAATGCGGTGCAGTCGTGGTCGGAGGCGGCGGTATCTCATCGAATATTTCGGCAGGCAGTTTATTGCCGAAGTTTTTTTGCAATTCATGCAGCACTTTTAACTCGCGCTCGTCCGGCGCACCTGTGGCGGCCAGCTCGGTATTGCTGAAATAGCTGGGGCTGCGCGTGTACAGATTAAAAAACAACTGGCGGTTCATCCACTCGAAATCCATCGCCAGCCACAACGCCTTGCGCACGCGCTTATCCTGAAACAGCGGACGGCGCGTATTCATCGAGAAGCCCTGCCAGCCCGCGCCGTTTTGATGCTGAAACAGCGTCTTGATGAGCTCGCCCTGCTCCCAGCGCTTGCCCTGATGGCTGCGCGCCCAGTTCTTGGAAGAGTTCTCCTGGATGAAATCGATCTCGCCCGCCTTCAGGCCTTCCATGCGCGTGAGCGTGTCTTTGTAATAGCGGTAAGTGATGCGCTCGAAGTTAAACATGCCGCGCCGCGCCGGATGGTCGTTACCCCAATAGTCCGGGTTACGACGATAGGTGATGCGCTTGCCGAGATCGAAAGACTCGACCACATACGGGCCGCTCGCGATAGGTTTATCCAGCACGATCTTATCGAAAGGCTTGCCTTCGCCCCACTTGCGCGAGAACACCGGCAACTGGCAGATGATGAGTTTCAACTCGTGGTTCTTGCGTTTGAAATCGGCGCGCACGGTGTAGGGATCGACCACCACCATCTGCTTCACGTCGTTCCAGTAGCGGCGGTATAAAGGTGTGGCGTGCTTGCCCATCAACTGGTCGAACGAGTATTTGACGTCCGCCGCCGTCACCGGATCGCCGTTGGAAAAACGCGCCTTGCGGTTGAGGTGGAAGGTCAGCGACAGCCCATCGGGCGCCGGCGCAATGTCTTCCGCCAGCAGACCGTACACGGTATCCGGCTCGTCCCACGCGGCCACACCCAGCGTCTCGAACACAAGCAGTTGCAGTCCCTCGGCGGCAAAGCCTTTGAGGATGAAAGGATTCAGTTTCTCGAAATTGCCCACGCTGGACGTGCGCAACTCGCCGCCCGCGGGCGCTTGCGCATCGACATAAGCGAAATGCTGGAAATCGGCGGGATACTTGGGCGTACCGTGCAGCGCGATGGCATGTGCGGCAAAGGCCGCCGGAGAGGAACAGCAAAGCAATACGGACAGGAGCAGCGGTAATCGTGCGATACATTTCATGGCGCGAGAGTGTAGCGGAATGCCCCCTGCGCGTCATGCCACATATCGAATCTCCAGCACCTCGCGGTAAAGAAACAGCAAAGAACTCGTCGCCAGATTTTGAGTGGCCGCAGAAACTGACCTTGCCCCTGTAATCCGTATCTCTTAACGCACTCGTTATGCGGCCTTCTTCGATTGTGTCGCCAACCAGTTTTTCTCGAAACGCATCGTATCTATACAGCCCAGTGTCGGGTGAACCCTTCTGTGGTTGCAGTGCGTCGTCCAGTCAATCACCTCGTCCATCGCCTGGTGCCGCGTCTCAAACCGCGTCCCGCACAACTTGCCCGTCTTCAACGATCCCCACAAGCTTTCCGCTGGCGCATTGCACCCTAAAGGGTAGGCTTCGCACCCCCAGCAGTTTCCTTTGCGACGCTGCCAAGATTAGTCCCCGGCAAAACGTTCTGGATAAGCTTCGCCGCGGGACTGATACCATGACCGCAACGATTTCTCGCGCGCATCGCTCTGGGCCTGCAGTCGTTTTAGTTCCGCGATGCTTTGTGCCCCGCCGGGAACGACGGTCGGATGTGCCAAAACCTCTTTCGAGTTGTGAATGTCCACCAAGGACTCGAACGATGGGCGCGATGTTTTGCCCGCACGACGTTTTTTGTCTTCCGCATCGTTCGGCTCAAGCGCCAGAGACGATAGGGAAAAGAGCGAGCCCAATACGGCTACAGATACTTGCGAAAACATACATTTCTCTCCTAAAAATCGGCCAAATTGACCGCGCTTCTCCGACTAATCCTGTCGGGGATTAGTTCCCTGTGCCTATCGGATACCCCGGAAAAATTTAGGGCGATATTCCGTGATCGCCTACTTCACGCAATCCACGTAGTACACGCGCTGCCCGTCCAATTCACCCGCCACGAGACCGTGAATGTCGGTCTCGAAGCCGGGGAACTTCTTGTTGAAGTCGCGGGCAAAACGCAGGTAATCGACGATGGTTTTGTTGAAAACCTCGCCCGGAATCAGCAGCGGGATACCGGGCGGATACGGGGTGAGCAGCACGGCGGTGACGCGGCCTTCAAGTTCGTCGATGCGCACGCGCTCGATCTCGCCGTGCGCCATTTTGGCGAACGCATCCGACGGCTTCATCGCGGGCACCATGTCGGACAAATACATCTCGGTGGTAAGGCGTGCCACATCGTTAGCTTTGTAGATACCGTGAATCTGGTCGCACAAGTCGCGCAGGCCGACCTTCTCGTAGCGCGGATGTTTGGCGATGAACTCGGGCAGCACGCGCCACAGCGGCTGGTTCTTGTCGTAGTCGTCCTTGAACTGCTGCAACTCGGTCACCATGGTGTTCCAGCGTCCCTTGGTGATGCCGATGGTGAACATGATGAAGAACGAATACAGGCCGCATTTCTCCACCACCACGCCGTGTTCGGCGAGATACCTGGTGACGATGCTGGCGGGAATGCCGAACGCTTCGGAGAAATCGCCGTCCACATCCAGCCCCGGCGTAATGACGGTGGCCTTGATCGGGTCGAGCATGTTGAAGCCTTCGGCCAGCTTGCCGAAACCGTGCCAGCGGTCTTCGGTGCGCAGCACCCAGTCTTCGCGCGCGGCCATACCTTCTTCCACCAGATAATCCGGCCCCCAAACCTTGAACCACCAGTCTGCGCCCCACTCTTCGTCCACCTTGCGCATCGCGCGGCGGAAGTCGAGCGCTTCGGCGATGCTTTCCTCCACCAGCGCGGTACCGCCGGGCGGCTCCATCATCGCGGCGGCCACGTCGCACGAGGCGATGATGGCGTATTGCGGGCTGGTCGAGGTGTGCATCAAATAAGCCTCGTTGAAGCAGTCGCGGTCGAGCTTATGCGCGTCGCTATCCTGCACCAATATCTGCGAGGCCTGCGACAAGCCGGCCAGCAGTTTGTGCGTGGACTGCGTGGAAAAAATCATCGAATCCTTGGCGCGCGGACGGTCGCGCCCGATGGCGTGCATGTCCTTGTAGAAATCGTGGAAAGTGGCATGCGGCAGCCAGGCTTCGTCGAAGTGCAGCGTGTCGATTTTGCCATCGAGCAACTGCTTCAAGGTTTCCACGTTATACAGCACGCCGTCGTAGGTGCTCTGCGTGATGGTCAGCACGCGCGGTTTGCGCTTTTTATCCTTGATGAACGGGTTCGCGTCGATCTTGCGCTGTATCGCCTCCGGCTGGAATTCGCTCAACGGGATCGGCCCGATGATGCCGAAGTTGTTGCGCGTCGGTGTGAGAAACACCGGCACCGCGCCCGTCATCATGATCGCGTGCAAAATGGATTTATGGCAGTTGCGATCCACTACCACGATGTCGTCCGGCGCGACTGTCGAATGCCACACGATCTTGTTGGAAGTGGAGGTGCCGTTGGTCACGAAGAACAAATGGTCGGCATTGAAAATGCGTGCCGCGTTGCGCTCGGAAGCCGCCACCGGACCGGTGTGGTCGAGCAACTGGCCCAATTCATCCACCGCATTGCACACGTCGGCGCGCAACATGTTTTCGCCGAAAAACTGGTGGAACATCTGCCCCACGGGCGACTTCAAAAATGCCACGCCGCCGGAGTGGCCGGGGCAGTGCCAGGAATAGGAACCGTCCTGCGCGTAATGCAGCAGCGCGCGAAAAAACGGCGGCGCGAGCGAATCGAGATAGGAACGCGCCTCGCGGATCATGTGTCGCGCCACGAATTCCGGCGTGTCCTCGTGCATGTGAATAAAGCCGTGCAACTCGCGCAGGATGTCGTTCGGGATGTGGCGCGAGGTGCGCGTCTCGCCGTAAAGATAAATGGGAATGTCGGCATTCTTGAAACGTATCTCCGCCACGAAAGCGCGCAGGGTTTTCAACGCCACCTCGGTTTCTTCTACACTACCTCCGCCGAATTCTTCATCGTCGATGGACAACACAAAAGCCGATGCGCGGCTCTGCTGCTGCGCGAACGAAGTCAGGTCGCCGTAGCTGGTCATGCCGACGACTTCGATGCCCTCTTTTTCAATCGCATCGGCGAGCGCGCGGATACCGTGACCGCTGGCGTTTTCCGAACGATAGTCTTCGTCGATGATGATGATGGGGAAATTAAATTTCATTGAACTACTCCCTGAGGGGCTGGTAAAAAAATATTAAGGGCACTTCTAAAAATCCATATTTTAGTTGCGGCATAACCCGAAGGTTAGCCTACACAGCAACTTCGTTGTATCCCAACTGATGAAGCTACTAGTGTCGCAAACCAGAAATAACGGGACCAATGAAACGGGTGAATTTTTTTGTCAGGCAAGGCGCAGACCCGCAGCCGTATGGGGTATACGGCAAGGGGGTGCAACGCGGCATGGCGAAAAAAGACGCCGTTTAATGTTTCGTTATTTCTGGTTTGCGACACT
>SCUU01000153.1 GCA_004297065.1 Gallionellaceae bacterium
CCAAGCCGGCAAAAAGCGCCGGCAAGCCGCTGCTTACGTGGGAGCGGTCTCCCGACCGCGATCCGGTGAATCCCCCCCAAGCTGTCGCGACCGGGAGGTCGCTCCCACCGGTGCCGGGACGTACAAAGGCATCGGCACTATCCGCGCGAGTCGGTCGGCACAAGCTTTTTTAATTCTCCCACATCAGTTTGAATCGCACCCTTGCGGATGCGGACAGGCGGGCGCTTGGGCTATGTCGGCTAACATCGCCCGGATGGGTTGTTACTTCAATACTTGTTGGCGGTAAGCCGCGATTGTTTTTCCTTCAGCATCGACGACGCGCCAAGACTCATTGCCTTGTGCCGCAGGAATCTCGGATTTGTCCCCGAGTTTGATGGCGGGAATGCCCTCTACATATAAAGTAAGCATAACGTGCTCCTCGTGTAAGTACGCGAGTTGAGTCTATGTGCGGAACGGTGCTGGAGATGCTCCGATAAGACGGCAAAAACAGGCCGTATTTGAGATGCATGCCTATACTTATCACGGGAGGCCGAGTCTATATATCTAGATATTGGCGGTCACACGGCTGTCATAGTTGTCCGTCACCATTCGAACCCCGAAACGAGCCATCCGGTTTTCTCTGCGGCAAAGACAAACAGGGGGCAACGACAAACAGGGTTTGAAAGTAGTAGAGGTGAATGATGAAAATTTTGCTTGCTCAAACTGATGCGGAAAGTCTTGAAACGATCGGGGCTTTGCTGCTTGCCGAGGGGCACGAGGTCAGCCCGGCAAGCGGCGGCAATGAGGTGATGAACGCCATGCAGGAAAATCCGGATATGGTGATCCTGGATGCGTATCTGCCGGAGATCAGCGGCTACGAATGCTGCCGGCTTATCAAGCATGACGAGAACAACCGGCATAAGCCCGTGGTTTTGCTGATGCCGTCGCAAGATTTGACGGCATGGGCGCGTTTTTCGGAATGCGGGGCGGACGATTTTATCGAACAGCCTCTCTACCCCCATGTCGTCAGGGCCAAGATAAGGCTGCTGCTGCGCCTCAACGATCTGTACCAGCGTTTGGATACCAACCACCGTCATGCGGAACAGGAAATACGTCTGGCCAAACACATGTTCGACACGATCACCAAGCGGCAGCCCCAAGCGGTCGATTTCCTGGATTTCTGGGGCTTGTCTGCGGGGCATTTTTGCGGCGACTTGTTCATTTACGAACGCACTCCCGAGAATCATTTGCATGTGTTCATGGGCGATTTTACCGGGCACGGCCTTGCCGCGGCGATGGGCGCTTTGCCGGTTTCGGATATTTTCTTTGCGATGACGCGCAACGGCTGCGGGATAGAGCAGATCATCGCCGAGGTGAATCATAAGCTGTATGAAATTATGCCGACCGGGAAATTCTGCGCGGCCATATTCCTGCGCCTGGAGGCCGATGGTTCCAGGATCGGGTTATGGAATGGTGGTTTGCCGCCAGTTTTGCTGGCGGATCGGCATAACAAAATTGCATGCCAATGCGAGTCGTCCCATTTGCCGCTCGGCATCAGCGATCCCGCAGAATTCAATTCCAGGACGGTACAATTCGACTTGGCCGGCATCGGGGCTGTCGTTTTGTGCAGCGACGGTTTGATCGAAGCGCAAAATTCGCTGGGCGAAGCCTTTGGCGAAGAAAGGTTGGCTCAGGCGATTGCCAGGAAATCGAAAGAGCGCAGTACTTTTAACCACATCAAATCGAACGTCTTGTCCTTTCTGGAAGGGCTGGAGCCGCACGACGACATCTCGCTTGCTGTTATCAACATCGATTAGGCCGCGCCATGAGTAAACGCAACAGTGAAATACTTTCGTTGCTGGAAGCGCTCAAGTATCAGACCAATGAGTTGCTGGCCAACCAGTTACTGTACAACGAGATGGTGGACAACAACGCCGATGGGCTGATCGTCGTGGACGGCGATGGCATCATCCGTTTCGCCAACAAAATGGCGGCCAAAATGTTCAACTGCAAGAAGGCGAAAAAGCTGGAAGGCGAAATGTTCGGCTTTAACCCGGTCGAGAACGCGGCAATCGAGATCGAGATCGCGATCGAAAATAAAGTGACCACGGTGGAAATGCGCGCCAGCAAAATCGAGTGGGAGGGGCGCTCCGCGATGTTGCTCATTTTGCGTTCCGGTACGGATATGGGCAAGATCAGGTCGTCGCTGCAAAAAGCCAGCGAGAGCTTGAAGGCGATGGTCAATGCTTCCCCGCTGGCGATTATCGCGCTCGATATGGGGGGCGCGGTCACGCTGTGGAGCAGGGCGGCCGAGCGCATATTCGGATGGAGCGAGAGCGAGATGCGCGGGCAACCGTTCCCGCTGGAGGATTCTCCGCTGGAAGAGATCATCGAGCGCGTATTGTCCGGCGAGAGTTTTTTCGAACAAGAAATAAGCGGACAATTCGGGCTTTACGGCCTGAGCAAGATATTCAATCTATGGGCGACACCCTTGAGCAATACCGCCGGTGCGACCGGCGGTGTCATGCTGATGATTGCCGATATCACCGAAAGCAAGTTGCAAAAAAACAAAATGGAACATGCGCTCCTGATAAGTGAGGGGCGCTTCCGTATGGCGCTGGACAATTCCCCCATATCGGTTTCCAGCCAGGATACGGACTTGCGTTATACCTGGGCCTACAATCCGCTGGCGTGCGTGCAAGAGGTGCAAATGCTGGGCAAGACCGATGACGATTTGTTTTTGCCGGAAGATGCCGCGCTTTTGTCCGAGCTAAAACGCAGTGTTTTAAAGTCGGGTAACGAGAAACGCGGCGAAGTCAAGATACAGTGCAATGGGCAACTGTATTTTTACGACATGTCGGTCGAGCCGATTGTGGGCGATGCGGGGGAGATTATCGGCGTCACCTGCGCGGCAACGGATGTTTCGGCTTTGCGGCATACCGAGTCGGTCGCGACCTTCGCGCTGCATCACGATACGTTGACGGGGTTGCCCAATCGCATGCTGTTCCGGGACCGTCTCCAGCAGGCGCTGGTTCTCGCCCAACGCGACGGGGTGCAGTGTTTCGCGGTGATGCATTTCGGCGTGGATCAGTTCAAGACGATCAACCAATGTTTCGGCCATGCCGTCGGCGACAAACTGTTGCTGGATGTCGGCAAGCGATTGGCGATGGTGATGTACGAGATCGACACCGTGTCGAGAGTGGGCGGCGACGAGTTCCTGATTCTGGTGCATAACATCCAGGACGGTCGGGATGCGGCCTCGGTGGCGAGGAAGGTTATCGCATCTTTACAGCAACCGTTCATATTGAATGGGCAGGATACCTACCTTAGCGCCAGTATCGGCGTTGCCGTTTACCCCAATGATGGCACCACGGCGGACGATTTGCTGAGAAATGCGGATGCGGCCATGCACCTGGCCAAAGAAGATTTGGGGCGCGGCAATTATCAATTCTTCTGCGCCGACATGAATTCGCGCGCGATGCATACATTCAAGCTGGAAGGCGATTTGCACCGGGCGCTCGAGCGGGAAGAGTTTCATCTGCATTACCAGCCCCAGGTGGACATCAAGAGCAATCTCATTATCGGCGCCGAAGCGCTGATCCGCTGGAGGCACCCGGAAAAAGGCAATATCCCGCCCGGAGAATTTATTCCCGCAGCGGAAAGCTGCGGCCTGATCGGCCCCATCGGCGATTGGGTGTTGCAAGCGGCCTGCCGCCAGCACCGGGCATGGCTGGATGCCGGCTTGCCGGCCATCCGTATTGCGGTCAATTTGTCGGCACGGCAGTTCCTGCGAGGCGACCTGGTCGAGAAAGTTACCCAGGCGCTGGCAGCAAGCGGCATGCAGCCTTGTTGCCTGGAGCTGGAGCTCACCGAAAGCATGCTGATGCATGACGTGGAGAATATGGTGAACATATTGCATGCACTCAAGCAGATGGGCGTGCGTTTGTCCATCGACGATTTCGGTACCGGATATTCGTCGCTGAGCTATTTGAAGCGCTTCCCGCTCGACATCCTTAAAATCGACCGCTCTTTCGTCAACGATTTGGGGACGGAAGCAGACGATGGCGAAATTGCCAAGACCATCATAGCGATGGCTCACGCGCTCGATCTTGAAGTGGTGGCCGAGGGGGTGGAGAACCGGCGGCAACTCGATTTTATGCGCGATTTTCAATGCGATTTCGTGCAGGGATATTTTTTCAGCAAACCCTTGCCGGCCGAGGAATATGCCAGACTGCTAAAAGCTAGGACATTGGCGTCCGATATGGCGCAAGCCGCTTGAATTGCCTGCTATTGATGTTTCCCTAAATCATGACACGCACCGTCCCTCATCCCCACCCTTCTGATGAAACTACTAGCCATTCGCCTAGGCTGGGAAACTGCCCCAGCCAAGTCGCTGGTTATCCCAGAGGGACTGAGGGTGAGGGAAATAACGTGATTCCAGACTTTTGTCATGTATTCTGGAAACATTAATAGTAAAAAATTTGTCACGATGGTACGCTATCCTGCATCGTCATTCCGGTCGGCTTCAGGCAAGTTATTCAGATGAAATATCCCGAGCATACCTCCACACAATTTGACGTCGAGTTGGGCGCTGTATGTGCAAGCGTACTGCGGATGGGCGCCGCGGTTGAAAATCAATTCCGTCTCGCGCTGGATACGCTGAGCACGGGCGACCTGACGGTGGTAGACCGGGTGCTGGACGAAGGCCGCACGGTCAACGCGATGGAAGTCGAGATCGACGAACGCTGCACCAATATCCTGGTACGTCGCCAACCCACAGCCAACGATCTGCGCCTGGTCTCGACCATCATTAAGACCATCAACGACCTGGAGCGTATCGGTGACGAAGCGGAAAGCATCGCGCGCTTGGCCGGGCTGATTGCAAGCAAGCAGCCCGCGCGGTTGCCGCGTCTCCAGCAAATCAAATATATCGCCGAGATTGCGCTTGGCATGTTAATGGCCGCCTTGAAGTCGTTCGATGAAATGGATTCGGAAGCGGCCAGAAAAGTCGGGCGCAAAGATACGCTGATCGATGAGGAGTTCCGCTCTATCCTGCGCCACCTCGTCGCGTACATGATGGAAGACACCAGCGAACTCACCACGACCTTGCAGGTTGTATTCGTGGTTAAAGCGATCGGGCGCATCGGCGATCATGCGAAGAATATATCGGAATATGTGATCTACATGATGGAAGGGCGGGACGTCCGCAACTGCTCCACGATATAACGGGCACCTCTAAAAATCCAAACTCCGTCGCGATACTGTGTTGCTCAAGAAATTTTAACGCTTACATATCAAACATATGCGGCGCGCTAAAATTTCTTTCGCGCCTTGTCCCGCTTAGGATTTTGAATTTTTAGAGGTGCCCTAACGTCAGTTTTGTTCGGGAGGCGGAGCGAAAACGGCGAAACGATCTTTGCCGCTCTTTTTGGCCGTATACATGGCATTGTCTGCCGCCGCCAAAAGCGCATCCAGTTCGTCTGCGTGGTTGGGATATTCCGCGATACCTATGCTGGCCGAAATGCTGGATATGGTTTTCTTGCCGAATTCGTAAGGTACGCGCAGTGTTCCCAATATCCGGTGCGCCACTGTGATGGCGTGGTCGATGTCGGATTCGAGCAGGATTACAACGAACTCGTCGCCGCCCATGCGTGCTGCGGTATCCCCCTCCCTGAGGCAGGTAAGCAAGCGTTCCGCCACTTCCTTGAGCAGGCGGTCGCCGATACCGTGACCGTAGGTATCGTTGACGGGTTTGAATCCGTCCAGGTCGATAAACAGCAGCGAGATTGCGCGTGCTGCGCGGTTGGATACGGAAATCGCCTGGTTCAGGCGATCCAGCAACAGGGTGCGATTGGGCAGGCCGGTCAGCTGATCTATGTGCGCTAGGCCGAAGAGGTGTTTTTGTTTGCGCCTGGTCATTTCATCGAGCAAGTCATAGCCGTTGCCCATGCCCAAATAGCGCTTCTCTTTGGTGATGATGAACCCGCTCACCATGTGCTCCATGCCCGCATCCAGAATGATGCGCGAGACATCTTCAACGCCGGTGTTCCTGTCCACGATGATGGGGCTGTCGTCCATCATCGTGGAGATGGGCTTCTTGCCTTTCAGTTCTTTAACATATTGCTTGCTGAAAAATTCGGTCAGGTCTTGCCGCACGATGATCCCGACCGGGCGCTCTTTGTCGTTGACGATAGGCAATGCGTACAGGCGTTTGTCTGCATGAAACAGCTCCAGCACTTTGATGCAACTGGCAGACTCGTGTACGTACGGAACCGGCCTGAGCAAGTGCTCAACGGTTGCGTTGGCGGTATCGGATTGTTCGTCAGCCATGAATGAATCTCCTGCCAGAGCTATATTTTATTGAGCGATACGTAAAAGCGGACTCTGCCCGCGCCGCTGCCGGGTATTAAACATGCGCAAGCACCATAAATTCCGCACCGAAAGAAATGAAAAATCCCATTCCCCATGTCAGGCTATCGTTGAGCGAGCTTTGAAAACTTTGGCCCGGTTCCCTGTTCATCAGGATGCCGACCATCAAGATAGCAATTCCGGTTGCCAGCACTGCCAGCATGGATAGCAAATAGTTCATCCGATTCTCCTGTCCGATTGGTTTGGTGTGGACGTATCGCTCTGACGGCCTGAGCGTAGCGCAAAGCCCAAAGACCACATTGCCACTTATGGCGCAGTCTAAGGAGTTATCGTTGCACTTTTATGATGCAAATTGAATGTCTTGAGACGGTGGAGGCGTCAGTTCCAAGTTTTGCGCCGGAAAGTTTTGTACAGTTCGAACCAGATTACGCTGCCCAAACCGGCCAAGGTACACAGCAGGAATTGCAGTTCCGAGATCGGCGCGAAGTGGAATACTTCGCGCAGGAAGGGGAGCGTGAGCGCGAGAGAGAGGAATGCGAATGCGCCGCCTGCCACCCACCACAAGGCCGGGTTGCGGTGTTCGAGGCTGCGCAGGATGGTATGCCGCCAGGAGCGGTTGACGAGTATCAGGCCGAGGTTGCCGATGACCAGCGTGGAGAAAGTGAGGGCGCGTGCAGCCTCGTCGGCGACTCCTTGCCGTAAGGCATAACCCAGTACCATGAGGGTTGCCAGCAGCACGAGTATGCCTTGCAGCAAGCTGAGCAGCAGGATGCTCCTGCCGAACAAAGGTTCATGGGGCGGGCGGGGAGGACGCCGCATGACGTTGGATTCTGCGGGTTCCGCTTCAAAGGCGATAGAGCAGGCAGGGTTGATAATCATTTCCAGAAACACGATATGCACCGGCGCAAACACAGGTGGCCAGCCCAGCAATAGAGGTATGAGCGAGAGCCCGACGATGGGGATATGCACGGCGAAGATGTAGGCCATGCCTTTGCGCAGGTTGTCGAAGATGCCGCGCCCCAACCGCACCGCATGCACGATGGAGGCGAAATCGTCGTCCAGCAACACCAGCGCGGCAGCTTCGCGCGCAACATCGGTGCCATGTCCGCCCATGGCGATGCCGATATGCGCGGCTTTGAGCGCGGGCGCATCGTTCACGCCGTCGCCGGTCATCGCGACCACCTCACCGTTCGCCTTGAGCGCATTTACCAAGCGCAGTTTCTGTTCGGGAACCATGCGCGCAAAAATATTGCTGTGGCGGATGCGTTCGCGCAACGTAGCCTCGTCCATCTGGGCGAGTTCCTCTCCTCTAATAATGCCGCCGCCACCTTCGTCCAAGCCGATCTGTGCGGCAATCGCGGCGGCGGTGGCGGGGTAGTCGCCCGTAATCATTACGACGCGGATGCCGGCGGCATCGCATTCTTTCAAGGCCGGGGCGACGGTAGGGCGCACCGGGTCGGACAAGCCGATCAGTCCGAGAAATTCAAAATCGAAATCGTGCTGGATGTTGGGCCAGGCGCTGCCGCGATGGGTTGCTTTGGCCACGCCCAGTACGCGCATGCCCAGAGCGGCGAGACTATTCACTTGTGCCGACAACCCGGCGAGTTGTTGCGGATTGAAATGGCACAGGTCGGCGATGGCTTCGGGGGCGCCTTTGGCGGCCACTACATACTCGTCGCGGTCGTTGGCTTTCCATACATGCGACAGCGCAAGCAGTTCGGGCGACAAAGAGTACTCGTGTGCCAGCGCCCAGTCGCCATGCAGATGCTCGGTGTCGCTCAGATGCTTCAGGCCGAGTTCGTGGATGGCCTTTTCCATCGGGTCGAACGGGGTGGTCTCGCTGGCGAGGATGCCGAATTCGACCAGTTCATGGAAGGTTTCGGGCAGCGGAGCAGGGGAGTTGTCGGTCACGAATGAGAGCCCATTTACGATGAGTTGTTGCACTGCCATGCGATTGACGGTGAGGGTACCGGTTTTATCCACGCATAACACGGTGGCGGAACCGAGTGCTTCCACGGTGGGAACGCGGCGGGTGAGTACGCGATGTCTGGAAATCCGCCATGCCCCCATTGCCATGAATACGGTGAGCACTACCGGGTATTCTTCCGGCAGGATGGACATCGCCAGCGTGATGCCGGATAACAGGCCGTGCAGCCAATCGCCCCGGCTAAAGCCATAGGTCACCAGCAGCAACAGGCTGAGCAAGATGCCGATGATGGCGAGGACGCGCACCAGCCGGCCAATTTCCCGTTGTAACGGAGTCGCTTCGTTATCCAGTCCCTGCAAGGCTTTGCCGATTTTGCCGATTTCGCTGTGCATTCCGGTTGCCAGCACGCGCGCCATGCCGCGCCCTTGCACGACCAAGGTGCCGGAATAGACGAAGGGCAGGTCGTCGCCGCCGGGCGGCGCGAGTTCGGCCGCATCCGCTTGGGCAACTTTGCGTACCGCAACCGATTCGCCGGTGAGCAGCGATTCATCGGCGGAGAAATCGTTGCAGGAGATCAGCGCCGCATCCGCCGGGACGCGGTCCCCTTCGGATAAAAGCAGGAGGTCGCCGCGCACCACCTCGCATCCGGCAATACGCCGTTCTATGCCGTCGCGGATGACCAGCGCGCGCGGGCTGGTGAGGTCGCGCAACGCTTTCAGTACGCGTTCGGTTTTGTATTCCTGATAGATGGTGATGGACATCACCACGCACACAAAGCCCAGCAACATCAGCGCATCGCTGACGTCGCCCAAGATCAGGTAGATCGCGCCTGCGGCTACCAGCAGCAGGAACATCGGTTCGCGCACCACTTCCAGGGCGATGCCGGTCAGGTTGCGCCGGTTGCCCGAAGGGAGCCCATTGGCACCTTCGAGTTTGAGCCTCGCCGCCGCTTCGGCTTGCGACAAACCGATGTCGTCCGGCGTTCCGGAAATGTGGAGGCTCATGCGTGGCACCTTGCGGGATTCATCTGCGATTTCCATCGGTGGTATATTTCGTCGCAATTCGCTGCCATTCTTGGCGATGGTTTTTTCGGGACAACTATACCGTGCCAAAAAAGTATTTCAAAAATTACGTGCCCAGCCGGCAAACCATTGAGCAGAACAGATGGCTGCGACCGGTCGCCCATTGGCTGCGCCAGCCAAATCTGTGGCATCTGCATCGCCGTTCGGTCGCCGGGGGCGTGGCGGTCGGCTTATTTTGCGGCTTGATCCCGGGGCCGTTGCAAATGCTGGCAGCCGTTGCGCTGTCGATATTGTTCCGCGTCAATCTGCCCATTGCGTTGCTCGCCACACTTTACACCAATCCTTTCACTATCCTGCCTCTGTATGTGCTGGCATATGAACTGGGCGTATGGGTGTTGGGGCAGGACGGCATCGTCTCGGCGCCGGTTGCCATGCCGGATTTGCATTGGCATGACTGGCTCTTGCCGTTGCTGCATTGGATGGCGTCGCTCGGAAAAGCCTTTGTGGTCGGACTGCCCCTGTTGGCGATATTGCTTGCCGTGCTGGGATATTTTGCGGTGCGGCTGGGATGGCGCGGCTGGGTGATGTGGGAACTGCGCAAGCGCCGTCTACGCCGCAACCGGGAGGGGGGCAAGCCATGAGCGCAAAACAGATCGCGACCTTGGCCGGCGGTTGTTTCTGGTGTCTGGAAGCCGTATTCGAACTGCTGCCCGGAGTCGGGAGCGTGGTCTCGGGTTATATCGGCGGACAACTCGCCAACCCAAGCTACGAGGATGTTTGTACCGGGAAAACCGGACATGCCGAGGCGGTGCAAATCAGCTTTGATGCGGGGCAGGTGTCGTTTGCGGAACTGCTCGCCGTGTTTTTTGCGATCCATGATCCGACCACGCTCAACCGTCAGGGCAACGATGTCGGCACGCAGTACCGTTCGGCAATTTTTTATCATAACGAGACGCAACGCACAGACGCACAAACGGTGATAGCCGATTTGAACGGCAAACATATTTGGCCGTCGCCTCTCGTCACAGAGCTCGTCGCAGCACCGACCTTCTATCCCGCGGAAATTCACCACCAGCACTATTTTTCCAAACATCCGGAGCAAGGTTATTGCCGGTTCGTGATCGCACCCAAAGTCGATAAATTCCGGAAATACGTTGGGCGTCTTTAATCTGGTTGCAATGATTGCGCGCCAAAATCCGGCGTTGACAAATTATTTGCGGGAGTTACAAGTGGGCATTGAAATACAGATGCTGGATAAAACAGCCCGAATTAAAATTTCCGATTGTTTCGATTCGTCTTCATACCTCGCATTCAAACAGGCTTATTCGCCGTTAATCGCTAATGCCGCAGTACAATTTATCGAGGTCGATGTGAGCGCGCTGGGATACATGGACAGCGCTGCGTTGGGCATGTTGGTGCAATTGGATGAAAAGGCCAAGATTGCCGGAAAATCCATCGTCTTGATCGGCGTTCCGGGCAGTGTTGCAAAGATATTGAGAGTGACCAACGCGGACAAACTGTTCTCGATCAATTTGCCGTCCGGGATGAAGCTGGACTTGCGCGGTTGAGCAAATAGCCAGGTTGGGCTAAACGATTTTGCAGTGGATCAACGCATCCTCGTTAAATTCGTAGACTGCGCACAGGCGGTGATAGCCATCAGCGATGACTACTTTGCCGTTTTGCGGATCACGCAATAGCAGGAGCGGAGAAAGACTTTTCCCCTTCAATATTTTCTCCCTGTCTTTTTCGACATGTAAATTACTCACGCCCAGCAATGAGAGTTGCGAGGCCCTGAAAATATCTTTGGCCTTGAACTGCACGATGTCTGCATTTCTGAGCCCGGCTATTATTTTGGCAACTTTATCTTCGGGGTGCAGGATGCCGAGATAGGACGCGGCGGCAGGATAGTTATGCTCCTCAACATCGTTAAGCCAGGCGATCTCTCCCACATTTATTTTGGCCATTCTGTTCTCCGTCGTGCCGGGTTGCGCCATTTGTGCATTGATGGACGGGCGTAAATTTACCCGATCCGTTTAGGCTTGAATTTTGCCTGCACGACCTTTCCGCCGCGCGCGCGTTTCCCGAAATAGCTTTGCAGGTTTTCGCCGGAGAGTTTGACGGTGTGCTCGCGCGCGCCTGTCGTACCGGTCACTTCGACCTTGGCTTGGTCGATGATGTTGGCGGTAGCCAGCTCTTCGCCTTCGGCCAGACCCATGATGATGACGCCCTTGCCGCCGCCTTGCAGGTGCTTCATTTCGCCCAGCAGGAACAGCAGTAACCGGCCATCGCTGGAAGCGGCGGCCACCAGCGCTTGTTCGCTCGGGGTGTACGGGGCGGGGGGGAGGATGGCTTCTTTTTCCACGCTGATGAATTGCTTGCCCGCTTTGATGCGCCCCACCATGTCGCCGAGCGTCGCGGTGAATCCGTAGCCTGCGGCGGTGGCGATGAGGATGTGTTGATCTGCCTTGCCGCACAGCACGTGGGCGATTTTTGCGCCGCTGGCGAGTTCGATCAGCGTGGCGAGCGGCACACCGTCGCCGCGCCCCGATGGCAACTGGTTGACGGGGATGCTGCATACGCGGCCATTGTCGCAGATGACGATGCAATGGTCGGTGGTGCGGCATTCATATTTGGCCAGCAGGCCGTCGCCGTCCTTGAAGGGCAGGGCGGACAAGTCCAGCCCGTGCCCCTGACGGGTGCGCCCCCAATGTTTTTTGGAAATAATCACGGTGACGGGTTCGTCGATGATGGTGTTCACCGGTGCGGCGCGTTGCGCTTCCTGGATCAGCGTGCGGCGGTCATCGCCGAAAGTCAGCGCATCGGCGTCGATTTCGCTGGCGACTTGTTCGCGCAGGGCGGAGTCTTTCGACAGCAGGCGCGTCAGGTCTTTGGCTTCTTTTTCGAGCTGTTTGATTTCCTTCTCGATGCGGATGCCTTCCATGCGCGCCAACTGGCGCAAACGGATTTCCAGAATGTCTTCGGCCTGGCGGTCGGAGAGTTCAAAGCGCGCGATCAAGGCGGCTTTGGGGTCGTCCGATTCGCGGATGATCTTGATGACCTCATCAATATTGAGGAACACCACCATGCGTCCGGCGAGGATGTGCAGGCGGTCGTTGACCTGAGCCAAGCGGTGCTGGCTGCGGCGGCGCACCGTGGCGAGGCGGAACTCCACCCACTCGCGGATGATCTGGGTCAGCGACTTCTGCTGCGGGCGACCATCCAGCCCGATCATGGTCAGGTTGAGCGAGGTGGAAGATTCCAGGCTGGTGTGAGCCAGCAGCACGTTCATCAATTCTTCTTGTGTCTGGCGCGACGACTTGGGCTGGAACACCAGCCGCACGGCCTGCGATTTGTCGGACTCGTCCGCCACCGTATCCAGCACCGACAGCAGCAATTGCTTGTTCTGCACCTGTTCCGGCGACAGGCTCTTTTTGTTGGCGCGGACTTTCGGGTTGCTCAGTTCGTCGATTTCTTCCAGCACCTTCTTGGTCGAGACACCGTGCGGCAATTCGTATACCACGATCTGCCACTGGCCGCGCGCCAGTTCTTCCACCGTCCAGCGCGCGCGCATTTTGATCGAACCGCGTCCGCTCAAATAACTTTCGCGCAGGTCGCGCGGCGAGGAAATAATCTGTCCTCCGGCGGGGAAGTCCGGGCCCTGTACGCAGGCGAGCAGGGCGTCGTCGGTGATGCTTGGATCACGCACCAACTGCACCGCCGCCGAGGCGACTTCGCGCAGGTTGTGCGACGGGATTTCGGTCGCCATCCCCACGGCGATACCGGACGCGCCGTTGAGCAGCACCATGGGCAAGCGCGCGGGCAGCATCGCGGGTTCCTGGAATGCGCCGTCGTAGTTGGGCACGAAATCCACCGTGCCCATATCTAGCTCGGACAACAGCAGATCGGCCAGCGGCGTGAGGCGCGCTTCGGTGTAACGCATCGCGGCGGCATTGTCGCCGTCGCGCGTGCCGAAGTTGCCTTGCCCATCCACCAGCGGATAGCGCATGGAGAAATCCTGCGCCAGACGCACCATCGCTTCATACGCGGACGAGTCGCCGTGCGGGTGATATTTACCCAGCACATCGCCGACCACACGCGCCGATTTGACATGCTTGTTGCCATGGCTCAAGCCCATCTGGCGCATGGCGTAAAGGATGCGGCGCTGCACCGGCTTCTGCCCGTCGCACACGTCCGGCAGCGCGCGGCCTTTTACCACCGAGATGGCGTACTCAAGATAAGCGCGCTCGGCATACAGCGAGATCGGCACATCATCGCCATCCGGCAAAGCGGCGAGCGGGGCGAACTGTTTGGCGCCGCCGGAGCCGCCAGCGGTGCTCGCTTCCAATTCAGGTGTTTCGACTTCGACGAGCTTGCTTTCGTCTTCGGGGAAGAGGGTGGGTTGGTCGGTGTGTTCAGTGTTTATCATCATTTATTTTTTTTGGATGTGATTTTTTGCGTCTCAATCATGCGTAATCAATAGCGAATTTTACTGAACCCATCAGTAGCAGAAGCACCAAGAAACGTTTGATTTGATTGGGGATGCAAGTCATCAAGCTCCTTTTGGAGCGACACTAACTGAACTTGTTGTTCTGGGCTAGCAGTCTTTTCATCAATCGCTTTACGCACACTTGCCAGCCAAAGGGAGGTGTATTCATCTTTGATACCGGAACTAATATGTTTGCGAATATCGTCTTCGAGCACAACATAAATCAAGTCATAAGGAAAACCCGACAAGATGAAACGCCGCACTCTTTGTTCAATCAATGGCGCTGCTAATGGATACAACAGAATTGAACGCTTCGCATCACGAACACGCAGCCATAATTCCTCGGCGACACGCTGGCTACGTTCGCGATACCAAGTCAATGCTTCGCTTAACTCGTTACTCGCGATCTTTAGCTGCCTGACTTTCATTTGCTGAGAAACTCCTGACGCAGACGTTCCATGACTAAATCAAAATCCTCTGCCTCAATCTCTCCGCGCTCGTAAGCCGCAACCCGATCCGATGCCTCTAATGCCCAGCTTTTTTGCCAAGCATCATTGGCTGGCATGACGAGTTCTTGCAGGGCGTCGAGAGCGGATACGCGCTCTTCTTGTGTCATACATCTTGCCTGCTCAATAAATGCTTCCACTCGGACATTCATGTTTTGCCCCCTCGTTTGATAATGTTCAATATTTTCTTGCACTACGCAACTTGTAACCATTCAATCACTTTCCCAGTCGCTTTTTCATACAGTGTTTCCGGTGAAACATCGAAGCCGCAATCCCAAGTTAAGGTCGGCCATGCGTCGAGTTTGAATTGCTTGAATTGTTCTATATCACGCAACGGTGTTGCGACCTTGTGTTTGAATATCATGTCCTGCAAATTGACTTCGCCGGATTCGCCAGTATTAAATTTCAGCCACACACGATAGTCATCGAGATGGCGCGCTTCTTGTACATTCACGATCATTGCCGTTTCCTCAGCCACCTTACGGTTCAATCAACAACGCTTTGAAGCCTGCTTGCTGAAAATGGATGTCGGCTGCTAATGCCGCTTGAATATCGCGCTGCCGCATGACCACGAAAGACATGCAGTCCGTCAAGCTTCACTCCTTGTCCATGCGTCCGCGAAAAAGCTCGAATGCTTCGGCAAACAAATCATCCGGTAATGGGACAATTTCCACATCGGGGTCGTTTTTCCAGCATATCAATAATGGAAACAGCGACTCCACGATAAGCAACTTTTGCTAGTGCGGCACCGATTTCAAGCAACACGGCGCGCGTGGTGATGATCGTAGCGCTTGATGTTTTCAGATCATCGGCTAGATGGATAGCTCTTTCATGATGCTGGTCACGCGGCGATGCCAGCGCAATAGCAAAGCCCGTGTCGAGAAAAACAGATTTCCTTGGCATCAGTTGCCATGCCTATATAGATTTTTCTCAAACGTTACCGAGAAATCAGGTGGTGCATCAATAGAAAGTTTTTGCACGCCGTCCAAGAATGACACGGATTTCTCTTTGGCTTGTCGCATCTCATTCTCTACTAGCACGATTACTTCCACCTTGCTGCCAGGCTTAAGTTCCGAGCTTGTTA
Organism: Gallionellaceae bacterium; assembly: GCA_004297065.1. GTDB lineage: Bacteria > Pseudomonadota > Gammaproteobacteria > Burkholderiales > Gallionellaceae > PALSA-1006. The sequence goes on from SCUU01000153.1 coordinate 15,374, forward strand.
GATGAATGGCATGATTTTGATCAACTACCATTTGTTGCCGGACTGCTAATGCCATGATTGGACTCCCCGGTTAATTTTTTCGCATTATGCTCTAAAACGTATCATCAAATATCCCCCTCAACTTCGTTGCCGTGATACTCCAGCCAGGCGCGGCGCGTTGAGGCTTCGTGTTTGCCCATCAGCATGTTGAACATGTCCATATTGTCTTTGTATGGCACTGCGGCGACATTGACGCGCAACGAGCGGCGCGTATCGGGGTTGAGCGTGGTGTCCCACAGTTGTTCGGCGTTCATCTCGCCCAAGCCTTTGAAGCGAGAGATCGACCAGATGCCTTCGCGAATCTTTTCCTGACGCAATCTGTCCTCGATGCCCAGCAGCTCGCCCTCGTTGAGCGCGTAGAGCTTGCGGATCGGCTTCTTGCTTTGTGCGGGGACGTCCACGCGGAACAACGGCGGCTGTGCCAGATAGATTTTCCCGGCGAGCACCACTTGGTAGAAGTGGCGGAAGAACAAAGTCAGCAGCAGGGTGGAGATGTGCGCGCCGTCCACGTCGGCGTCGGCCATGATGTAGATGCCGTTATAGCGCATGCCGGATAAATCCACCGCCTCGTCCGGCGCGTGCGGGTCTACACCGATGGCGACGGCGATGTCGTGGATCTCGTTATTGGCGAACAGGCGGTCTTTCTCCACCTCGAAGGTGTTGAGCACCTTGCCGCGCAAGGGCAGCACGGCCTGGAACTCCTTGTTGCGCCCTTGTTTGGCGGAGCCTCCGGCGGAGTCGCCCTCGACCAGAAACAGCTCGGTGCGGGTCGGATCGCTGGAGCTGCAATCGGTCAGCTTGCCCGGCAGCACCGCAACGGAAGAACCTTTTTTCTTTTCCACTTTTTGCGCCGAACGCAAGCGGCTTTGCGCTTGCTGGATGGCGAGTTCGGTGATGCGTTTGCCGAAGTCGATATGCTCGTTCAGCCACAGATCGAGCGGGTCTTTCACCATCAGCGACACCAGACGCAGCGCATCGCGTGAGACGAGTTTGTCTTTGGTCTGTCCCTGAAATTGCGGATCGAGCACCTTGGCGGACAGTACAAAACTGGCGCGGGAGAATACGTCTTCCGGCACCAGCTTCACGCCCTTGGGCAGCAGGCCGTGCAATTCGGCAAAACTCTTCACCGCATTGAACACGCCGTCGCGCAAGCCGGAATCATGCGTGCCGCCCGACCAAGTGGGGATGAGGTTGACGTAAGACTCGCGCACGATTGCGCCCTCGGTAGACCACACGATCGCCCAGGCCGCGCCTTCGCCTTCGGCATAGCCGCTGTCGCCCCCCTTGGGGATGAATTTTTCCATGGCGAAAATCGGCACGGCCATTTCCTGCTCCGCCATCGCTTCGTTCAGGTAGCCGCGCAGGCCATCGGGGTACGACCACATACGTGTTTCACCCGTTTTCTCGGTGAACAAGGTGACGTTGACTCCGGGCAGCAACACCGCCTTGGAACGCAGTGAGCGTTCCAATTGCGGCAGAATAACGTTGGGTACATCGAAGTATTTAGGATCAGGCCACGCGCGCACCATCGTGCCGCTGCGCTTCTTCGGACAATCGCCGACACGCGCCACCGGAGCGGCGGCAACGCCGTTGATGAAGCGGATGAAATGCTCGCCGCCATCGCGATACACCGTCACTTCAACCTTGCTGGAGAGGGCATTGGTCACCGCCACGCCGACGCCGTGCAAGCCGCCCGCGAATTTGTAAGCGCCGCCGGAGTCCTTGTCGAACTTGCCGCCGGAGTGCAGCACCGTGAAGGCCACCTCGACTACCGATACGCCTTCTTCCGGGTGGACGCCGACCGGAATGCCGCGCCCGTCGTCCTGCACCGACACCGAGCCATCGGCATGGGCGATGACGCTGATGTTCTTGGCGTAATTGGCCAAAGCCTCATCGCAGGCATTGTCCACGACTTCGGCGATGAGGTGATTGGGAGATTCGAGATTGGTATACATCCCCGGGCGCTGGCGCACAGGTTCGAGACCGCGCAGAACTTTGAAACTGGATTCGTCGTATTTGTTATTTGCCATATTTAAATTCGTTTTAGAGTCTCTTTTCCCAAGAAGTCCGTCCCCATGTAGGAGCGAGCCCTGCTCGCGAAACAGGAAACAATCGCACGCAGGGCGTGCTCCTACAGGGATTCTTGACCTACGGGTTTATTCGGATGATTTGATATTGACACCCGAACGAACGTTCTATATCTTACCGAGCTATGAGCAACGACGCAACCTACCTCGCCAAACTTCAAGACTACTACGCGGACAACAACGTGTTGCCGCCGTACTCTACCATCATGTCTTTGCTGGGGCTGAAATCTAAGTCGCCCGTGGCCGCGTTGATCGCCAGACTCAAGCTGCAAGGCTATCTCGAATCCACTCCCGAGAAACGCCTCAAACCGGGCAAGCGTTTCTTCGAGCGCCCCATCTTCGACAGTGTGCAGGCAGGCGCTCCGAGACAAGCGGACGATTCGCGTTACGACACGCTCACCATAGATGAATACTTGGTCGAAAGCCCGTCCAATACGGTGCTCATCAACGTCAAGGGCGATTCCATGATAGATGCGGGCATCATGCCCGGAGACACCGTGGTGGTTGAAAAGCGTGGCCCAGCCAATGTCGGCGACATGGTGATCGCCATCGTGGACAATGAGTTCACGCTTAAAACATTGGGTCGGGAAAAAAGCCAGTTTGTTTTGATCCCCGCCAATCCTGCCTATCCGGTGATCCGCCCCAAGGGCGATCTGGAAATCTTCGGTGTCGTGGTCGGGCAGTTCCGCAAGTACAAATGATTCCCGCCCAGTCTAGGGCAGGCAAAATTCTTCACCACCAAAACTAATCCATTGGATTAAAATCGCCATCGTGATTACCATAGCCGAAGTGCCGGAATATATCCGCCAAGCGGAAAAGCTATTAACCGAGACAGAGCGGCAGATGTCTTGAGTTATCTTGCGGCGCATCCCAAATCGGGCGATCTGATCGAAGGCACAGGCGGTATTCGCAAATTACGTTGGGGCAGGGGCGGTCGCGGTAAAAGTGGCGGAGTGCGTGTGATTTACTACTACCACAGCGAATTGATGCCGCTGTATTTGCTAACCCTGTTTGCCAAGAACGAACAGGATAATTTGACCAAGGCCGAGCGTAACGACTTGGCAAGGCTGGTGGATATATTGGTCACAGCACGGATTGAAAGGTAAAAAATGGGCAAAACTTTTGCAAGTATTTCGCGTGGTTTAAATGAAGCCGTTGCGCACGCTAAGGGGAAAAAAATTGCGGTAAAAACATACAAGCCAGAAGCTGTGGATGTCTCCGCATTGCGTCAGCGCATGGGCATGACGCAAGAACAATTCGCCGCGCGTTTTGGATTTTCTGTAGCGACGTTGCGGCATTGGGAGCGCGGAGACCGTTCGCCGCATGGCGCATCGTTGGTGCTGCTCAATGTGATTGATCGTGCGCCGGATGCTGTGCAGGCGGCGTTGAACTAGGTTAACTTAGAACTGAATATCATCAAAATTGGTGGCTTTCGATGAGCGATGTAGAACGAAGCGAGAGTCGTTGGTGTCAATCCATGTCCAGCCAGCATCGGTAATGCGAACCCCATCATATAATTCTCCGCCATAGTCATCATTTATTGACCCGGCCATTAAAAAGTTTACGCGGCATATTTGACGTTCGGATCCTGAAAAAAGGATGCGATGCGCTTCGGATTGTTCTCCAACATGGTCATGTGCTCCTTGGCCGCAGCGCG
>SCUU01000342.1 GCA_004297065.1 Gallionellaceae bacterium
CACCAGTGCGTCGCGGCACGCCCGGAACGCGCCTACGCCCGGCAGCACGACCCGGTCGGCCCGTGCCACCACATCGGCGTCCGCAGTGATGACGACATCGTCCGCCCCCGCCTTGCGCAGGGCATTATAGACCGAATGCAGATTCCCCGCGCCATAGTCGATCAGGGCGATGCTCATCTAAAGCCCCTCCCCTTCAGGTTCAAACGAGGCACGTGACTCGTTTGAAGGGTTGGGGTGGGGGCGTGCCTCAGGCGCAACGCCGGGACAACATGCTCCATCGCTGAACCCTTCCCCACAGGAAAGGCTCGCCGCATCACAACATCCCCTTGGTCGACGGGATCGCATCCGCCTTGCGCGGGTCGATCTCCACCGCCTGCCGCAGTGCGCGGGCCAGACCCTTGAATGCGCTTTCGACGATATGGTGATTATTGCTGCCATAGAGAAATTCGATGTGCAGCGTGATGCCCGCGGCCTGCGCGAAGCTGTGGAAGAAATGCTCCACCATCTCCGCGTCCCACTCGCCGATCTTCTGCACCGTGAAGGGCAGCTTGCACACCAGCCAGGGCCGCCCGGAAATGTCGAGCGCCACCCGCGTCAGCGTCTCGTCCATCGGCGAATAGACCGAGCCGTAACGCGAAATCCCCCGCTTGTCGCCCAGCGCCTTGGCCACCGCCTCGCCAATGGCGATCGCGGTATCCTCGGTCGTGTGATGCTGGTCGATATGCAGGTCGCCCACGGTCTTGACGGTCATGTCGATCAGCGAGTGCCGCGACAATTGCTCGATCATATGGTCGAGGAAGCCGATGCCCGTCGACACCGTATAAAGACCCGTGCCGTCAAGGTTGACAGTTACGTCGATCTGGGTTTCCGCCGTGTTGCGGTGAATCTCGGCCGTGCGCATGGTCGCCCTATAGCGCGTGCCGCCCATCTTGCAATCTGGTCGTGCCATGCGGGCCATCCAAACCGGGAGGGGGGTTGACCCCCTGTTTCGCGCCGTTAGGACATGGACGCCATGAGCGATGACCTGCCCGACAGCCTGATTCCCTATGACGAAATCGTGCAGGAAGCCCTGCGCGCCGTCGTCGGTCGCGTGTTGGGAGAGGTGCAGGCCAGCGGCGGCCTGCCCGGCAGCCACCATTTCTACATCACCTTCAAGACCCAGGC
>SCUU01000154.1 GCA_004297065.1 Gallionellaceae bacterium
CGCTTTTTTAGCCGCTGGTTTCTTGGCTGCTACCGCTTTTTTAGCCGCTGGTTTCTTGGCTGCTACCGCTTTTTTAGCCGCTGGTTTCTTGGCTGCTACCGCTTTTTTAGCCGCTGGTTTTTTTTCTGCCGTTTTAGCCTTCTTTTCTGCTGCCATTTCAACCTCCTTAGTGGTGAAAGTTAACGAAATACAACCAAACAACTACTGCACCCCCAGCATACCGCAAGACGGCATGACTGAAGCCCTTGAAACAGAGGCTGCCGAAGCAGCCTCTGTTGATAATCTAATCCCAAGACAGCGCACCGCCCGTCTGATATTCCGTTACTCGCGTCTCAAAAAAATTTTTCTCCTTTTTGAGATCGATCATCTCCGCCATCCAGGGGAACGGATTGGTTGCCCCTTGATAAAGTACGTCAATACCGATTTGTTGACAGCGACGGTTAGCGATAAAGCGCAGATATTCTTTGAACATGCCTGCATTCAGACCCAGCACGCCGCGCGGCATGGTGTCTTCGGCATAGCGATATTCGAGTTCTACGCCCTTTTGGATCAATCCGCGTATTTCTTCGCGGAACTCGGAAGTCCACAGATGCGGGTTTTCGTTTTTGATTGTATTGATAACGTCCACGCCGAAGTTGAGGTGCATGGACTCATCACGCAAGATGTATTGGTACTGTTCGGCGGCCCCGGTCATCTTGTTCTGGCGACCCAACGCCAAGATTTGTACGAAACCAACATAGAAGAACAGGCCTTCCATGATGCAGGCGAATACAATCAGGCTGCGCAGAAGTTTCTGGTCGTTCTCAGGTGTGCCCGTTTTAAAATCCGGGTTGGTCAGCACGTCGATGAAGGGCAGCAAAAACTCGTCCTTGTCGCGGATGCTTTGTACCTCGTGGTACATGTTGAACACTTCGCCCTCGTCCAGCCCCAGACTTTCCACGATGTATTGGTATGCATGGGTATGGATCGCCTCTTCAAACGCTTGGCGCAGCAGAAATTGGCGGCACTCAGGATTGGTGATGTGGCGATAAGTGCCGAGAGCGATGTTGTTTGCGGCCAAGCTGTCGGCGGTGGTGAAGAAACCCAAGTTGCGTTTAACCAAGCGACGTTCGTCATCCGTTAAACCATTCGGACTTTTCCAAAGTGCGATGTCGGCTGACATATTGATTTCTTGCGGCATCCAATGATTGGCACAGCCGGCCAAGTATTTTTCCCACGCCCACTTGTATTTGAAAGGCACCAGTTGGTTTACATCGGCGCTGCTGTTGATGATGCGCTTGTCTTCGACACGAATGCGTCCGGTAGAAACCGAGGCAATGGTGTAAGCATGTTCGTCGGTAGAATTGTTCATGGCAATCGTTGCCATACGCACGCTAGCCGGGGCTGTTGGCGTTATATCGTCTTCAAAATCTAGCATAATTCCCTCTGCTGCTTTCATTCGCCGCACAACGTGGCGACTCTGTTTTTATTGGCAAGCTTCGCACTCTGGATTGTCAATGGAGCAAAATTTTGTCTCTTCCGCTATCTGTGTCGCCGATACGCCACCCGCATCACTGCCACTGGAAACCGCATTCAGCGAACCTGCGCGCGAAGTGGATTTTTCCGCCGAAGTCGCACCCAAGGTACGCAGGTAGTATGTGGTCTTCAATCCGCGCAACCAAGCCAATTTATAAGTTTCATCCAGCTTGCGACCGGATACGCCGGACATATAGATATTGAGCGATTGCGCCTGATCTATCCATTTCTGGCGGCGTGCAGCCGCTTCAATTAGCCACTTCGGCTCCACTTCGAAAGCGGTTGCATACAGGCTGCGCAATTCCGCCGGTATACGGTCGATTTTTGCCAGGCTTCCGTCGAAATATTTGAGATCGGCGATCATTACCTCATCCCACAACCCCAATGCCTTAAGATCATTCACCAGATGGTCATTAATGATGGTGAATTCTCCCGACAGATTGGATTTCACGAAGATGTTCTGGTAAGTCGGTTCGATGCTGGCCGAGACGCCGACTATATTGGATATAGTTGCAGTGGGTGCTATCGCAACGCAATTGGAGTTGCGCATACCGTATTGCTTGATACGCGCGCGCAGCACATCCCAATCCAACGCGGAGGACTCGTCCAGTTCCACATAACCGCCGCGTGAAGCACGCAACATCTCTACAGTATCCTGCGGCAACATACCTTTGTCCCACAAACTGCCGCGATAACTTGCATAGCGACCGCGCTCTTCGGCCAGTTCAGTAGAGGCCAAATATGCGTAGTAGCATACCGCCTCCATGGAGCGATCCGCGAACTCTACGGCCGCATCGGAAGAATAAGGTACGCGCAATTCATGCAGTGCATCCTGGAAGCCCATGATGCCCATACCTACCGGGCGATGTTTCAAGTTGGCATCGCGCGCCTTCTTTACCGCGTAGTAGTTGATGTCGATCACGTTATCCAGCATGCGCATTGCGGTGCGCACAGTGCGCTGCAGCTTGTCATGGTCGATTTGGCCGAATTTTTCATGACCTTGCGGATACAGATGCGCCGCCAAATTAACGGAGCCCAGATTGCACACGGCAATTTCCGACTCCGAGGTGTTCAGGGTAATTTCCGTGCACAAATTGGAGCTATGCACGACACCGGCGTGCTGTTGCGGGCTGCGCACATTGCAAGGATCCTTGAAGGTAATCCAGGGATGCCCCGTCTCAAACAGCATGGTCAGCATCTTGCGCCACAATCCTGCGGCGGCAACCTTGCGGAACAGCTTGAGTTCGCCTCTTGCGGCTTTTCCCTCATATGCCAAATACGCGCGCTCGAATTCGGCACCGAATTTATCATGCAAGTCTGGGCAATTGGACGGCGAAAACAGCGTCCACTCGCCGCCTTCCATCACGCGCTTCATGAACAGATCGGGAATCCAGTTGGAGGTGTTCATGTCGTGCGTGCGGCGACGATCATCGCCGGTATTCTTGCGCAATTCGAGAAATTCTTCTATATCCAGATGCCAGGTTTCCAGGTAGGCACACACCGCACCCTTACGCTTGCCGCCCTGATTCACCGCCACCGCAGTGTCGTTTACCACCTTGAGGAAAGGCACCACGCCCTGCGACTTGCCGTTGGTTCCCTTGATGTGGCTACCCAAAGCGCGCACATTGGTCCAGTCGTTGCCGAGACCGCCCGCGAACTTGGACAGCAAGGCATTCTCTTTCAGCGCTTCGTAGATGCCATCCAGGTCGTCCGATACCGTGGTCAAATAGCAAGAGGATAGTTGCGAGCGACGGGTGCCGGAATTGAACAGCGTAGGCGTCGAACTCATAAAGTTGAAACTGGACAACAGGCGGTAAAACTCGATAGCACGAGCCTCGCGGTCAATCTCGTTTAGCGCTAGGCCCATGGCGACGCGCATAAAGAAGGCTTGGGGCAGCTCGATACGCTCATCTTCGATATGCAAGAAATAACGGTCATACAAAGTCTGCAAGCCGAGATAGCCAAATTGCAAATCACGGCCCGGATCAAGCTCTTTTGCCAGACGCGCCAAATCAAACTGGGCCAACTGCTCATCCAGCAACTCCGCCTCAATTCCACGTTTGATGAATTTTGGAAAATATTCGGCATAACGTGTCGCCATCTCCGCCTGGGGAACCTCCTCGCCCAAGATTTCACAACGAATATTGTCCAACAACAGGCGCGCCGTTACAAAACCGTAAGCTGGGTCTTGCTCAATTAAAGAACGCGCCGACAGAATAGCGCACTTGCGTACCTCTTCTAGCGGCACGCCGTCGTACAAATCTTTCAGTGTATGTTTGAGAATTTTCTCCGCATCCACCGCCTTGCCCAATCCCGTACAGGCCGACTCGATTTGCGCAGACAATCCTCCCACATCCAACGGACGCAAAACATCACCTTCTTTTACCCGCAATACATGTGCCGCTTCGCTGTCTTTTTTGGCCTTACTGCGCTCGCGCGCACGTTGCTCCCGGTATAGCACGTAAGAACGCGCCACATCGTGCTCGCCGGAGCGCATCAAAGAAAGCTCAACCTGATCCTGAATATCTTCGATATGAAAAGTGCCGCCATGAGGCTGGCGGCGCACCAGCGCATTGACAACACCCGCCGTCAATTGTTCAACCAGCTCACGCACGCGCGCCGAAGCCGCGCCTTGCCCACCATTGACGGCGAGAAACGCCTTCGTCATGGCAATAGAAACCTTGCTGGGCTCAAACGAAACAACCGAGCCATTGCGACGAATTACTTTGTATTGGTCGAGAGACAGAGCGCTACTCGATGAGACAGATACTTCGGAATCTGGGCGCGGAGGCATGGAATAGGAAGACGAAACACTTTCTGAAACATGCAACATACAACTCCCCTTTGAATTTCCGAGCCTGTTCGGCCTATATTTGCCAACAAGCCTTCTTAATCTTAAAACCACTACATCTAGTGGTCCGCCCTTAAATTTTCGCTAATTCTAGTGCATCGTTGAATTTATGCAAGCAGTATTTTGGCCTATATATTTTTTCGATCTGCCGCATAAAATTCGGATGGCGAGAACGATATTTTCAAAGAGAGTTCAGATAGTGCGACCAGTCGAAATGAGGCCCAGGATCGGTTTTGCGACCGGGTGCGATATCGGAATGCCCGATAATGTCGAGAATCGGGAAGGCGCGTTTCAAGCGTCGGGTCAAATACGCAAGACTGCTATATTGGGAATCTGTAAAGGGCACAAAATCACTCCCTTCCAGTTCGATGCCGATGGAAAAGTCATTGCACCGCGCGCGCGCTCGCCAAAGCGATACCCCCGCATGCCAGGCTCGGTTATGGCAGGAGACAAATTGCACTATTTCTCCGTTGCGCCGTATAAAGAAATGCGCAGAGACTTTCACGCCACGGAGCTGTTCGTAATAAGGGTGATCCTCTGGATTCAGGGCGTTGGTAAAAAGCTGTTCAACACCGTACCCGCCAAACTCGTTTGGCGGCAAACTGATGTTATGAATGACCAGTAAGTCGATAGGCGTGCGTGACGGGCGCGCATCGAAATTGGGCGACGCCACCCGGCGCACCCCGCTGAACCAGCCCTGTTTATCCGGCTTCAATTTGAGATTTCTTTGTCGGTGACAGACAGGCGCTCCATGCGATAACGCAAAGCGCGGAAAGTTACGCCGAGTATCTTGGCGGCAGCCGTGCGGTTAAAGCCCGTTTGATTGAGCGCTTCCAAAATCGCTTCGCGCTCGACGCGATCCAGATAATCGGTGAGCGGATATTTGCCGGATACTGGCGAGCGATCTTTTTTGCCGGCAGACTCTGCCGGAACCAGCTGTAAATCGTCCGGCGTCACCACTTCCCCGGTGCGCAGTGCCAAGGCACGCTCGATAATGTTTTCCAGTTCGCGCACATTCCCGGGGAATCCGTATTGCGTTAATGCATGCAGGGCTGCGGCGGAAAATTTTACTGTTTCGCCCCCGCGCAATTTATCCAATACCTGGCTGGCGATTTCGCCAATATCCTCACCCATCTCGCGCAACGAGGGCATTTGCAGCGAAATTACATTCAGCCGGTAATAAAGATCCTGGCGAAACTTCCCTTGCTGTACGCGTTCTGCCAAATTGTGGTGTGTCGCACTGATAATGCGCACATCCACCGGCTCCTCTTCTGTCGCACCAACTTTGCGCACCTTCTTTTCCTGTATGGCGCGCAATAGTTTTACCTGCATATTCAGGGGCAGGTCGGCTACCTCATCCAGCAACAACGTGCCGCCGTTCGCCGCCTGAAAGAACCCGTCCCTATCCTTGTCTGCCCCGGTAAACGCCCCTTTGCGGTAGCCAAAAAACTCGCTTTCCATCAGGTTTTCCGGGATTGCTCCGCAGTTAACCGCAACAAAAGACTGGTCGTGGCGCGCACTTTTTTCCACGATCAAGCGCGCCGCCAATTCTTTGCCGCTACCGGATTCCCCGCTGATGTGAACCGGTGCCTGATTGCGTGCCACTCGCTCGATCAACTCCCGCACGCGCCGCATGGCCGCAGAATGTCCCAGCAAGGTACGTTCGCCCGTCTTCGTTCCCACGCGAGCCTGCGGCAACTTGAGCGCGGATTTAACCAGTGTGCGCAATTGATCCAATGCCACCGGCTTGGACAAATAATCGAATGCCCCCGCCTTAAGGGCGGCCACCGCGTTTTCCGTATTGCCGTGCGCGGTAATGACCGCCACGGGCACATCGAGATTCCGTTCGGCAATATATCGCACCAACTCCAGCCCTTCGCCGTCCGGCATGCGCATATCGGTCAGGCAAAGGTCGTAATGCGCATTGTCCAGTTGGCGGAATGCTTCGCGCACATTTCCCGCCCGCCCCACTTCCAATCCCATGCGTATCAGAGCCAGCTCCAGCAACTCCAGTATGTCCGGCTCATCATCGACCAGCAACACTCGGGGAATGCGCGACATGGCAGAGCGTATTTCAAGATTCATTGTTCACCCCAAATATAATGCGGAAGCAAGCGCCGCTTTTTGCCTCCGGCCTGTATTCCAGAATCGTGCCATTGGCCTCGCACAATTCCCTGGCAATATACAACCCCAGCCCTGTTCCGCCGCTGTCTGTGGTAAAAAAAGGCTCAAACAGTTTTTGTGCCGCTTCCGCATCGACCCCGGGCCCGTCGTCCGCCACCTCCAAGGCCACCCTGTCATTGTCCGTGCGCGTGACGCGCACTTGCACGCTACCCGCCTTGTTTTGGCTATAACGCAAGGCGTTCTGACATAGATTCCACAATACTTGGTCGAGATGTCCGCGATCAAAATTTATTTTGCATGTTGGCGGCGCGACAAGCTCAATCATGGCAGGCGGCAAGCGTTTGGTCTGGCATAACTCTTCGATGAAACCGGGCAAGCGCTGGGCCAAATCCAGCGTTTCCGTTTTCACACGGTCACGCCGGTTCAATTGCATCACATCCTGCACGATGCGGTTCAGGCGCGCCGCATTATCCAGAATGATTTGAGAGAGTCGCACCTGTGCCGGATCTTGTTGCCCCTCTCGCAACAGCTCTGCCGCATAACTGATTGAAGACAGGGGGTTGCGTACTTCATGCGCGATATTGGCAGTCAGCCGTCCCAAAGCGGCGAGCTTTACTTGTTGCGCCTGTTCCTGCACCCGCTGCATATCTTCAAGCACAATGACCGCTCCCCAAAATCCTTCGCGCTGCACCGGCAAAAAACGCACGCGCACCAAACGGTCGGTTGCCGGCAAACGCAACACTTCGCGTCCTAGAGCCTTGTTTTGCCGCCATGCCGCAAACATTGCATCCAGCAAAGGCGAGCAGTCATCCAACACGCATTGCTTATCCATCGGGAAAGTGTGGCCTAACAACCGCTCTGCGCTGGGATTGGATTGACGCACTGCGCCGCGTTCGTCCACTACCAGCACGCCGTCAGGCATATCCTGGATCATCAGCCGGTTCGCTTCGGCCATATTGGATAAATCCACCCCGCGGACAAACGCCAGTTTTTCGCTGGCGATCGCATATTTGGATAAGGTATGCGACAACCAGGCCACGGCAAAGTATGCCGCACTCAGTATGCCCGCCTGCAAAAACTGTGCAATTGCCGCTTCGTGCGTCAGCACGGAATAGGCATGTTCCAGCAAGATGGCAATACTCGCGAGCGCCGCATAAAACAGGGTGATGCGACCGCGGCTAATCAGCCCAGCAGCGGCTAGCGATACCAATAACAGCATTCCCAGATTGCTCTGAATCCCACCGCTGAAATAGGTCATTGTCGCAAGGACCGCGATATCCGTTCCTACCTGAAATGCCAGTTGCAGAGAGAAGCCGGGACGCCTGACCTGAACACCGATCAGCGCTACCAGCGTCAGAAATATGTATGTCAGACAAATGCGGAAGACCCAGGATTGTTCGAAGGCACTGAGCGACAAGGCTTCGCCAAACGCGGCGGCTAAAAACAGCAGCAGACCGCCAAGGATTAAGCGATAGAGGCCGAAGAAATACAGCGAACGCCACAAGTCCTCCAACGCTAACGGCGTGGCTACCTGCAACTTGGACAATGGCCAAAAAGAAGGGGTAGGATTATCCCGCATGGGGACTATTCGCTGCGTCCGGCACGCTCGCGCCGATGAGCTTCGCAGCAAAAATACTCTCCGCCAGCCAAAATACTTTCACTCTTTGGTAGATGTACCCCGCATTGCGCGCAGCACACCATTTCCTCCGAAGATTCCGGCGCATCTTGTTTTGGCGACTGCCTGAGATATGACTTAATCAGCCAATATATGACAGCAACCACAGCAAACAGAAAAATCAAACGACCCATCGCGCGCCCCCGAATTCAAGCCCGTATTGTAGGTTGGTTTCCTATCCTAGTCATCGCCAATAAAGGCGCTCCTTAACTCCCGGCAGGTGGACTTTCGAGTTTTACCGAACTCACGCTCCCCCATATTCTCCAAGGCGGAGGATTCGGGAAGGTAAAGGAAGGACTACCCTTTCCCTCGTAATGGCCTAGATACATAAGGAAATATATAGGCCGTTTGGCATATGGGCAGTCATGAAACGGCTCCGTATAATCCCTCCCGAGTGTTAGAGCTCCGAGTTTTTCAACTCGTTCTTTCTTACTCTCCTCCTATTCTGGGCGATCGCAAGGTCGCCCACTTTTTTTGCCTGTGCATTTATGCCAGTGATTTGCGCGCCCGCGCAATCGCCGCTTCTACTTGCTGCGGAGCGGTTCCGCCGGTGTGGTTCCGGGAGGCCAAAGAACCTTCCAGCGTGAGCACGGCGTAAATGTCGTTCGCAATGAGCGCGGAAAACTGCTGCAACTCTTCCAGCTTGAGTTCGCTCAAATCGCAGCCGCGTTCTACGGCAAAACGTACCGCCAAGGCTACCGCCTCATGCGCATCGCGGAACGGCAACCCTTTTTTCACCAAATAGTCGGCCAGATCGGTGGCTGTGGCATAACCCTGGAATGCGGCGGAGCGCATGGCTTCCGGCTTGACGGTGATTCCGCCCATCATGTCGGCATAGATGCGCAAAGTCTGGGTCAGGGTATCCACGGTGTCGAACAGAGGCTCTTTGTCCTCTTGGTTGTCCTTGTTGTAGGCCAGCGGCTGGCCTTTCATCAAGGTAAGCAAGGCCACCAGATTACCGTTTACGCGTCCGGTTTTGCCGCGCACCAGTTCCGGCACATCCGGGTTCTTTTTTTGCGGCATGATGGAAGAGCCGGTGCAGAAGCGGTCGGCGATGTCGATGAAGCCGAAGCGCGGACTCATCCACAGGATCAATTCTTCCGACAAGCGCGACAAGTGCGTCATGATGAGCGCTCCGGCAGCGGAAAATTCGATGGCGAAATCGCGGTCGGACACGGCGTCCAGCGAGTTTTCGCATACGCCGTCAAACTCCAGCAATTCAGCGACATATTCGCGTTTGATCGGGTAGCCGGTACCCGCTAATGCTGCCGCTCCCAGAGGTAAGCGGTTCACCCGTTTACGGCAATCGGCGAGGCGCTCCGCATCGCGCTTGAGCATTTCGAAATAAGCCATCAGGTGATGCGCAAAGCTTACCGGTTGTGCCACCTGCAAATGGGTGAAGCCGGGCATGATGGTGTGGGTGTGCTGCTGTGCCAAGTCCAGTAATGCGGCTTGCAAAGCATGCACCAGCACAATCAGTTCATCGATAGCATGGCGCAGATACAGACGCACATCCGTAGCCACCTGGTCGTTGCGGGAACGTCCGGTGTGCAGGCGTTTGCCTGCATCACCCACCAGGGACGTGAGGCGCTTCTCGATATTGAGGTGGACATCTTCCAGATCAAGCTGCCATGCAAAATTACCGCACAACACCTCGTTTTCGATCTGTGCCATGCCGCGCTGAATATCTTTCAAGTCTTGCGCGCTGATGATCCCGCCCGCAGCCAGCATTTGCGCATGTGCCAGAGAGCCCTGAATGTCAAATAGCGCCAAACGTTTATCGAAATCCACCGAAGCGGTATAGCGCTTCACCAACTCGGCTACAGGCTCGTTGAATCGGCCCGACCAGGCCTGTTTATCTTGCATCGTCATCGTCTCTTGTCCAGAATGTTCGGCACCGAGGAGTTGCCATGTCAGAGCCGCGAAGTATAAATCAAAACCATATGCCCGATGCGTTGCCGAACTTCCGCAACCTAGGGGTCGTATTACGCATCGTGTTGGCGGTGAACGGACTGGCGTTGCTTGTTGCCTTGACCCAGGCCGTTTCCATCCCGAATGTCGGACAGCGCATGATTGACGGGTCGGCATTCCTGCAGCCCGTATTGTTATCAAGCTTGCTGCTCTTATACATATTCAACGGTACTCTTGCCCGCATCGGTTATCGAAACGGCATAGTTTGCGTTTTGTTATCGGTAGCGCTTGTTTCCGGAGCGATATCCCTATTGGGCGGCGAATTGTTTGCGCCCCCCGCCGAGCAGGGGGCATTTAATTTGTGGCGGTGCATGGTGTTGGGCATGGTCGTTGCGGCGCTCTTGCTGACCTATTTTCGTTTGCGCGCACTGTCGCTTTTGCCCGCTTTACCGGAGGCGCGTTTGCAAGCTTTGCAAGCGCGTATCCGTCCCCATTTTTTATTCAACAGCATCAATGCCGTACTTGGCATCGTGCGCAGCGATCCCAAGCGTGCCGAGAGCGCTTTGGAAGACATGGCCGACTTATTCCGCATGGCCATGGCCGATAACCGCGAGTTGGTTCCTCTGCAGCGTGAGGTTGAGTTGTCGCGCCAATACCTGGCATTGGAACATCTGCGGTTGGGGGAGCGCCTTAAAGTGAATTGGCAAACGCAAGATATGCCGCAGGATGCGCTTGTTCCCCCGCTGATGCTGCAACCGCTGCTGGAAAACGCCGTGTATCACGGTATCGAGCCCATGCATGGCAGCGGCGAAATCACCATCAAACTCTACCGTAGCGGCAAAGAAATGCATCTGGATGTGTACAATCCGTGCCAGCCGCATGGCAGGACCCATACCGGAAACAAAATAGCGCTGGCCAATATTCGCGAACGGCTCGCGCTACAGTTCGACGTCGAGGCGCGTTACAGCGTCGATGCGGGTGAAGATTATTATCGCGTACACATTTTGATCCCTTATGTCAGAGAGGAGTCCCGATGACCGTTGTTGAATTGCCGCTGACCGTATTCATCGTAGATGACGAACCTCCCGCGCGTAACCGGCTCAAAGATTTGCTGGGCGATTGTGCCGAACAGCTGCCGTTAACCCTGGTGGGAGAGGCGAGCAACGGCGTCGAAGCGCTGGACAAACTTTCCGAAGTTCACGCCGATGTTGTGATGGTCGATATTCGTATGCCGCAGATGGATGGTATCGAACTGGCACAACACCTGAACAAGTTGCACAAGCCGCCGGTCATCATCTTCACCACCGCCTACGACAGTTATGCCATCAAGGCATTCGAGCAACGCGCCATCGACTACCTGCTCAAGCCGATCCGCCTGGGACGTCTGTTCGAAGCACTTTCCCGCGCCCGCAGTGCAGTACCCGTGCGCAGCGAAGTGCTGCAAGAACTTACGCCGGAGCCGCGCAAAAACCTGTCTATCCACGAACGCGGCAAGATCGTGCTGGTGCCTATCGAGCAAGTGCTCTACTTGCGCGCCGAATTGAAATACATCACCGTACGCACGGTCGAACACGAATATCTCATTGAAGAGTCGCTTGTTGCCCTGGAAAAAGAATTCGCTGCGCGCTTCGTGCGCATCCACCGCAACTGTCTCGTGGCGAAGGAAGAGATTGAAGGTTTCGAAAAAGTTGCCGAAACGGACGACAGCGAAGCGCACTGGGCAGTCAAGTTGAGGGCATTGGATGAACTGCTGCCTATCAGCCGCAGGCAGCAGTTTATTGTGAAGGAATTCAGTTAACGGGCATGGCAAGCTGCCACCCCTGATAATGAAACCCGCCATGCCCGTTTCCCCCTATCCAACTTTCCCCCGACGCCCTCTCCTCAATCCTGATGGGACTACTGGTGGAACAACTGGCCATCTCACTAAGCCGCACAAAACGCGGGGAGTTTAAGTCGGGGGGGGGGATGTCAAGCTCAGCGGTGTGGCGGGGTGCGATTCAAACTGATGTGGGGGAATAAGAAGCTTGTGCCGACCGACTCTCGCGGATAGGCCGCGATGCCTTTGTACGTAACTCTTGTTCCGGCAGCGGTGGGAGCGACCTCCCGGTCGCGACAGCTTGGGAGGTATTCATCGAATCGCGGTCGGGAGACCGCTCCCACGTAAGCAGCGGCTTGCCGGCGCTTTTTGCCGGCTTGGTCGAATGGCCAGTAGTTCCATCAGTTGGGATACAACGAAGTTGCTGTGTAGGCTAACCTTCAGGTTATGCCGCAACTAAAATATGGATTTTTAGAAGTGCCCTTATATTGCTGGCGTTTGCAATCACTGTAAGACCAAATCCTACGCAAGAATCAGACATTCTCTGCTTTATCCGCGGCCTCGTTTCCCCCAAACTGCAATCGTCGAAACAGATCAAATCAGGCTTTCCGCCAAAGCGGAATATGCCCGGCCACTTTAAAAACGGGGAAGTGCTACAGACGTCATCATCATCCAAAGTGTATATTCCGCACATTGCCACGCAGGAATATGGCGATATTGAAGCGGTTTTAGCCACCTTTGAGATTTTGATTAATGTATGGAAATGCCACAGAATTGCCGCGTTGTTCCCCCCAATGGGATACGCAACGGCTTGCTACGATGTAGCGAATTCGACGTGTGCAGACTTTATGGAGCCTGAGTTATGTTAGTGATTATCGGATATGTCGTAGTGCTGGCCAGCATCTTCGGCGGTTATGCCTTGGCGGGTGGACACTTGGGGGGGTTATTTCAGCCGCTGGAACTCCTGATGATCGGGGGGGGCGCTGGAGGGGCGTTCTTCGTAGGGAATACCGGCAAGGCAGTGAAGGCCACGCTTAAAGCAGCACCTTCAATTTTCAAGGGGTCGAAGTACAACAAAGACACCTATATGGAATTGATGGCCCTACTTTATGAACTGCTCGGCAAAGTCCGCAAGGAAGGCTTGATGTCAATCGAAGGCGACGTCGAAAAGCCGGAAGAAAGCCCGATTTTTGCGAAATATCCGAAAATATTGCACGACCATCACGTCGTTGAATTCATCACCGACTATCTGCGCATCATGGTCAGCGGCAACCTCAACGCAATGGAAATCGAAAATCTGATGGATGTGGAAATTGAAACACATCATCACGAAGCCTTGCTGCCCTCGCACACTATCGCCAAGTTGGGCGATGGCATGCCCGCCTTCGGTATCGTCGCGGCGGTGATGGGGGTGGTGCATACCATGGAGTCGGTCGGCATCCCCCCTGCCGAGTTGGGCATCCTGATCGCGCACGCGCTGGTGGGAACCTTCTTGGGAATTTTGCTGGCTTATGGCTTTGTTGGCCCGCTGGCTGGTCTGCTCGAACAAAAAGCCGAGGAGTCCACCAAAATGTTCCAGACCATCAAAGTCACGCTCCTCGCCAATCTCAACGGTTACGCGCCCGCAATGGCGGTCGAATTCGGGCGCAAAGTGCTGGTATCGACGGAACGTCCGGGCTTTGCCGAGCTGGAAGAACACGTCAAGCAGAAACGCTAATCAAGCCATGAACAGACAAGCAACGGAGCAACAGCATGGCGAGTGAAGAAAAACGACCGATCGTTATCAAGCGCATCAAAAAAGTGACCGGCGGTGCCCACGGCGGTGCATGGAAAATCGCCTATGCCGACTTCGTGACCGCGATGATGGCGTTCTTCCTGCTCATGTGGCTATTGGGCTCGACGGCCAAAGGCGATTTGCAAGGCATATCGGAGTATTTCAAAACGCCGCTCAAAGTTGCCCTGATGGGCGGCAGCGGTAGCGGCGATAGCTCAAGCATCATCAAAGGCGGCGGCAAAGATCTCACCAAATCGTCCGGGCAAGTGAAAGAAGGCGAACTGCCCAGCGAAAAAAAGATTATCAACCTCAAGGCCGCAACCGCGGACTTGTTGCGCATAGAAAAAGAGAAAGAGCTGGCCAAACTTAAAGAGCTGAAGGTGAGTATCGAAAACGCCATCAACAGCAATGCCAAGCTGCAACAATTTAAAAGTCAAATTCTGCTCGATATCACCAGCGAGGGGTTGCGTGTACAGATCGTGGATGAAAAGAACCGGCCGATGTTTCGCAGCGGCAGGGCCGAGCTGGAGCCCTACACCAAAGAGATTTTGCAAGAGATCGGCAAAACGCTGAACCAGATGCCGAACAAAGTGAGTTTGAGCGGGCATACCGATGCGCAGCCCTACTCCTCGGACAGAAAAGGCTTCAGCAATTGGGATTTGTCGGCAGATCGCGCCAATGCCTCCCGCCGCGAACTGATTGCGGGGGGAATGGACGAGTCGAAAGTCATACGCGTGGTGGGGCTGTCGTCAGCCGTCTTGTTCGACAAGAGCGATCCGTTCAATCCGATCAACCGCCGCATCAGCATTATCGTACTGAACAAAAAAGCAGAAGAGGCGGCGCAACACGATGGGGGAACGATAGAGGTCGATGCGGAAAATGGCGATGCGGAAAAAATACTGGGCACCAGTGGCGTACCCGCAGCCACGGGGGCGGCACCGGCAACTTTACACACAACACACTAACCCAGATAGTTTATTCTGGCCGAGCCAGTTCCGTCCCCCCTTGCATAACCAGCGACTTGGCTGGCGTTGTTTGCCAGCTTAGTCGAATGGCTATAACCAATCACTTGCCGCGTTTTGTGCGGCTTAGTGAGATGGCTAGTGTCGCAAACCAGAAATAACGGGACAAATGAAACGGATGGATTTTTTTGTCAGGCAAGGCGCAGACCCGCAGCCGTATGGGGTATACGGCAAGGGGATGCAACGCGGCATGGC
>SCUU01000343.1 GCA_004297065.1 Gallionellaceae bacterium
CCGCGGCACCCGTTTTGGGCTGATGACCGGCGGCAACGTCGAGGCGATCTTGATGTCGCTGCCGCCGGTTGTTACCTGGCCTTAAGCGCCTTCGCCTGGGCGAGACACGCCGCGCGCGAAGGCGCGAAGTCCTGCCCGACCCACCAGGCCTCGACGTCTTCCAGAAGCGTGCCGAGCTCCGGCCCCGGCTTGAGGCCGAGCGCAAGCAGGTCCTTGCCCTTGATCGGCAGGGTTTGCGGTTTCCAGGCCTGAGCTTCCGCGATGGCGGCGCGATAGCGAGCTTCGCCGGCACCGTCCCGCGCCCAGTGCAGAAGCGCTAAATCGATGACGCGCACGCCCCCTTCCCGGTAAAGGGCGGCGCGCACGGCTTTGCGATCCAAACATTTGCCGCTGTCGATCGGGTTGGCGACGAGCCCGATCAGGCGATGCTTTTCCGCGTTCGAGAGCTTGAGCCGGACGGCGACCGCCGCCGCCCCGCCCTTGAGCAGGCTCGCAAGCCGGCGGATGGCGTGCCCTCCCACCGTTTCCGTCTCGCAATTGATGAGGGCGGCAAGCGTTTCCACCTCCGTCGCCTCCGCAAGCACGTGGCCGAGGACGCCCGCTTGCGCCATGAGCCCGATCACGGCGGGCGAACGCTCCGAATCGAGCAGCCGCAAAAGCTCCGCCCGCACGCGCTCGCCGGAAAGATTGGGCAAAAGGTGGGCGAGTTCCGTGCAGGCCTGAAGCGCCTCCGCATCCGGCGGCGGTTTCCCGTATTCCGCGTAGAAACGAAAGAAGCGCAGGAGACGCAGCACGTCCTCCCGGATGCGCGCCTTCGCCTCCCCCACGAAACGGACGCGGCCTTCGCGCAAGTCCGCCATGCCGGCGAAGGGATCGAAGAGCGTGCCGTCGGCGTCGCAAAAAAGGGCGTTCATCGTGAAGTCGCGGCGGGCGGCGTCTTCCTTCCAGTCGTCCGTGTAACGAACCTTGGCGTGCCGACCGTAGGTCTCGACGTCGCGG
>SCUU01000165.1 GCA_004297065.1 Gallionellaceae bacterium
GGTTGCGCCATCAAGTCTTCAAAGCGCACGAAGAACAAGCGCTCCCGCACAGCTTGCGGCAAGTCCGGCACCGCGTGCAGCGAGACCAGCGGCGCACCGATGATCTTGTCCTTGGCAAACAGCATATCGGCACGCCCCATGCGGTCGAAGTCGGCCAGATGGTCGATAAAATCCAGCAGAATCGTTTTCTGGTGTCGCGCCTCGATCGAACCGTACACCTGGCCCAACTCGCGCAAACACACCACCAGCTTCGCTTCCGGCTCGATGTGCAACAGCAACTCGATAGCGTGCAACCAGGCGCGGTTCTTGTCCACCACCGCCTTCTCCTCGCAATCCGCATTCCAGCCGCGCAAAAAACCCCGCATCGCGGACGTCAGATGCGCGTAGCTGCTGCCGAAAGAATTATCCAGTTGCGACAACATAAACTGGTCGTCGCTGATCATGCGGCGTATGCCCAGCAGGGTATTGCACAGCGGCGAACTGTGCCCCTCGCATTTAATCTCGGGATGCTGCGCCAACAGTTGGCAGAGCAAGGTGGAGCCGGCTCTCGGCAGCCCGGTCACGCCTATGAATTTTGGTGCCATACACGAACACTCCTATCGGTTTTTGATGAGCGGTCAACCGGCATATGCCATTCTCCGGCCCAATGTTATCAGCCCCGGCCGAATTGATGAAAGTCAAAGTCAAACCTGATTAGCCATGAAGTTCAGTATTCCCTCTCCCGCAAGCGGGAGAAGGGAGCAAAACGGTGCGGCGCAATCTACTGAGCTTTGTGGCTAATCAGGAAGTCAAATGTCGGGTCATCCGGCTCAAAACGCCGCCGACACCTGCACCCACAACCTCGGGTTGCGCGAGACGCCTTCCGGTTCGGACTGCGGCCCGCCGCCCGCGCCCGTGCGCCAGGCGAGCGCGGTTTTGAATTGGAGCTGCCTGTACCGCGCGTTCGCCCCCACCCCCGCACCGGCGATGCTGCGCGAATTCTCTGCGGCCGCGTAAGGCGTGCGGTTGATCGTCACCGAACCCGCATCGTAGAAGGCGAGCGCTTGCAGGTTGTCTTTGAGGGTGTGGCGCACCTCCACATTCGCCATCCAGCCCAGGTCGCCGCTGCCCTCGCCCTGCGGGTACGCCCTCACGCCGCCCGCGCCACCCAGCGAGAACTTCTCCGAGGAGTTGAGGTTTTTGTTGGCCTGCTGGCCGGAGAATGCGAGCGACAGGGTGTCTTTGTCGGTCAGCCGTTGCAGGCGGCTGAAGCTATAGCCCAGCTTGGTGTAGCTGCCGTTGCTGTTGGCCGAGACGGCATCGGTCGCCAATGAACCGGCGTCCATGCCGAGGTTGCCGCCGACGAGCGACAGGTCGAACGAGGTCATGCCCGCGCCATGCAGTGTGTCCCGGCGATTGCCGGACAAACCCAGATTGATGAGTTGCACTTTCTTGTCGGTCGCGGAGGCGGGGGCGTCGGTGTAGTCGGCCAGTTTTTTGCTCTCATACATCGCGGTGCCGGAGAGGTTGTTCTGCTGGCCGCGGATGAACGGGTAAGCGGCATAGACGCTCGCGTTGCCCGCGACACCATGCGCTTGCAGGGCGGCGAACTCTTTGCCGAGTTTGTAGCGGGTGTCGGCGTAGGCGACCCCCACCCTGAGCCCGTCGCCCCCTACCGGGGCCTGGTAGGCGAGGCGGACATAGCTCATGCCGCCGTCGCTGGCGAGCGCGCGCACGCTGAGCTGATCGCCGATCCCGAGCGGGCTGTCGAGCGCCAGCGCGCCCCCCGCGCGGTATTCGCCGGTGTAGCGGTTGCCGTAGTTGTCGAGTTCGGCCGTGGCCTGGTACGGCGCGGCGGGGTCGAGTTCGATGAGCAGATCGGTGGTGCCGACGCTGGCGCCCGGTTGCAGGGAGGCGCGCGTGCCGCCCACGCCCGGGGTGTCGTTCAGCAACAATACCGCGCGGTCAACTTGTTGGGCTTGCAGCGCGGCGCCGGCTTGCACGCGGTCGAGGTGCTTTCTGCCGGCCTTGTCGGAGAGGCGCGAGCGGTTGTCGATATTGACCTGTCCGATTTGCCCTTCGATGACGCTGATGACGAGGATGCCGTCCGCAATTTCTTGCTCGGGCAGGTAGGCTTGGGCCAGGAGATAGCCGCGTTGGCGGTAATAGGCGGTGATGCTGGCGGCGGCCTCGTCCAGGTCGGCCAGGGTGTGCCCGGCGCCGGCCCAGTGCGCGACCACTCTCTCCAGCACGTCCGCGCCGAACACGCGGTTGCCGGTCACATGGATAGCCTTGATGGCGATACGCTCGCCCCCGTTTGAGGCAACGGGTGGGGCGGGCCCGGTCTCCGGTTGCAAGATCACGGGATCGGGCTTGGCGGGTGCCAGCTCGGGTTGCTTTTGCAACTCGCGGCTGGTTTGCCCGGCATCGGGGGCGACGGGGGCCGCGTAGATGGCGGTGCTCAATAACGACAGCGCCAAGGTGGAGAGCAGCTTGCTATGTTTTTGCATGGTGGGGCTTTCAAGTAAATAAATAAATAAATATCGGATGTTCGTTGCGCCGGGGCAAGCTGGATAAGGCCGCTCCCCAACCCCTTCTCCCTTTGGGATAACCAGCGACTAGGCCAGCAAAAGACGCTGGCCAAGTCGCTGGTTAGCTTTGCATAGCCATTCGACTAGGCCAGCAAAAGACGCTGGCCAAGTCGCTGGTTATGTGGGAGCGACCTCCCGGTCGCGATCCGGTGAAAACCTCCAAACCTGTCGCGACCGGGAGGTCGCTCCCACAACAATCCCGCGGACTGATAACACGGATGCGGTATCCCCTCCCTATTGCACACAAAGGCCGAGGGAATGCACTCTGTTTTGTGGCACGGTAAGACTAGTAGTCCCATCAGAAGGGCTGGGGATGAGGGCTTGCGAACTATTGATGCCCGTTCAACCGCGTTTTCCAGATTTACAGTTCCTTTACATTCGCGCCTCCGGGCGTATTGATGGTCCGCTCTGCCGTCTTGCGGTACAGAGAGGTCATCTTGTCTTTCGGCATACTGATGCCGCCGCCCTTCACGGTGAAGGTGCCGAACTGCTGGACGGGTGCCGCATCGTGTACGGCAGCCGCGCTCTGCGCATCTTGCCGTTGCGGTTTGTCGCGCTCATCTCCGTTCGCTTCTTGCCGCGATGGTGCGGACTCTGTTGCCCCACTTGCCACTTGCTTCTGCGGTGCCGGGTCTGTGACCCCATTTGCCGCCTGCTCGGGCAGTGCCGGCTCTACGGGTCCATTTGCCGCCCGCACGACCGCCGCTGGTGCCGGGGGAGCCGCTGGCGCTGGCGGAACCGTTGGCGCGGCGAGCGTCTGCGGCAGGCTCAATGAACTCGCCACGACCATGACCGGCGGTGTATTGCGCGCTGTCGTGTAGGACGCCAGCAGCTTCTCGCCCCCGGACAGGCCTTTTAACGCATTCGCTACGGCCGTGGGGACTGCGGTTGCCACCGGAACTATCGTCAGCGCGCCGTCCACCAGGTTGGTGAAGTCGTAGTCGGCGGCGGCCAATGTGCCCGCACCGGCGGTGATCACGGCGCTACCCGCCGCCGTGCCCGCGTCGGCCGTGGTGGCGGCGCTGCCCGCCCCGCTCAAAACGCCCGCCGTTTCGCCGTTCACGAAGCCGCTCACCGTCGTGCTGAGGGTTGGGTTGGCCGCGCCGAAGGTGCGGCTGCTGTCGTTCGCGGTCACGGTGAGATGGGCTTTTTTGATGGTCAGCGCGCCGTCCACAAACGACAGCTTGTAGTTCTGCGCCGTGCCGCTCACGGTGTTGGTGTAGCTGCCGGCATGGGTTCCGCTTGCGCCCCCCGCGGTGACGCCGGTGAGCGCATTCGCCGTTTCGCCGTTCACCAGCCCGCTGGCGGTGTAGCCCGCCACGCTCTGTGCCCGGCCGCTGTAGATCGCGCTGCCGCTGTTGCCGGTGACGGTGGCGTTGGCCTTGTCCACGGCCAGTGTGCCGTTGGTGTAGCCGATGGTGTAGTTGCCCGAGGATAGGCCGCCCGGCGCGATGACGTAGCTGCCCGCGTTGACCGCGCGCTGCGAGCTGCCGCCGTAGATCAGCGTGCCGGTGAGCGCCGCCGCCGTTTCGCCGTTCACAAAACCGCTATAGCTCGCGCCGTTGCCGCCGCTGTAAGGCAGGCCGTCATACACCTTGCTCGCGCCGGTTGCCGTGACGGTCAGCGCTTTCGGGGTGATGCTGGCCGTGGTGCTGGCCTGCCCGGTGATGCTGTAGTTGTTCGCATCAGCTCCGGTGTAGCTGCTGGCGAGCGTGACGGTCTTGCCGCTGGCGGCGTTCTTGTCCGCGAACGCGCCGGTGGCGGAGACAGTCAGCGCGTCGCCCGCCACCAGCCCGGTGTAGGTCGCGCCTGCGGTGCTGACCGTCGCTGCCGTGCTGCCGTCATACACTTTGTTGCTCGCCGTGATGCCGCCCACGGTCAGCGCTTTCGGCGTGATGTTCGCGGTGGCCGATGCGGTGGTGTTGAAGGTGTAGTTGCCCGCGTCCGCGCCGGTGACGCCGATGCCGCTCACCGTCACGGTCTTGCCGGTCGCGGCGTTCTTGTCGGCGAAGGTGGCGGCTGTATTGGCGAGTGTCAGCGCATCTCCGGCCATGCGGTTGTCCGCCAGCGTCACGGTGCCGGCGGTGGTGCCGTCATACACTTTGTTCGTTCCGGTCGCCGTCACGGTCAGCGCCTTCGGCGTGATGTTCGCCGTGGTGCTGGCTTGGTTGGTAACCGTGTAGTTGTTTACATCAGCTCCGGTGTAGCCGCTGGCGAGCGTGACGGTCTTGCCGGTGGCTGCGTTCTTGTCCGCGAACGTTCCGGTGGCGGCAACAGCCAACGCGTCGCCCGCCACGAGGCCGGTGTAGGTCGCGCCCGCCACGTTCACCGTGGCTGCCGTGCTGCCGTCATACACTTTGTTGCTGGCCGTGATGCCGCCCACGGTCAGCGCTTTCGGCGTGATGCTGGCTGTCGTGGTTGCGCCGGTGTTGAAGGTGTAGTTGCCCGCGTCCGCGCCGGTGACGCCTATGCCGGTGACGGTTACGGTCTTGCCGTTCGCGGCGTTTTTGTCGGCGAAGGTGGCCGCTGTATTGGCGAGCGTCAGCGCGTCTCCGGCCACGCGGTTGTCCGCCAGCGTCACGGTGCCGGTGGTGGTGCCGTCATATACCTTGTTCGTTCCGGTCGCCGTCACGGTCAGCGTTTTCGGGGTGATGTTGGCCGTGGTCGTTGCCTGATTGGTGATCGCGTAGTTGTTTGCATCAGCTCCGGTGTAGCTGCCGGTCAAGGTCACGGTTTTGCCGCTGGCGGCGTTCTTGTCCGCGAACGCGCCGGTGGCGGCGACAGCCAACGCGTCGCCCGCCACGAGCCCGGTGTAGGTCGCGCCCGCGGTGGATACTGTGGCTGCGGCTGTGCCGTCATACACTTTGTTGCTCGCCGTGATGCCGCCCACGGTCAGCGCTTTCGGCGTGATGCTGGCCGTGGTGCTGGCCTGCCCGGTGATGCTGTAGTTGTTTACATCAGCTCCGGTGTAGCCGCTGGCGAGCGTGACGGTTTTGCCGGTGGCTGCGTTCTTGTCCGCGAACGCGCCGGTGGCGGAGACCGTCAGCGCGTCGCCCGCCACGAGGCCGGTGTAGGTCGCGCCCGCCGCGCTGACTGTGGCGGCATTGCCGCCGTCATACACTTTATTCGCGGCGGTGATGCCTCCCACCGTCAACGCCTTGGCGGTGATGTTGGCCGTGGTCGTTGCCTGATTGGTGATCGCGTAGTTGTTCGCGTCCGCGCCGGTGTAGATGCTGGCGAGCGTGACGGTCTTGCCGCTGGCGGCGTTCTTGTCGGCGAACGTTCCGGTGGCGGACACAGCCAACGCGTCGCCCGCCACGAGGCCGGTGTAGGTCGCGCCCGCGGTGCTGACCGTCGCTGCCGTGCTGCCGTCATACACTTTGTTGCTCGCCGTGATGCCGCCCACGGTCAGCGCTTTCGCGGTGATGTTGGCCGTCAATCCGGTTTGCTGCACGAGGGTGTAGTTAGCCGCATCGGCTCCCGAGAGGGTGTTGCCGCTCACGGTGATGGCTTTGCCGTTGGCCGCGTTTTTATCCGCGAATGCGCCGCTGGCAACACCGCCCAGCGCCACCACATCGCCGGTCAGCGCGGTGATCGCCGCGGTGCC
>SCUU01000155.1 GCA_004297065.1 Gallionellaceae bacterium
GGACGAGCAGTTTGTGCATGAAGGGATCGTCATCGAGTATCAAAATTTTTATAGTATTCATAGCGCCTTTCGAAAATTCGGGCAGATTATCCTAAAAAAAGCAGTTGTCCACGAAAGACACGAACAAAACCAAAGAACTTACATGTAGCACAATGCAACCCGTTGGGTGAGTCACAGAATGAATGTAACCAATTGTTTATTTTCGTGCCTTTCGCGTTTTTCGTGGATGAACTGAGGTTTTAAGGATTATAGCAGTGCTGCAATCCGCCCTGCAGCGAAGTATATCCGCCTTCAACACCCCTCCAGAAAACTGCCAACCCGCGCCAGCTCCCCTTCAAAATTGGGCATCAGCGCCGCCAGCGCCCCGGTGTCGTCCGCCTTGCCCGCCCGCTCCATCTCCGCGCACAACTCGCCCAGCGCCAGCGCGCCCACCGAGCGCGCCGAAGACTTGAGTTTG
Organism: Gallionellaceae bacterium; assembly: GCA_004297065.1. Lineage (GTDB taxonomy): Bacteria > Pseudomonadota > Gammaproteobacteria > Burkholderiales > Gallionellaceae > PALSA-1006. The sequence goes on from SCUU01000155.1 coordinate 458, forward strand.
TGCGCCAAAGCGCCGGCTGCGGCGGCCTGCCCGGTTGCGCAGGCCGCGCGCAGTTCCGCAGCTATTTTTTCTGCGCTGAGGCGGAAGTCGTGCAAAAATTCCGCGATGGTCGCCGCATCGTCGCCCACCAACGCTTTGAGCACGTTCACGTCAACAGGGACCGGTGTGGGAGCGACCTCCAGGTCGCGAGAAGCGCTATCGCGACCTGGAGGTCGCTCCCACATACTCGGCTCTTTCGCATTGGAAGTTTCAGCCGCAAGCGGCAGCCACTTCTCCAGCGTGGCTTTCAGTTTGGCCAATTGCACCGGCTTGCTCACGTAGTCGTCCATGCCCGCGGCCAGGCAGCGCGCCGCTTCGCCCCTGAGCGCATTGGCGGTCAAAGCGATGATGGGGATGCGCGCCGTGTCGGCCTCGGCGGCGCGTATGGCCGCAGTCAGTTCGTAGCCGTCCATCTCCGGCATATGCAAATCGGTCAGCAGGATGCCGTAAGCGCCGCCCTGCCACAGCTTCAGCGCCTCGCGGCCATTGCCGGCAATGTCCGCCACATCGCCCAGCAAGGCGAGTTGCTGCCGGATAACTTTCTGGTTGATCTCATTATCTTCGGCGACGAGGATCAAGCGGCCCCGTAGCCGCGCCTCCTCGCGTGACAGTGGCCGCACCATTTCTTTAACCCCGGCATCCGGATCGCTCGGCTCATATTCCTGAACGCGTCCCGCGGCGGCGGCCACGGCCTCCAAAAACCTGAGGCGCGGCATGCCATTGGCATCCAGTTCGACCAGATTGCCCGCTTCGATACGCGCCCGACGCCGCCTGCCGCGCCCGATAACAACGAAGCGCGCATCCAAACCGGGGTGGCTGCGGGCCGCAGCGCGCAGCTCGTCCAGCGGCGGACTGCCCCCCGCCGCGTCGATGACCACCACGCACAGGCCGGGCAAATGGCGGCCCAGCGCTTCCTGCGCGGCGGCGCTATCCGGCGCACGTTCAACCGTTGCGCCGCCATACCTCAGATAGAGGGCGAGATCGTCGGCCAAGCTCCCCGCATCGCCCAGCACCAGACAGGGCAGCCCGGCGACAAGGCCGGGATTTTGCAGATCGGGATTGACCCCGGAGGAGCTCTTGCCCCCCTCGGCGGAGCCGGCATGCCCTCCCCCCAAGCCTTTCCGGGATGTATCCTGTCCCGCGCCTGCCGCGACGTCCCGCACCGCATCAACCCACGGTGCGAACGGGATACGCGCACTGAACACCGCACCTTTACCGGGCTCGCTCTGCAGCGTAATGTCGCCGCCCATCAACCCGACCAACTGCCGGGAAATAGCCAGCCCCAGTCCGGTCCCGCCAAAACTCCGCGTGGTGCTCGAGTCGGCCTGGGTGAACGGGGAGAACAGGCGCTTCTGCGTTTCTCGATCGATCCCGACCCCGTTGTCGGTGACGCGAAACTCCAACATCGCCTGTTCCGGCAGGCTTTCGGCCAGTAGCGCCCGCACCGACACGCGGCCTTGCCTGTCCAGCCCACTGGAAAACTTGACCGCGTTCCCCACCAGATTGATCAGCGTTTGGCGCAAGCGCGCCGGGTCGCCCAATACGCCGGCGGGGATGGCCGGATCGGTGAACAGCGTCAGCTCCACGCCTTTTTTCTCGGCCACGCGCACGAGCGTTTCGCACACCCCCTCCACCGTTCTGGCGACATTCATGGGCACATGCTCGACCTGCAACTTGCCCGCTTCGATTTTGGAAAAATCCAGGATGTCGTCGATGAGGGTCAGCAGCGCGAACGCCGAATCGTGGATGATATTGGCCATTTCGACCTGCGGGCCCTTGAGGCTGCTCTGCAGCAACACTTCGACCATGCCGATCACCCCGTTCATCGGCGTGCGTATCTCATGGCTCATCGTGGCCAAAAACTCCGATTTGGCGCGGCTGGCCCGCTCGGCTTCAAGCCGCGCACGCTCCAGTTCCGCGGTGCGCGCCAGCACTTTCTCCTCCAGTCCCGCGTTGAGTTGCAGAACCGTCGCTTCCGCCTGTTTGCGTTCGGTGATGTCGCGGGTCGTGCTGAGGATAAGTTTGCGCCCGCCCGATTTGATGGTGCGGGCGCTGACTTCGACCGGCATCACGAAGCCATCCTTGCGGCGGTGCGCGGATTCGAACACGCATGCCCCTTGTTCCATCAACTCCCGGCGTTTGGCCGCGACCAGTTTTTCGTACCCCGGCACATCCAGCACATGCGGATTCATCGCCATCAGTTCGTCCCGCGTGTAGCCACAACCCCTGTAAGCCGATTCGTTCAGGTAAACGAAATTCCCGTCCAGATCATGCGCGAACACGGAGTCGCTGGTGCTATCCAGCAGCAGCGCCCTCAAGTGCAACTCTTCTTCCGCGCGCCTGCGCCAGACTTCGAGGGCGAAGTTATCCAGCGCATAGTCGATATTCATCGCCATTTCCACCAGCAGCTTGCGCGCGTCTTCGTCGAAGAAATTTACCCTGCTGGAATAAAGCGAAAAGCTGCCGATGGCTGCACCTCCCCGGTACAGCGGTAGCACCGCCGAGGAACCCCAACCGAAACGCGCGCCGTGTTCACGCCAGGGCGCGGTGAGCGGGTCATGCATGAAATCTTGGCTCCAGACCGGCTGCTTGCCGCGCAGGGCGGCGGTCTGCCCGCACCCGAACTGGCTGTCGGCGTCCGCCGAAACCTGTAGCCAGGCCTGATAGCCCGCTCCCTCGCCGAATGAGGCGATGGGCTTGATTTGCTGATCCGCCGCGTCCACCAGACCGACCCACGCCATCTGGAAGCCGCCGAACTGCACCGCATCACGGCAGAGTTGCGGAAATAATTCCTCTTCGTTGGTGCTGCGCACGATGGCTTGGTTGCACTGGCTCAACGTGGCATAGAGCTGGGCCAGCCGTTGAATTTTCGCTTCAGCCAACTCGTGTTCGGAAATCTCGTGCTGGAGTTGTTCGTTGGCACCGAACAGGTCTGCCGTGCGTTGTTTGACTCGAACTTCCAATTCGTCACGGGTCTTGCGTAATGCATCCTCCGCTTCCCTGCGTTCTGCGGCCCAACTGCGCGCAGACCGGTTGGCAAAAAACCAAGCTACCAGCAATGCCAGAATACACACGGCGCTTGCAGCCGCCAACCAGCGGGACAGGAAGCGGAAATGTCGAGCCTCTCTTTCAATCAGGGCATTTGCGGCATTAACGGTTTTCTCCATGCCTCCCGCGTAAATTTTTTTCAATCTCATGTATTCGTCGCCGGACAGCAGGGCCGTTGCCTCCTGGCGTCGGCCCTGATGCGTCAATGCGAAAGCCTGCCGTTCCATTTCCACCAGAGCGGTATTTGCCGCATCCGTCTCCCCTACAAACGGTGCTATTTCAGATTGCGGGAGCAGGGTTCTTACCTTGTCGATCTCCGCCGTCAGTTGCGGATCGAACTGGTCGTATTTTTTTTCGTAGCTAAAATCTCCCGTTGCCGCAGTCATGCGTGCCGACATGGTCAATACCTCATCGAACAGCATGATGCGACCGATATCTTCGGTCAGGGCGATATGCCTCGCAGACATCTCTTCAGAGTGCTGGTGCATCTGCCACGACTGCCATCCGCCGAGAATGATGATCAACATGCTGACCACAAATGCGGTTGCGAAAATCCGTAGCGGAAAGGCTTGCTTGCTTGATAGAGGCTGCTGAATCGGCATAGTGATATGTTCAGTTGGCATGCGCGAACTCCTTGCTGGCTATACGGCCTTGCGGCGCATTATTGCATGCCACCGCGAATTGCATGTACCGCCGATAACCCACAACGCCGCCGACAGCAACGCAAAAACCAACGCCACGCTGACCAGCCAGTAGTCGATGCCGGGGCTCCAGCCGAGCACATACTCGCCCAGCGTCGCTCGGATTCATCGAAACCCAGCCCGGCAGAACGCTCTTTGGCACGGGAATATCGTATGCCCGGCCAAGCAGCACCATGCTGCCGACCAGCACGACCGCTAATGCAATCCAGGCCGCCAGCCGGGCTGTCCGGGCGGCGGAATTGGGCGGGCGGGGGGCATGAAGACTCCTTTACGATGTGGCCGGGCAACAACTACCCCATTCCAGCGCGAGTTTCGCGCGACGGTATCGGTGCGTCAGCCACTGGCACAGGGCGCGCGCCAAATCAACTATTGGCCCGGCGCGTTAACAGCATATGGGCACCTCTAAAAATTCAGACATCGCCCAAATACAAGGCGCGGAAAAATTTTGCGAGCATCTGCTGCGCGGATTGTCTGGTTGCGCCCGCGTGGGTTTATTTTGCGATCCATTGGTTCAACAGCCACCTTGCCCACTCGGTCACTTCCGTCCCGCTCATGCCGATGGTGGCCTGTTGTTGCGCCAGCGCATCGCCCGCCGCGCCGTGCAGGTGTACGGCGAGCAACAGCGCTTCGTCCGCGCTCAAGCCCTGAGCGATGAAGGCGGCGATCATGCCGGCCAACACATCGCCCATGCCCGCGCTGCTCATGCCGGGGTTGCCGGTCCGGTTGAGGTGTAGCTTGCCGTCGCGGGTGGCGCAGATGCTGCCCGCGCCTTTCAGCACCACGCTGCCGTTGAGCTTCTTGGCGAGTGCCAGTGCGGCGGCGGCACGATCCGCCTGGATGTCTTCCGTCTTGCGTCCCAGCAGGCGCGCGGCCTCGCCGGGGTGCGGGGTGCATACGGCGGGTGCTTTGCGGGTATGCAGCATGGCGCGCAGATCGGGGCGCATGGCGATGATGTTGAGCGCATCGGCGTCCAGCACCGTGGGCACATCGAGCAGCAGCGCGTCGTACACCAGCTTCTGCGCCGCGAGGCTATGCCCTAGACCGCAACCGAGCACCAGCACGTTACCCTCACCCTCAATCCCTCTCCCGGAGGGAGAGGGAGGCAGAACCCTCTCCCCCCGGGAGAGGGCAGGGTGAGGGAGTTTTTTCAGCGTAGCGCCCGCGCTGTCCAGCATCAGCTCCGGCATCAGGTTATCCAGCGCCGGAGCATTGTCCGCCAATAGCCCCACATGCACGCAGCCCGCACCCAGCTTGAGCGCGGCGCGTCCGGCGAGCAGGGCGGCGCCGACCATACCCGTATCGCCACCGATGACGGATACCGTGCCGAACAGGCCTTTATGGCTGTCTTGGGGGCGGGGCTTGAGGTAGGCGGCGACTTGTTTGCGGGTGATGGCGGGGATGCGGGTAGGGGACATGCTGTTTTCCTGAGTGTGCGGGGTCGGCTGCATTATAATCGCGACCTGTCCCCAACGCTTTCAAGAGATCGATCTATGTCCCGCGTCGTCAGCAGCAAAATCTCCGTCGGCAATCACGCACTTTCCCCATTCCGCCTCGAAAAACTCCGCGCCGCGCTCAAAGTGGCCGCGCCCGGCGTGAGCGTCGAAGACACGCGCCATTGGTATTTCACCGAGCTCAAAGCGCCGCTCACAGAAGCCGGAGAAAAATTGCTGGAGCGTCTGCTGAATCTGGATGAGAGCATGGGTGCCCCTGCGGGCAGGCTGCAAAAACTGCTGGTCGTGCCGCGTCTGGGCACCATCTCGCCGTGGTCGACCAAGGCCACCGACATCGCGCAGCACTGCGCCTTGCCCAGCGTGTCGCGCATCGAGCGCGGCGTGGTGTATTACCTGGGCAGCAAGAGCGGCAAACCGCTGAACGACGCCGAGATGAAAGCCGTGCTGCCGCTGCTGCACGACCGCATGACCGAATCGGTGGTGATCGATATCGCCGGTATCGAAGACAAGATATTCCAGCACGGCACGCCGCAACCGCTCTCCAGCGTGGATATCATCAAGGGCGGCAAAGCCGCACTGGAAACGGCGAACCGCGAACTGGGTCTGGCGCTCTCGCCCGACGAGATCGACTACCTCATTGAGAACTTCAACCAGCTCAAGCGCAACCCCACAGACGTCGAGCTGATGATGTTCGCGCAGGCCAATTCCGAACACTGCCGCCACAAGATATTCAACGCCGACTGGATCATCGACGACGAGACCGAGCCTTATTCCCTGTTCGGCATGATCCGCAATACCCACAAACTGCACCCCGCAGGCACCGTGGTCGCGTACTCCGACAACTCCTCCGTCATCGAGGGTGCCGAGGTCGAGCGCTTCTATCCGCGCGCCGGCGGCGCGTACGAGTTCAGCAAAGAGCTCACCCACACGCTCATGAAAGTGGAGACGCACAATCACCCCACCGCCATCGCGCCGTTCGCGGGCGCGGCCACCGGGGCAGGCGGCGAGATACGCGACGAAGGCGCGACCGGTTCCGGCTCCAAACCCAAAGCGGGATTGACCGGGTTTTCGGTTTCCAATTTGAACATTCCCGGCTTTGAACAGCCGTGGGAAAAATACAACCCTCACCCTCAGTCCCTCTCCCGGAGGGAGAGGGAAGACGAGCAGCTCTCAGGTACACAAGGTTTAGAACCCTCTGATAGAACTACTGGTGAAACAACTAGCCATCTCACTAAGGCAGCAAGCTGCCAAGTGATTGGTTATAGCCATTCGCCTAAGCCCGCACACCCCACCCGCCGTTGGCGGGCAGAGTACAAGAGCGGGCAAGTCGCTGGTTATCCCACCGGGAGAGGGCAGGGTGAGGGAGCAACTTACGGCAAACCCTCCCGCATAGCATCCGCGCTACAGATCATGATCGATGGGCCTTTGGGTGGTGCGGCGTTCAACAACGAGTTCGGTCGCCCGAATCTGGCAGGCTACTTCCGCACCTTCGAAGAGTCGGTCAACGGCGAAGTGCGCGGCTACCACAAGCCCATCATGCTCGCGGGCGGCGTGGGCAACATTTCAGCCTCCCACACGCACAAACACCCGTTGCCTGCGGGCTCTTTGCTCATCCAGCTCGGCGGCCCCGGCATGCTCATCGGCTTGGGTGGCGGCGCGGCATCCAGTATGGACACCGGTGCGAATGCGGAAAATCTGGACTTCGATTCCGTGCAACGTGGCAACCCGGAGATGCAGCGCCGTGCGCAGGAAGTCATCGACCGCTGCTGGCAGATGGGCGTCGACAATCCCATACTCTCGATTCACGACGTCGGCGCGGGCGGCATCTCCAATGCGCTGCCCGAGCTGGTACACGGCGGCGGCAAGGGTGCGAAGTTCGAGTTACGCAATGTGCCGAGCGAAGAGCGCGGCATGACGCCGATGCAGATATGGAGCAACGAAGCGCAAGAGCGTTACGTGCTGGCGATACCGCCGGAACGCCTGGAAGAGTTTACCGCCCTGTGCGAACGCGAGCGCTGCCCGTTCGCCGTGCTGGGCAAGGCCACGGTCGGCGACCAGCTCACCGTGCACGATGCCGAATTCAACAACCATCCGGTGAACATGCCGCTCTCCGTGCTGCTCGGCAAGCCGCCCAAGATGACGCGCAAAGTGAAGCGCGAAAAAGCGCGCATGCCCAAGTTCGACACCGGCGGCATCGAATTGAAAGACGCCATAGCCCGCGTGTTGCGCCTGCCCAGCGTGGCCGACAAGACCTTCCTCATCTCCATCGGCGACCGCACCGTGGGCGGCATGACCGCGCGCGACCAGATGGTCGGCCCGTGGCAAGTGCCGGTGGCGGATGTGGCCGTCACGCTCATGGGTTTCAACACCAACCTCGGCGAAGCCTTCGCGCTCGGCGAGCGCACCCCCATCGCCGTGCTCAATGCGCCCGCATCCGGTCGCATGGCCATAGGCGAGGCCATCACCAACATCGCCGCCGCGCAGATCGAAAAAATCGGCGACATCAAACTTTCCGCCAACTGGATGGCGGCCGCCGGACACCACGGCGAAGACGCCGCGCTGTTCGACACCGTGCATGCCGTCGGCATGGAGCTGTGCCCGCAACTCGGCATCAGCATCCCCGTGGGTAAAGATTCGATGTCGATGAAGACTTCTTGGACTGAAGCGGGCGTTCCCTCCCCCGCTGGGGTAACCAGCGACTTGGCTGACGTAGTTGGGCAGCCTAGTCGATTGGCTAGTAGTTCCATCAGAGGGTTAGGGAGAGGGGGCTCTCCAAGCAACGCAGCGGTGAAGAAAGAAGTCATTGCCCCTCTCTCGCTCATCGTCACCGCCTTCGCGCCCTGTACGGACGCGCGCAAGACGCTCACGCCGCAGCTCGCCGCCGACACCGACACCGTCGTGCTGCTGTTCGACTTGGGGCAGGGCAAGAACCGCCTTGGCGGCTCGGCCTTGGCGCAGGTGTACAAACAGGTCGGCGACATCGCGCCGGATGTGAACGATGCGCTGAAACTCAAAGCTTTCTTCGATCTCATCCAGCGCTTCAACCGCGAAGATAAACTGCTGGCCTATCATGACCGCTCCGACGGCGGCATGTTGGCCGCGCTGTGCGAGATGACCTTCGCCTCGCACATCGGGCTCGACATCTGCCTGGACGAGCTCAAAGGCGACGACCTCGCCGCATTGTTTAACGAAGAGCTGGGCGCGCTGGTGCAAGTGCGCCGCGCCGATCTGGCCGACATCTTCGTGCAGTGCGACGACATGGGGCTGCACAACGTGCATGAAGTGGCGCGCCTCAACACCGGCGGCACCATCACCATCAAACGTGCAGGCAAGACGCTCTACAGCGAGAACGCCATCACCCTGCGCCGCATCTGGTCCGAGACCACCTACCAGATGCAGAAACTGCGCGATAACCCCGCCTGCGCGCAACAGGAATTCGACCGCACGCTGGATGCGCATGATGCCGGTCTGCATGTGAAATTGACTTATGACCTGAATGAAAACTTCCCTCACCCTCAGTCCCTCTCCCAAGGGGCGAGGGAAGCAGAACCCTCTGATAGAACTACTGGTGAAACAACTAGCCATCTCACTAAGGCAGCAAGCTGCCAAGTGATTGGTTATAGCCATTCGACTAAGCCCGCAAGCGGGCAAGTCGCTGGTTATCCCACCGGGGGAGGGCAGGGTGAGGGAGCACTCAATCCACAATCCACAATCCTAATTCCTGGCACTCGCCCAAAAATCGCCATCCTGCGCGAGCAGGGCGTGAACGGACAAGTGGAGATGGCCGCCGCGTTCGACCGCGCCGGATTCACCGCCGTCGATGTGCATATGAGCGACATCATCAGCGGCCGCGTGAAGCTGGCGGACTTCAAGGGTGTGGCCGCCTGCGGCGGCTTCTCCTACGGCGACGTGCTGGGCGCGGGCGAGGGCTGGGCGAAATCCATCCTGTTCAACCCCAGAGCGCGCGACGAGTTCGAAGCCTTCTTCAAGCGTGCCGACACCTTCGCATTAGGCGTGTGCAACGGCTGCCAGATGATGAGCAACCTGCACGAGATCATTCCCGGCGCGGAACATTGGGCGCACTTCGCGCGCAACCAGTCCGAGCAGTTCGAGGCGCGTTTCGTCATGGTCGAAGTGCAGCAGTCGCCCTCCATTTTGTTCGAGGGCATGGCAGGTAGCCGCATGCCCATCGTCGTGGCGCACGGCGAAGGCTATGCCGACTTTGGTTACGACATCACGCCCGCAAGCGGGCATGAGTCTTCTCCGAAACTTCGTTTTAGCAACGCCGCGAAACTGAAAGCCGCGCAGCCGCTGGTGTCGCTGCGCTATGTGGACCACAACGGCAAACCCACCGAGACCTATCCTCTCAACCCCAACGGTTCGCCGCAAGGCATCACCGGGCTCACCACCCCGGACGGGCGCTTCAGCATCATGATGCCGCACCCAGAGCGCGTGTTCCGCGCCGTGCAGAACTCGTGGTATCCGAAGGAGTGGAAAGAAAACGGCGCATGGCTGCGCATGTTCCAGAACGCGCGGAAGTGGGTGGGGTAGTAGAATGCGCCGAACCCCGTTCGCCCTGATAACCAGCGACTTGGCTGATGTCTTTTGTCAGCTTAGTCGATTGGCTAGTAGTTTCTTCAGTGCCGCGCAAAGCGCGGTGTACGAAGGGTAGGGCGGGGATGGGCTACAAGATAGGGTAAAGATGATCTCCGAACAGACCATACAACAAGCCGCCCAGCTATTGGGCGAAGCCGCCAAACCAGCCAGAGTCATTCTGTTTGGCTCGTATGCGCGCGGCGATGCTCAGGAAAATTCTGATCTCGATTTCTTGGTCATCGAAGCGGAGCTGCAAGATAAATTTCGTGAGATGGTGCGCTTGCGGCAGGTGCTGCGTCCGCTGAAAGTGGCGGCAGATGTGTTGGTCTATTCGCAAGCGGAGATCGATCAACATCAAGATGCCTGCTCGACTGCTGTCTACTGGGCATTGCGCGAAGGCCGTGTGTTGTATGACACAGCGCATTGAGCGGGCGCAACGGCTACTAGCGCTCGCCGAGCGCGACATCACCTCGTTCCGCGCACTGACCACCCACCCCGAAGTAGATGTTTCCGCGACCGGATTTTTTGCCCAGCAAGTCGTAGAGAAATGCCTCAAGGCGGTCGCCGAATATCACGACATCGTTTTTCGCAGAACACATGACGTGGACGAACTCGTTGATCTGCTGTTGCAACACAAAGTAGATATGCCATTTCCGCCAGACCAGTTCAGCGTCCTTAATCCATTTGCAGTGATCTTGCGCTACGAAGAGACGCCCTATGTCAGCATGCCATTGGCAGAGATGGGTCAATTGGTCGATCTGGCTTATCGATGGGCGATGGGCATGGTTGTGGGTTGAAAAGTATTCCGAAGCTGAACACCAATAGTTGATATGCGGGTGATCGCCAAGAGCACATTGGTCAAATTTTGGAGCCGACCGGGTCATGCGGATTCAAAAGGCGCATTGCCAAGCTGGTACGACGAAGCGATCAAAGCAAGCTGGGAAAGGCCGCAAGACGTCAAGGCGCAGTATCGCAACGCGAGCATCTGCGGCAACAATCGAGAGGTGTTCAACGTTGCCGGGAACAAATACCGCCTAGTCGTGGAGATGCAATATCGCGCAGGCATCGCATGGGTGAAGTTCGTTGGAACCCATGCGCAGTACGACAAAATCAACGTGGAGACCGTCAATGAATATTAAACCGATCCGCAACGACGACTTGCGCGCCGCGTTCAAACGGCTGGAGCGCGTGTACCAAGCGCAGGAGGGAACGCCCGCAGCGGACGAAATGGAAATTCTCGTCACCCTGATCGAGGCATACGAGCACAAACATTTTCCGATTGGCTTGGTCGATCCGGTCGAAGCCATCAAATTCAGAATGGAACAACAAGGCCTGACTCAAAAAGACCTGGAGCCCTACATCGGCTCAAGCGGCAGAGTTTCCGAAGTGCTGAACCACAAGCGTCGGCTCAGTCTGCAAATGATGCAGCGGCTGCATGATGGGTTGCATATTCCTTATGAGAGTTTGTTGTCGGCTACATAGCCATTGGATCGCCTCCCTTTTTGCTGAAAGGCGCGGAAGAGGGGGTATTGATTTAAGTTCTATTCATAACTGGTCGTTTAAATAATGCGTGATAATAGTAGCAAATATAACTTTAGATTTATTGACCTCTTTGCTGGGGTTGGCGGTTTTCATGTTGCCTTATCTCGACTTGGTGGGCGGTGTGTATTTGCCTCAGAAATTGATCCAGTTCTTCAATCTACGTATAGAGAAAATTTTGGTTTAACTCCAAGTGGTGATTTAAAAGAGATTTCACCCAATGCGGTTCCAAGTCACGATGTGTTGTGTGCTGGTTTTCCTTGCCAGCCATTTTCAAAAGCTGGAGACCAGCTTGGTTTCCTTTGTGATAGGCAGGGTGACTTGTTTCAATACGTTGCGAAAATAATTGATGCGAAACGGCCAGCTTTTTTTATTCTAGAAAATGTTCCAAATATACTGAAGCACAACGGTGGGAAGACATACCAACTGATACTGAATAAATTAAAAGCACTTCATTATGATGTGGATGAGCATCGTTTGTCACCGCACCATTTTGGAATTCCTCAAATTAGAGATAGGGTCTATATTATCGGAGCAAAACGCGGACTGACTCAGTTTTCGTGGCCCGAGAAGAAAGTTTTTGAGTTGAATGTATGTGACGTGTTAGACAGCAATCCACCTGAAGCCAGACCCCTGTCATCTCGCGTTACCGAGTGTCTTGAAGTGTGGAATGAATTTCTTCATTGCGCACCTTCATCTGTTGAATTGCCATCATTTCCTATTTGGTCAATGGAGTTTGGGGCGGACTATCCTTATATGGGAAAGACACCTTGGGCAAGGGGGGGGCGCGGGCTTGTATCTAATAAAGGCTCGCATGGAATAGTTCTTAGAGATATTAAGCCTCAGGAGAGGTTGGCCGTACTGCCAAGTTATGCGCGTACACAAGAGGATGAGTTTCCTGTCTGGAAGCAGAATTTTATACGACAGAATAGGGAGTTTTATCTGGCAAACAAAAAATGGATTGATCCTTGGTTGCCTAAGATACTTAAATTTCCCCCGAGCCTCCAAAAGTTGGAATGGAACATAAAGGGAGGAGAGCGGGATATTTGGAAGTACGTCATTCAGTTTCGCGCATCTGGTGTGCGGTTGAAGCGTCCAACGACAGCGCCGAGTCTTGTTGCTATGACCATAACGCAAGTTCCAATCATCGCCTGGGAGCGGCGATATATGACGCCACAAGAGTGCGCAAATCTCCAAAGCCTTGGCTCACTTAAGTGTCATCCGACCCCCGTAACCAAAGCTTTTAAAGCCTTCGGCAATGCCGTTAACGCGGAGGTTGTTGAGGCTATCGCGCGTCAACTTCTCCGAGAATATCTAGTTGTCAGTCTTAGAGATGATGAACTTGCTCTTATTGCAGCCTAGCATTCTCTATCTCTAAGTCAATCCAACTCTTGATTTCATCCAGCAAGGGGGCGTCAGGGAAGGGAAGTGGCACGTGGTTAACAATTCGAATACGGTCAAACAGTAAACCAGCTTCAGTTGAAACGTCATGCCAGAGATCGTCATGAATTACCATCGGTATTGCAAATGCTTTGATTGGCTGATTAGCCCAATGGATATATTGTTTCCAAGCATCCAAAGGGATTTGTCCTGTTTTACTTCGCCAGTCACCCCCGATAGCACATTGGGATAGAACAACGATTTGATTCGATCTATGTTCGGCGGTGTTTTCAAGAAATGGTTTCCATGAAATAACGTCTACCCCTCGATCTTTGTATCTGGCCTGCGGTGACTCAGCAAATTTCTCTCTGGTTTTAGTGCAAATCTCCCTTACTCGTAGCTCGATATTCGCAGGTATATTCTTCAGTACTGGCCAGCCAAATACATAGGATTCTCCACCAAGATACTCCCCTACACATATAGCAATAAGGCGCTCAAATAATTTAGGGTCATTGCGCCGTTGGTTAATGCTGTATAGGGAAAATAATAGGCAAGCTACATAAGGTTCAATCGGTTCTGTAGTTTCAGCGCGACAAACAAGATTGGATTCGACGGAGAACCTTGGCTGACGATATCTGCATGCGCGATCACTGAGGACTCTCCATATATCGCTCAGGAAGTGTTCGCTGGGTTGTTCACCAACAGACTGTTCAATGATGCTGGTTAGCCATGCTTTGGATATACTTTCCCGGTCTAAAGCTAGTTCCAACTCAACCCAGTCAGCAACACGTTGTGCGTCATCTGCTTCAGGCAATTCAAACATCATTCCTCCATTACGGATTTCTTGAGTTGCGTGACAGTTTCTTCGCACCGGATTACTGCTGCGATCACATCTTCAGTTCGATGGCGATGTGCAACACTTAGTGCACGCTCAAGGGATCTATTTGAATTTAGTAGAAGCCTCTTTACCATTGCCTCCTCTCCATCGGTGAGTTCGTAGGCTTCTCTTAAGTCGCCGGTTTTCTTCAGATGGTCGATTGCTTGTTCGCTCTCCAGAACATTTTTGAGGGAGCCAGTAATATCTCTGGATTCATGAATTGCTCGGGTAGTTTTGCTTCCTTCGCCAAATAGCCAGCGCAATAAATAATGCAGATTGTCTAAGTGAGGTTCGTCAACGGGGGCGTCAAGGTCAATCTCGCTCAGTGGAAGGCTCTTAACCGTTCCTTTGACTTCTGTTTGCCAGCCAAGAAACTTTTTTACAGGCCTCGAACCAACAGCCAATAAAAGCAAAGAAAAATCTTCTTTTGCATTTTCAATTCCGTAATCAAGTTCTTCTTGGGCTTGCCGTAGAAGGTTGAATGCGATTGCACTTTTTCTTACGGCTTGTGCTCGATCACCTACCTCTTGCTCAATATCTTCAACCGAATATGACTCTTTTATCATTTCGTTGATGTAGCGAGCCTTTGCATAGCTATCCCATTTCTTATTGCCCGTGATATGGCGAACACCAAGGTAGGGCAGCACGTCTTTGCGTTCTTTATAAATAATGACCGGAAGAATAGAAAGATCATCAGCGACTTCTTCGGATGGCGTCGGCCACGATTTCGCTACTTTTAAAGAGCGACGTAACCCCGCGTCAGTTAGAAGTTTTGCAGTCGCTAATCTTCTATTGCCCTCAGCTACGACGAATTCAGTATCCTCGTTCTCTATGTATTCGATAAAGGCTGGTGAATTGTGGTCTATGGATTTGCTTTTCAAATGCTTCGGTAACGTCTTCGGTACAGCAACAAGCGGCTCTTCATCAAAATATCCGTTGCGAACCATTGAGTCAGATATTTCCTCAAGATCAAAGTGATCAAACAAGTGGATAAGAACATCATCCTCAGGCTTATTTTGAGCTTCTTCTGGCAGGCGTGGGTTCTTGACATCCAAGTGTAGGCGGTCAAGAGGGATGTTGAGTTGTGGTCTTTTTCTTCCTAGTCCTGCCGGTGTCTTTGTAGTCATTGTGTTCTCCAGCTAAACATCATAAGCATAATTCGGGTGCTTGGATTTATTGAATCAGCGGGTGATACTCTACCTCAATTGCAGCGTGAAAAAATAGTGATTGGTGTCGCTTTATTCTTGCCCAAACAACTCACCCAGCGGATTTTTCCCCGCAGGCGCATTTCCTGAAAACTTCTTCGCCGTAAACTCCTCTTCGATGTTGTCGCGATAAAAACTCCAAGCCGCGCCCGAGCTGCTGAGTCTGCGCCACAGGTCTGCGCCGACGCCGCTGTGTTGCAGGGTGTTGCCGTTGTCGAGCTGTACTTGCAGGGTGCGCGTTCGTGCGTCGTAGCCGATGGCGCGCAGTTTGCCGGAGTTGATTTTTTTCATTTCCATGGTGTTAGTGTTTGGTGTCTGCGTCGCGTGGCTCACACCAGATGTACTTCTACACGCTTGCCGAGTGCGGCGGCGTATTTGCGCAGGGTACTTAAGCTGGGGGGGTGTTTGCCTGTGGCTAGGGCGCTTTCCAGTCTTGCGATGGCGGGGGCTTTGGTGCCCATGCGTTCGGCCACTTGTGCTTGTGATAATCCGGCGGCTTTTCGTGCGGCAAGGATTTCGTCGAGGATGGCAAATTCTTCGCGGTTGAGTTGCTCGTGTTCGGCGCGCACGGCTGGATTTTTCAGCATTTTGGCGACCATCTGTTCGTGCGTCTTCATGCGGCTAGGGCGGTGTGCCGCCAGGTGTTTCCGTCGATGCGGTAGTGTTGGCTGCCGTTTTTGTTGACCAGTTTTACGCAGACTTCGTTTGCGTCGAATTCGATCAGTCCCCAGTTGTGCCTGTCATCGCATTTGAACGGCAAGCCCAGGTATTTGACGGCCAGGCCGGAGGAGATGATCTCATAGCAGTTTTGCCGGGGCGTGGGGGCGGAGAAGGCGTTGCGATGGATGTCGCCGGAGAGAAAGATGACGTGTTGTTTTTGTGCGATCAGGGCGCAGAGTTTGTCGTATTCGTCGCCGTATCCCTTCCAGCTCTCCGAGGTGTGCGTGAGTGTCAGGCCGCTGCAAATGAAGGTGTATTTTTGCGGGTGGTTCAGTTTTTCGGCGAGGAACGCGAATTGTGCGTCGCCGAGCAGGCTTGTGTCGCTGGCGTAATAGCGGTTGTCCAGGAAGATCACGCGCGCGCCGGGGATGTCGATATGGCAGTAGACCTCCGGTCTGTTGGTGGAGCAGTCCATCCATTTGTGGAAGCAGTTGCGCGAGATGTCTTTGATTTCCTGCGCGATGTCGCTGCCGCGTGCGTTGTTCCAGGCGAAGTCGTGGTCGTCCCAGACGCCATACACGGCATTTTTCTGCTTCATCTTTTCGAACAGATGTTTGAAGTGCGGCTCGTTCCATTGCCGCGCGTATTTTTCTTCCATGACCGTGCGGAACTTGGCGGCGGGGTAGTGTTTGGGTTTGCCGTTGTATTCCTTGCTGAACAGGCGGAGGCCGAAGTCCATGTAGATTTGGTCGCCCAGCAGGAACAGGTAATCGGGCGCTTCGTTGTCGATGTCGCTCCACTGCGGCTGCTCCGGGAATGATTCGTAGCGGGCGCAGGAGGTGAATGCGATTTTTATTCTTTGGCTCATGGCGGTTCCATTCGTTTTGGAGAATTGCTGGCGCTCAAAAACAACCACTTCAATGCGGCGCAACTCGGCTGGGCTGATGTTGCGGCTCTTCGCCGATCGCACCGGTTCAAGCCAATATTTGCACTCTCCGTCCCCGCTTTCTACATGGATGTGAACTGGTTCTGTTCCTCCATCGGAATATAAAGCGGAAGCGCCAATTCGGTAGGCGTAGAACGGTAGGTACATCCGGCACGGTGGAAACAATGTGCGGGCGATTCTACATCAAAGAGTTACGGCAGAGGCTTGCATTCCTGTGTCGGCGACACCCTGTTAAACTTTGCGCCTTGCGTTGTAGCTTATTGCGAACCATGAAGGGGCGAGAATGAAAAAAGAATTTTGGCTGGAGCGCTGGGAGCGCGCGGAGATCGGTTTCCATCAGGATGAGATCAACCCGTATCTGCGCCGCTTCTGGCCCGGGGTGCAGGCTGCGCGCGGCGGCGAGGTGTTCGTGCCGCTGTGCGGCAAGAGTCTGGATATGGTGTGGCTGCACGAGCAGGGGAGCTTCGTGCTGGGGGTGGAGTTGAGCGCCATCGCGGTGCAGGATTTCTTCCGCGAGCAAGGCCAGTCGCCTGTGCGCGTGAGTGGCGGCGGGTTCGACAACTACCTCGCGGATGGCATCTGTCTCGCGTGCGGCGATTTCTTCGATCTGCGCAAAGAGGATATGGCGCAGGTGGGCGCGGTGTACGACCGCGCCTCGTTGGTGGCGTTGCCGCCGGAGATGCGCGCGCGTTACGCGCGCCATCTGGTGAGTATCCTGCCGCGCGGCACGCGCATCCTGCTGGTCACTTTCGATTATCCGCAGGCGGAGATGGCGGGGCCGCCTTTCGCGGTGTCGGTGCAAGAGGTGGAATCGCTCTACAGCCCATATGCCGAGATACGTCTGCTGGCACAGGAGGACGCGTTGGCGCAGAACCCGCGCTTCAAGCAGCGCGGCGTGAGCCGGATGACTGAGAACATTTTTCTGCTTACGCTGCGCTGAGGTCACCCGGCTTTGCATTCGTCACTTCGTATCACAAGGAATAACTCTATGAGCACTACACTCCCCATCCTCTCCCTGCTTGAGACCCGCGTGCTCGGCGTGCTTGCCGAGAAGCAGCGCACCGTGCCGGACAGCTACCCGCTCACGCTCAACTCGCTGCTCTCCGGCTGCAACCAGAAGAGCAGCCGCGACCCGGTGATGCAAGCTTCCGAGGCCGAAGTCATCGCCGCGCTGGATAGCCTGAGAGCGCTATCGCTGATCGTGGAGACCAGCGGGGGCAGGGCGTCGCGTTACGCGCACAACATCGAAAAGGTGTTGCACATCCCCACGCAATCCACCGCCTTGCTCACCATGCTCATGCTGCGCGGCGCGCAGACGGCGGGCGAGTTGCGCATCAATTGCGAACGCCTGCATAAGTTTGCGGACATCGCCTCGGTGGAAAGTTTTCTGGAAGAGCTGGCCGCGCGTGAAGCAGGCGGCCTCGTGGTGGAACTGCCGCGCCAACCCGGCTCGCGCGAGAACCGCTGGATGCATCTGCTCTCCGGCGCACCCGTCATCGAAGAGCGCAGCTTCGCCAGCGCGGCGACACCTTCAAGCGATGTCACCGTAGGCGAGATCGCCGCGCTCAAAGCCAACGTCGCCAAGCTGGAGGCAGAGGTCGGCGAGTTGCGCGGGGTGGTGGGGCGGCTGTGTAAGGAGTTGGGTGTTTCGGCAATGTGATGCGGTGCGCTTGGCCTCATGGCGCGAACTGAAAAACACAACCCGCCCCGGGTTAACCAGACCCCCTTTCGCTCTGTGGCCCTATGTCACCGTGATGACCACCTTTCCTCTGGCATGACCTGCTTCCACATAGCGGAGCGCTTCGGCTACCTCGCCCAGCGGGTAACGTTTGTCGATAACAGGTTTTATCTTGCCGGATTCGAGCAGCGTCTTCAGCAAGAGCATATCTTGCTGGTTGGGGGTCGATGTCAACGCGCCCATCTTTTGCTGCCCGAACATGGATATCCAAGGCCCCAGAAGCAGGGCTTGAAATAGCTGGGCGGTATTGCCCCCGGACATGACATAAATTCCCCTGGGGTTCAATGCGCGCTTGTAATCGAAGATTGAGCGGTTCCCGTTCACCGCAAAAATCAGGTCATAACGCTGTCCGCTCCGGGTGAAATCTTCCTGCATGTAGTCGACAACATGGTCGGCGCCGATAGCGCGCGCCATTTCCACCTTCCCCGTGCTGCACACGGCGGTAACCTCAGCCCCGAAATGCTTGGCAAGCTGTACCGCAAACGTCCCTACACCGCCGGAGGCACCATTGATCAGCACCTTTTGTCCCGGCTGTATCTGCCCCTTGTCGCGCAGGCCATGCAGGGCGGTCATTGCCGCCAATGGCACGGCTGCCGCCTCCTCGAACGATAGATTGGACGGCTTCAAAACCAATTCACTTTCGCGCGCACATTTATATTCGGCAAATCCGCCAAAGCCATTTGCGGATACGTCCCCGAACACCTCGTCACCTGCTTTGAACTGGCCGACATTCTTACCTACCGCTTCAACCCGCCCGGCGATATCGGCACCGAGAGTCTGGAATTTTGTCGGCTTAAAAAGCCCGGCGTACAAACGCACCAGGAATGGGTCAGCCCGCATCATCCGCCAGTCGGCGGCATTCACAGATGCCGCATGAACCTGCACCAGAACTTCATCGTTCGCGGGCGCGGGTTTTTCCACCTCTGTGAGTTGGAGAACATCCGCTGATCCGTACTCGGTATAGACAACTGCTTTCATCGCGCTCATGACTTCCCCGTAAAAATTATGATTGTTCCCAGTGCCCGTAAAATATCGGGGTCAATTGCATGTTTATCCATGTCATCGGCTCGTTGCGACAATGCGCGGACGGTTCATTTGGAGAAATTCCCGTAAGGCCCCGGATAGCGGCCCTTGATTTTCGGGACGACATCATTGGCCCATACGGATTGGCTGGCGAACGAGACATCCAGTTTGGGCGAGCCGACGAAGCTGTCGGGCGAGATTCCGGGGGCCTTGATGCCGACTACGCTTTCGACCACAGGGTGTATGCCGGAGCACCATTCGAGCGATTTGGTGCAGTAGTAAACGAACTCGGTGCAGGACATCTTTTTGAAGCTGGAGAAATCCAGCCCGAAGTCGTATGCCTTGCCGAGTTGCGACAGGGCAAGTTTGAAGATGACCGGGAATGTTTCCGCAAACGGCACGGCTGTCCCGTTCTTTAAGCGTTCGGCAATTTTGTGTTCTTCGCCGGTAAATGTCTTCCTGATGATGTTGCTTTCGGAGTAGGGCTGCGCTACAAAACTGGAACGGGTGACGGATAGGGGGAAACGGATCGCCACCATGTAATCGCAGCGGCAGAAGTTGAGCAGGTCTTCCATGAATATGCCGTCCTTCATGGAGTGGATGACCATCTGCTCGCCGCAAACGGCTTTTTCCAACACCTCCGCAAGCGGCGCGTAATCCCCTTCGCTGACCGTGCTGTCCGAAAAAGTGGTGTCCCAGTGCTGCCGAATGGTGTCCGCATCCACTTTGCCCAGATACAACCCCACATGGCTGAAAAATCCGGGGATGAAGCAGCCGTCCACATAGTTGTCGAATCCGCGCACCAGAATGTCGCCGGGCTGAATGTCTGCCATGGCTTTGCGCATGTCGCCGCCTTTGATCTGATAGCTGCGTGGGTCGTAAAGCAGTGTGCCGCCGAAAGGCGTCATCAGCAGATGGGGCAAGACGAAGTATGGCGGCTGTCCCTTGAAAAATTTGAGGTCGCCAAAAAAACGCAGGAATGTTTCTTTAAGCGCGTAGCCGAACTTTTCTTCGACGTGCTTGGCGGGTTTGTGCTTTCTTTGTTTGACCGGTGGCATGGGATGTCCTTTCGTGTCGTTGAGAAGCTCGGACTTTTACACTCGGAATCGCTTATGCGTCAGCCACGATGCGTTGTGGCTGACACGGGGCGCTCGCTTATCTTTTTTCTTCCGCAGCGGGGATGTCTGCGGCGATTTCGGATTTGCGCGCATTCATGCGGTCGAAAACAAATGCGGCGAGGTATGCGCCGAACAGCCACTCGTTCAGGTTGCCCTTGATCGTCGAGTACACCACGACCCACGATACCAGCAGGAAGGCGAGATTCAGCCGCATCTGGCTGCCGCCGATCTTGCCCGTGGAGTCGGTCAGCAGGTCGCTGAGATTCAGCGGGCTATTCGGGTCGCGGTGCGCTTTCCAGAACAGGATGACCAACGTTGCCATGAGCAACAGGGAAAATAGATTTCCTGTCGTTTCCCATGTGCTCGACGCAAATGCGATCGCAATCCAGCTTGTCAGCATGTCAAAAAACGTTTCCATTGTTTTCTCCCTTTACGATTTTTTCGCCAATGCGCTATTCAGCGCCTTGCTCTTGTCCGCGCTGCCCGAACTTGAGCCGAAGAAGTAGGACACGACTTGCGTGGCGACGGTGGTGAGTGCGCCGAGAATGTAGATGACGATGTCTTTCATCGGCGAATTGGGGGCCATGAGCATGGTCGAACTTTCTTTGCTGAACGCGATGTACCAGTACATGAAAAAGGTCAGCCCGATGATTGCGAAAGCGAGTATGGGATGGACATTCTTGGCCAGCCAGCTCGCGTGTTCGGATTCCTGCACGCGGCTCTGGTTGTCGCGCGCACTGGCGGTGTCGCCCAGATAGGCCTGCGTTTCTTGCAGTCCGAGCGCGGCCATTTGCAGTTCGTACTGCATGGTGGCTTTGCCGATCTCATTGTCGAGTTCTTTGCGCTCTTCGTCGGAGGTGACGTTTTTGTCGATGGCGTCGCCCACTGCGGTGACGAGCGAGCTTGCGCCGCCGCTGAATATGTCGGTGAAGAAACTCATGATTAGATGGCCTCCAATGTGCGTTTTATCCAGCCGTAGAAGAATTTTTTGCTCTCCTGACGTTTTTCGCAGATGTGTACGTAGCGCGCGATCTTGTGCAGGGAGAAGAGCGCGAGGAAAAGACGCGGGTCTTCTTTGTTGATCTTGTCCAGGTTGTCGTGGTCGAGGGTGCCGTCCGGTTCTGCGCCGACGGTGATCTGCGCGAGTTTGGTGCTGGTGATGGGGCCGGCGTTGACGGCGAAATCGAAGATGGATTCGGCGACGTGCTGGTCGGTAATCTGGTCGCCGAGTATCTTGTCCCAATAGTTGATCTCGTAGAACTTTTTGATCTTGTCTTGCAAGGCGGGGTTGCCATCGAGATTGGCGGGGAAGTTTTTTTCCTTTTTTGCCATGTCGATGACTATCCAGCCGTCCCATTTCGAATTCATCTTGCGCGCGATGCCTTTGTAGGTTTCGCCGCCGGGGTCTTGCGGGTCGTTGACATACCCGCCCTCTGCTTTCATGGTTGCAGCAAATGCGGATGCGAAGTCAGCCATAGTGCCTCCTGTATCAGGTTTAACAAACGAGGTTCGTTGCGGGAGAAGAGGGGGACGCGCCGGAACGGCGGGCGGATACAACAGTAAGGCGGGCGGCCATGCGTTTCCCCTTTTTAGAACAGTTGTGCTGCTGGAGATGTTCCCGGTTGCACGGGAATATCTTCTTGCGCCAGACCTCCTGTTCCGGGGATGCCATCGGCGGGCTACGCGCCGTGCTTTGCGGTACGTATGCATGCCGATGGATTTGCAAGCGGGACGAACTTTAGGGGAGTTGTTCGGGGGCTGTCAACGTTAATATTGTTACGCTTAATCGAACGGGAACGACAGGCCGATGCCCCAGGTTTCGTGTTTGTGGTTGTAGTCGATCAGGCTTTCGCCGTAGCCGCTGAAGTATTGAAGATGCACGTTGGTATTGTGTTCGCCGGGGGCGGCCAGGGTAAGCAGGCGCCATGCGGTCCACGGCGCGGAGAGGTCGAGTTGGAACGAGTGCTGCCTGGCGATAACGCAGACTTCCCACAAGTCGTTTTGCGAGTAGCGTAGTTCGATGTCTCCGTGGCCGAGATAGTTGGCGATGTCCGGGTTGTCGTCGGTGGTGGGGTCTTCGTTGATGCGTCGCCACCAGCGCGCGAGCAATACCAGCCGCCGGTCGCCGTAAGTATGTTCGATTCCCGGTTGTACGTAGATGCGGTTCCAGCTGCGCGACCTGGGATTGGACTGCCCGTTGGATTGGTGTACCACGCCGAAGTTGAGGATGCTGGGGTTGATGTCGAGTTTCGCGATCAGATCGTTGGGGCGTATCGAGTAGATGAGTTCGGGCTCGTAATTGTTTTCCCTGAACGGGCGCGAATCGGCCGCGTCGTAAAACTGCCAGAACGACAGTTGCGTATAGCCGAACCACAGCGAGCCGTAGCGATGAAAATCCGCCAGGTCGTGCTTCATGCTGAACTGGAATTTGATGTCCCTGTTCTCCTGCGGAGACGGGGTGGGCACCTGGTTCTGCGGATTGGGGCTGGTAGGCCTGTCGTTCGCACGGGTGGATTGCGCAAACAGCAGCAAATAACTTTGTTTATGCGGATTCAGCGGGTCGTTGCTGGGGGCCCATTCTTGCGCGAGCCCGTGCGCGCGGAAGGGCATGAGTGATTTTGCGGGATATGTAGCCTGAGCCGCCTTCCTGTAGCAATCGAGTTCGCTTGCGGATGTTTCCTTGCCCCGCATATCCAGACACGTTTTCAGATGGATATTGTCGTCTGCCGCATGGGCGCTGCCCCATTGCATCTGGAGCAGGAATAAAACGAGGCAGCTTGCGATTTTTTTCATGTGTCACCGGGCCGGAATGCCGGAATAGGGTGTCCGGTGAAAATGTGGTTCGCCGTATTGAACCCGGATTGTCCATTAGCAGTTTGTTGAAATTCACCTCAATTTCGAGGGCCAGCGGTGATGCACAATAGTATTTTCAAGCCAAACCCCTCGGTGCAACTGGAAGCAGGTGCTTATATGCCTTCG
>SCUU01000156.1 GCA_004297065.1 Gallionellaceae bacterium
AATCTCATCTTCCGTATCTCCTGTAGCACTTGTGTCGGCTTCATATCGCCCTCCTCGGGCAATATGACAACCGGACAGATTGCGCGCTACAAAACCGGACAGATCAAAAGCTCGCGACATCAATCACCGATTTCCTTGACACGAAGTTCATTATCCTTATAATGCGGCCTTCGGTTTTTGCGGGAATAGCTCAGTTGGTAGAGCGATACCTTGCCAAGGTATAGGTCGCGAGTTCGAGTCTCGTTTCCCGCTCCAAATCTCTTGGGAAAGCATTTCAGCTTTCCCTTAATTTTTAGTTTTGTATGACGGTGCGATAGCAAAGCGGTTATGCCCCGGATTGCAAATCCGGTTAGCCCAGTTCGACTCTGGGTCGCACCTCCACCCTGTTCTTTCCTTCGTTTTTTATTCTAAGCTCGGCGATACATCAGGGATATTCGATGTCCAGTTCATTGCCCGCATAAAAATCCTGTATTTCGGCGATGATAGTTTTCGCTTTGGATTTGGACAGGATTTTTTTGACGATGGTGTTGCGGCATTCCCCCATGCGTTCACGCAGCAAGGGGCGATATTCCGGTGGAAGCCGCTTGAGCAGTTTGTCCCATCCGGCCTCTATGTCCGGTTGTGATTCGCGTGCGCGCCGGATCAAATTTTCGATGTCTTTTTGTCCCGTGCGGGCAACGATGCGTCCGTCGTCAAGGATGGCAAAAATTACGGCAATGGCAATGACTGCATTGGCATCTAGATCGCTATCCTTAATCGGCCCGGAGAAATGTTTTTTGCGCAGCCATTTTGCGCATTCCACAATGCGCAGATTGTTTTGCCGATCCTGCAATTCCCTTTTGTACACATCGCTGCCTGCCCATGTGGCGCCAGGATCGGCGCGACAGATTTCCGAAAACAATGCTTTGACATTGCGCTGCTGTACGAACGGGTCGTTGTCGAAATCAGAAACGAAAGCGACATAGGGCAGGACAGACAATTCCTTGATGTGGCGGAAACCCATCTGGAAAACATACTCTGCGCCATGCCGCAACAGGAAAGCCAGCTTGGCTTCATTGCTGTCGTGAAGATCGGCTTGGCTGATGCCCAGCGAGACGCAGCCCACTGTCAGATAATACGCTTCGAGCAGCCCGTCTGCCGTCCTGTCATTGGTGAATTTTTTGGCGACGAGCACGGTGATGCCGCTTAATTCCTGCAATAGCGTGTCGCCATCTTCCTGATAGTTGCCGCGTTGCGATAACGCTTCAAGCGCGTGGATTAAATGCGGCGTGCGCGCGGTGATGCTGGCGAGTTGCATGGATTATTTTCCGAACCTGCCGATATCAATCAGGCAAAAATATCTTCGCCCAAGCTTGGGCGGCTGCCTTTTTTAGGTGCGCTGACCGATTTGCTCGGCACCTGTTTGCGCAGACGCAGCAGCAATTGCTTGGTACTGCGGCCTAAAGCATGTTCGTGATTCGCCCGCTCGTGCCCTTCATCGTCGCCCTCGTCATCCTCTGGGTCTGCGCGTAATTCGTTGATGCCGGGCTGCCAGTCTGGAAACAGTTCAAACAATACTCGATCCCAGGCATCTTCATCGGTGCGGGCGATTTCCAGTG
Source organism: Gallionellaceae bacterium (assembly GCA_004297065.1). GTDB lineage: Bacteria > Pseudomonadota > Gammaproteobacteria > Burkholderiales > Gallionellaceae > PALSA-1006. The sequence continues at coordinate 1,599 of SCUU01000156.1, forward strand.
CGAGCGGGATGACATCGTGATCCGATGTCGTTTGGCCGCTGCTGTATGCGCCACGACTGTGGATGTCGTTGGCGATTTCGACAATTTCTTCGGTGGCGGTGGAAAACAACACGGCAAACGCCGTCGTTCCCCAATCGCTAGCCAACGCTGCGTGGATCAGCGCTGCGCGACGTTCCGTATCGTCACTGGCGAAAATGACGCCATGAATGTGCGCGAACAAAGATTCGGCCAGCACTTCCGGCTCGTCCTCGATCATGTCTTCGTTCCAGGTGGCGGCGAAAAATGCCAAGCTTTCCGCCCATGCCTTGGGCGGGATCAGCAAGGTGGCCAGAGACAATTTTCCGCCGTCGAAAGCAGCCAGATGCAACGAGGTGACTTGCGGTTCCAGCGAGTCCAGCACTTCAACCACGGCGAAATCGCCGAACTGTTCAGCAGCTTCGTTAAAGGCCTCCTCGGCATGCTCGGTAGAGCCGGCCAAGACCAGTTCGGTCACTTGGCGGCTGATGGCGGGAAAGTTGTTTTGCCCAGACATTACTCGTCTCCGCGTTGATCGAACAGGTGTTCAATATCGTGCCCCGGTTCAAGCCGGTCTTCGTTCTCGTCATCCTCGTTGTCTTCACCTTCTTGCAACGATTCGAGCGAGTGGTCTTCTTCCGTCCAGCGGTTGTGATTCTTGAACAGGAAGGCGGTAATAATAGCCTTGCGCGCCAGTTCGGGATCGCTTGCCGCGATATTCTCCAAGGCTTTGCTGGCTTCGGCGTTGTCGCACGACACCATTTTCAGCACCTTGGGCGCATCGCCTTCTTCATACCGTGCGCTTTGCGCCAGCAAACCGGCGGGGTCGTTAAATTGCAGCGAATCGGCCAGCGCAAAGCTCAGGAAGTTAACATCGTCAATGCCGGAGCCTTTGGCGTATTCGCCCAGCAACGATTTGACCACTGTCGCATAGTTGCGTTTATCGGGAGGATCGCCCAGGGTATCTTCGATCTGGATGCCCAGCTCGCGCGACTGGTAAGCGAATTCGGGATGTATGTTTTTCATGATGTTGGCTGCCTGGCTTGATTAACGACTGGGCTGCAAAATAATTCCGCAACGGTTGAACAGCGAGTTCCACAGCGAGACGGCTTCCTCTTCTGGATCAATAATGATGCGGTTGTTGATATTCTGGTCGTATTCCGCCCTCTGCTCGGGATCGGATAACAGTTCGTAAGCCGTCTTGATGGCATTGAAACGCGCTTCCGAACCGGGATGCGTGGCGCGATCCGGATGATGGCGCATCGCGAGTGTGCGATAAGCTTTCTTGATCTCGTCGGCTGTAGCGTTCGGGGATACGCCAAGAATGTTGTATAGATTTTCCAATGGAGCCTCCTGTAAGTCGGCGATTCTACACATTAGCTAGAGTGGGGTACTAGGGAAGTGCTTGACTCGACTGGTGGGCGATACTGGGTTCGAACCAGTGACCCCTGCCGTGTGAAGGCAGTGCTCTACCCCTGAGCTAACCGCCCAATCGAGGGCGCGCATTTAATCACAAGCCGATTATTCGGGTCAATTTGTGTATAAATTTTTCCAACGTCTGGCGTAAAATGCGCGCTTTCATTTTTGGCCTTGATTATGACTGTACGCACCCGTTTCGCCCCGAGTCCCACCGGTTATCTGCATATCGGCGGTGCCCGGACTGCGTTATTTTCCTGGGCGTATGCACGCAAACACGGCGGCACGTTCATTTTGCGTATCGAGGATACCGATGTGGAGCGTTCTACGCCCGAGGCTGTGCAGGCAATTCTGGACGGGATGCAGTGGCTGAACCTGAATTACGACGAAGGCCCGTTCTATCAAATGCAACGCATGCCGCGCTACAAGGAAGTTATCGCGCAGATGATCGCGGCGGGGCAGGCCTATTATTGCTATACCACTCCGACCGAGTTGGATGCCTTGCGCGAAGCGCAACGCGAGCGTGGCGAGAAGCCGCGTTATGATGGTCGCTGGCGTCCCGCAGCGGGGAAGACCTTGCCCCCGGTGCCGGAAGGCGTGCAGCCCGTGGTGCGTTTCAAAAACCCAATCGACGGCGTGGTGGCGTGGGACGACATGGTTAAGGGGCGTATCGAATTCCAGAATAACGAACTGGATGATCTCGTCATCGCGCGTTCGGATGGCACGCCTACCTATAATTTCTGTGTGGTGGTGGACGATTGGGATATGGGCATCACCCAGGTGATTCGCGGCGACGATCACGTCAATAACACGCCGCGCCAGATCAACATCCTCAAAGCATTGAATGCGAAGATACCGAACTACGCGCATCTCTCGATGATTCTGGGCGACGACGGGCAGAAGCTGTCCAAGCGCCACGGCGCAGTCAGCGTGATGCAATATGACGAGGACGGTTATCTGCCGGAAGCGGTCATCAATTATCTGGCCCGTCTGGGCTGGTCGCACGGCGATGATGAAGTTTTCTCGGTGGCACAATTCTGCGCATGGTTCGACCTCGATCACATCACGCCGTCCGCCGCGCAATTCAACACGGAAAAATTGAAGTGGCTGAACAATCATTATCTGAAACAAAGCGACAATACGCGTTTGGCGGAGTTGGTGCGCCCGCGTTTTGCAGCGCGCGGAGTGAGTATCACCGCAACGCCGGTATTGGAAGCTGTCATCGGCCTATATAAGGAACGTGTTTCCACCTTGAATGAATTGGCCGATGCAGCCGAAGTGTTCTACATTGATTTGCACCCGGATCAAGCATTGATCGATGCGCAACTCTCTGCTGAAGCACTGCCTGCGTTACGCGAATTTGCCGTGCGCATTGCAAATATCACTTGGGATGCCGGTGCCATAGGCGTGCTCATCAAAGAGTTGATCGGCAAGCATGGGTTGAAGATGCCGAAATTGGCAATGCCTTTGCGCGTGATGTTGGTGGGGCAAACGCAAGCGCCTTCTGTCGATGCTTTGATCGTGTTGTTTACCCGCGAAATGGTGTTGGCGCGCATCGCAAAGTATTTGTGAAAAAAAGCTGCTTAGCCTGTTTACAAGGTCGGGGTCGATCATTATAATGCGCGCTCTTTTTGGGGGTATAGCTCAGCTGGGAGAGCGCTTGCATGGCATGCAAGAGGTCAGCGGTTCGATCCCGCTTATCTCCACCAAGAGGAGGTTGTAGCAGCAAAAAACTCTTTGGTCCCCATCGTCTAGAGGCCTAGGACACCGCCCTTTCACGGCGATAACACGAGTTCGAATCTCGTTGGGGACGCCACTTTCAAGTTGCACGTTGTTTTAGGACGATGCAATATCAGTAAAAATCCAAATAAAATAAGCAATCTAAGCCCTCATGGGCTTTTTTGTTGTTGCAAGATGTTGTTGTGTGTTTCACCCTTCTGATGGTAACTTTGTTGGTAACTCTTCCAGTTCACGTTACCAACATGGCAGTTACCAACAAACTGACCGACTCCAAGCTCAGAAGCCTTAAGCCACGGGAAAAACCGTACAAGATTTCAGATGGCGGCGGCATGTACGTCGAGGTCCGCCCAAATGGATCCAAGTGGTGGCGACTTGCCTATCGATTGAATGGTAAACAACAACTCAAATCATTAGGCGTCTATCCAGAGGTCGGACTATTCGAAGCGCGCCGTTTTCGCGATGACTTTGATCCAACTCCTGTCGCTGAGGGACAACCACTTGAGTCTGTATTTCGCGAGTTCATGTTCATCAAGAAATCCGATCTCACTGCAAAGCACCAAGTGACCTTGCCCCGTAAAAACGTATTTCTTAACCGGGTATAAAATTCAAGTTAAGGAGACGCAAAAATGACAGCAGAAAATGGCAAGAGAGCGGCGTACACACTGGAGTACAAATTAGAG
>SCUU01000190.1 GCA_004297065.1 Gallionellaceae bacterium
GCACCAATGGGGACGCCTTCGCGGAGCAACGGGGTCGCAAGCACGGTCCCATAACCCCTCTGTAGGCCTCGGCTCTTGGGAAAATCCGCCGCGACCGCTTGGAAATCATGGATGTGGACTGTCTGGCGCTCCACAACAGCTCGGCCTAGTAACGAGTCGCCATCCAGGGGCCACTCAAATCCGATCGGGCTTCCCGGGAGCGACCCATAGATGGCTACCTGACGAATAACATCCCCATCCACCTGGACGATATTAGCGTCAGCCGCTCCGCAAAGCCGCGCGGCATTCTCGGCCACCACATCCAGCACCGGTTGGAGGTCAGTCGGCGAGCTGGCAATGACGCCCAAGATTTGACTCGTCGCAGTTTGCCGCTCCAAAGATTCTGTGAGCTCCTGGAAAAGGCGCACATTCTCGATGGCGATCACCGCCTGGTCAGCGAAGGTCTTGAGGAGCTGGATCTGCTTTTCGCTAAACGGACGGACTTCCAAGCGGCGAATCACAATGATCCCGACGGGAACGCCCTCTCGCAGTAACGGCGTGACAAGGATAGTCCGGGTTCCAGTATGCTGCTGCATGACCTTGGACTCTGGGAACTCCGTTCCGATCTCTGCAACAATGTCATGAACGTGAATCGTTTGACGGTCGACAACTGCACGGCCCATCGGAGTCCCACGACTGATGGGAGGAATAGTCACCGGAATGGGCATTGATCCATATGATGCCTCACGCCGGAAGATATCATCCTCGACACGAAGGATTTGACCATCAGTCGCGTCGCATAGTCGCGCGGCATTCTCGGCAACTACGTCCAGCACTGGCTGGAGATCGGTCGGTGAGCTGGCGATCACACGCAGGATCTCGCTTGTGGCCGTCTGCTGCTCCAAGGCCTCGGTAAGGTCGTGGTTTCGGACCTGCAGCTCTTGGAACAGACGGACATTCTCAATGGCGATCACAGCCTGGTCAGAAAAGGTCTTAAGGAGTGCGACCTGCTTGTCTGAAAAGGGCTTGACCTCCGTGCGGCGAATCACAATCGCCCCGATGGGAACTCCCTCGCGAAGTAACGGTGTGGCAAGCATAGTGCGAACGCCCCTCGGGACGCCCCGGGTCCTGGCCTCCGGGAAGTCGGCTTCCTCGGTCGCGAGGTCATGGACATGGATTGTCTGCCGGTCGATGATGGCTCGGCCGGTTACTGCCTGCCGGCTGATGGGGCGAATCTCGCTGGTCGGCAGTGGGCCGTACGAGGCCACTAGCCGAAGTACGTCACCTTCGACGCGAACGATCTGAGCGTCGGTTGCCTCGCATAACCGCGCGGCATTCTCGGCCACGGCGTCCAACACCGGCTGGATCTCCGTAGGCGAGCTGGCGATAACGCGCAGAATCTCGCTCGTCGCCGTCTGCTGCTCTAAGGCCTCGGTGAGGTCGCGGTTGCGAACTTGCAGCTCTTGAAACAGCCGAACGTTCTCGATGGCGATCACGGCCTGGTCGGCAAATGTTTTTAGAAGCGCGATCTGCTTGTCCGAGAACGGACGGACGTCTAGTCGGCGAATGAGAATAGCTCCGATGGGAAGGCCCTCACGTAGTAACGGCAT
>SCUU01000157.1 GCA_004297065.1 Gallionellaceae bacterium
TGCAAAAACGAAGGCATATAAGCACCTGCTTCCAGTTGCACCGAGGGGTTTGGCTTGAAAATACTATTGTGCATCACCGCTGGCCCTCGAAATTGAGGTGAATTTCAACAAACTGCTAGACGTTAGTCGGTAGTTAACCCCTCTTGGGGTTTGCTTTCCAGCTAATGACTAGCGACTAATTTATTGCGGCTAGCTCGCTTTTCAACTAGCGACTAGCGGCTAACTACTAACGACTAGCCCCATGTCAAAAAAAGATTATTACGAAGTTCTCGGCATCAACAAAGACGCCTCCGAGGAAGAGATCAAAAAGGCTTATCGCAAGCTGGCGATGAAGCACCACCCCGACCGCAATCCGGATAACCCGAAAGCGGAGGAGCACTTCAAAGAAGCGAAAGAGGCTTATGAGACATTGAGCGACGGGCAGAAGCGCGCCGCTTACGACCAATACGGCCACGCCGCTTTCGAGGCGGGCGGCATGGGTGGCGGCAGCCCGTTCGGTGCGGGCGCGGGGGCCGGAAGTTTTGATTTCGGCGATATCTTCGGCGACATCTTCGGCGGTGCCCGCGGCGGTAACGGACGCAACAGTCCGCATCGCGGCTCAGACTTGCGTTACAACCTGGAGATCACGCTGGAAGAAGCCGCTCGCGGCGCGCAAAAGCAGATACGCATCCCCACTATGGATGAATGCGAGACCTGCAAAGGCTCCGGCGCGAAACCGGGCACCAGCGCCACGACTTGCCAGACCTGCGCAGGTCACGGTCAGGTGCGCATGCAGCAGGGTTTCTTCTCCATCCAGCAGACCTGCCCGCGCTGCCACGGCAGCGGCAAACAGATCAGTTCGCCTTGCGGCTCATGCCACGGCACCGGTCGCATCAAGCAACACAAGACACTGGAAATCAAGATACCCGCCGGTATCGACACTGGCATGCGTCTGCGCCACAGCGGTCACGGCGAAGCCGGTAGCCACGGCGCGCCGCATGGCGACCTGTATGTCGAGATACACATCCGCCCGCACAACGTGTTCCAGCGCGAAGGCGACGACCTGCATTGCGAGATGCCGATCAGCTTCGCCACGGCGGCATTGGGCGGCGAGATCGATATCCCCACGCTGGACGGCAAGGCGAGCATCAAGATACCCGCCGAGACACAGAGCGGACGCATCTTCCGCCTGCGCGGCAAGGGCATCAAAGGCATGCGCACCGGTTCATTCGGCGATCTGAACTGCCATGTCATAGTGGAGACCCCGTCCAAACTGACCGAGCGGCAAAAAGAACTGCTGCATGAGTTCGAGCAGATCAGCCAGCGGGACAGCGCCCGTCACAGCCCGAGGGCGCAGTCTTTCTTGGACAAAGTAAAAGCGTTTTTCAGTTAATCGCTTGTACTAATTTCCGGGCAGGAGAGTCGGTCTTTGGCGAAAGTGTTTTTTCGCCAACAAGCCGGTTCCTGCAAAATTGCACCGCGCTGTCGTAAGCGTGACGAGTCACCCCGAAAACCCGTAAAATGCGCACCTTCGCAAATTTTGCAGGTCTTGCATACATGAGCACCTTTGGTTCCGGCATCACGCGCTCCGCGCATGAGTCTTCACCGAAAGTCGTCCACAGGCCGACTTTTCAGCAAGTCATTCTGACGCTACAAAACTTCTGGGATAAGCAGGGTTGTGCCCTGCTGCAACCTTACGACATCGAGGTCGGCGCAGGCACTTTCCACACCGCGACGTTCCTGCGCGCCATCGGCCCCGAGCATTGGCGCGCAGCTTACGTGCAGCCTTCGCGCCGCCCCAAGGATGGCCGCTACGGCGAGAACCCCAACCGCTTGCAGCACTACTACCAGTTCCAGGTGGCGCTGAAGCCCTCGCCCGACAACATCCAGGAGCTGTATCTCGACAGCCTGCGCACCTTGGGCATCAACACGCAGGAGCACGATATCCGCTTCGTCGAGGACGATTGGGAATCCCCCACGCTGGGCGCATGGGGCTTGGGTTGGGAGGTGTGGCTGGACGGCATGGAGGTCACGCAGTTCACTTACTTCCAAGAAGTCGGCTCGCTGGTGTGCAAGCCCGTGCTGGGCGAGATTACCTACGGATTGGAACGCTTGGCGATGTATCTGCAAGGCGTCGAGAACGTGTACGACTTGGTCTGGGCCAAGAACGGCGACACCGTGGTGACCTACGGCGATGTGTACCACCAGAACGAAGTGGAGCAATCCAAATACAACTTCGAGCATTCCAACATCGACATGCTGTTCCGCCATTTCAACGAATACGAGAGCGAAGCCAAGCGCCTGATCGAAGCCGATCTGGTGCTGCCCGGTTTCGAGATGGTGATGAAATGCTCGCACAGCTTCAACCTGCTGGATGCGCGCGGCGCGATCTCGGTGACCGAACGCGCCGGATACATCGGTCGCGTGCGCACCTTGGCGCGCGCGGTGGCGCAAGCCTATTTTGAGTCGCGCGAAATGCTCGGCTTCCCGATGTTAAAAGATGGGGAGCGCAAATAATGAAACAGACCCTATTGATCGAACTGCTCACCGAAGAGCTGCCGCCGAAGGCGCTGGAAAAGCTTTCCACCACTTTCGCCGACGAAGTGTTCGGCGCGCTGAAGGAACTGGCACTGGCAGGCGCGGACAGCGAATGTTTCCCGTATGCCACACCGCGCCGTCTGGCATTGGTGATCACCAATGTCGTCGGCTTACAGGCCGACCGCGTGATCGAACGTAAAGGCCCGGCAGTGAATGCCGGGCTGGATGGGGAAGGCAAACCCAGTAAGGCGCTGGAAGGCTTCATGCGCTCGGCCAGCATGACGTTCGAGCAGTTGCAACGCGTGAGCGACGGCAAAGCGGAATATTTCGTCGCCAAGATTCCGCAAAAAGGCAAATCGCTGGACGACTGCCTCACCGACATCGTGGTGCAGGCATTGAAGAAACTCCCCATCCCGAAACTGATGCGCTGGGGCGATTCCGACCATCAGTTCGTGCGTCCTGTGCATGCGCTCACCGTGCTGCACGGCAGCCGCACCATCATGGTCGAGGTGTTGGGCTTGCAGAGCGGCAACGTCACCAGCGGCCATCGCTTCCTGTCGCAGGAAGCCATCACCATCGGGCGCGCGGACGACTACGAAAACGTGCTGGAGAACGACGGGCACGTCATTCCGGGTTTTGCCAAGCGCCGCGAGATGATCGCGGTGAAGCTGGACGAGAATGCCGAAAAGCTCAAAGCCATCTGGGTCGGACACGCGAATTTCGATCTGCAAAAATTGCTCGGCCTCTCCAACGAAGACCGCAGCGTGTTGAGCACCTTGCTGGATGAAGTGACCGCGCTGGTGGAATGGCCGGAGGTCTACATCGGCGAGTTCGAGCCGGAGTATCTCGAAGTGCCGCAGGAGTGCCTGATCCTCACCATGCAGCAGAACCAGAAATACTTCCCGCTGCTGGATAATAACGGCAAGCTGCTGAACAAGTTCCTCATCGTCTCGAACATGCAGATCCCCGATCCGCATCACATCATCGAGGGCAACCAGCGCGTGGTACGTCCGCGCTTGGCCGATGCGCGCTTTTTCTACAATCAGGACCGCAAGCAAAAACTGGAAGCGCGCGTCGAAACACTCGGCGGCGTGGTGTACCACAACAAGCTGGGCTCGCAGTTGCAGCGCGTGGAACGCATCACCACGCTGGCCGGCAGCATCGCGCACCTGCTCGGCGCGGACAAGGCCGACGCGGAACTGGCCGCGCGTTTGTGCAAGGCCGACCTGGTTACCGACATGGTGGGGGAGTTCCCCGAATTGCAGGGCGTGATGGGACATTACTATGCGCTGCACGACGGCGAAAAATCCGATGTGGCCGAAGCCATTGAAACGCATTATCACCCGCGCTTCGCCGGCGACAGCTTGCCGCGAAGCCTGCTCGCCTGCGCGGTGGCGCTGGCCGACAAACTCGAAACTGTACTGGGCATCTATGGCATCGGCCAAGTGCCGACCGGCGACAAAGATCCCTTCGGCTTGCGTCGTCAGGCGCTCGGCGTGTTGCGCATCCTGATCGAAACACCGCTGGATCTGCCCTTGCCGCTGCTGCTCAAAATTGCGGCGGCAAATTTCCCCGCCGGCATGCTGGGCGCCACCGTAGCGAAAGACGTGGAAAGCTTCATGCTCGAGCGTTTGCGCGGCTATTTGCGCGAGCGCAATTTTGAGCCCGCGCACATCGAAGCCGTGCTCTACACCATCGGCGGTCGTCTACATGAAGCGCTACCGCGCTTGCATGGCGTGCGCTCTTTTGCGGCGCTGGCGGTGTCAAAAGACCTCGCTGCCGCCAACAAACGCGTGCAAAACATCATGCGCAAAAATCAGGAGGAACTGGGTAGCGCGCTGAGCAATGCAAAGATCGACACCAAGCTGATGAGCGACGAGGCCGAACGCAATCTGTATGCGGCCATGCAGGACATCGCACCGTTTGCGCAAAGCTATTTCGACCGGGGCGATTACGGACAGAACCTGAAAGCACTGGTGACACTCAAACCCTTCATCGACGATTTCTTCGACCAGGTGATGGTCATGACCGAAGACAAGGCCGTGCGCATGAACCGCGCCGCGCTGTTGCAACAACTGGGCGGGCTGATGAACCAGGTGGCGGATATTTCCAAGTTGGCAGCGTGATATGAAACTCATCATCCTCGACCGCGACGGCGTCATCAATTTCGATTCCGACCAGTTCATCAAGACCCCGGAAGAATGGAAGCCCATACCCGGCAGCCTCGAAGCCATTGCCCGCTTGTGCCAGGCGGACTATCGCGTGGTGGTCGCCACCAACCAGTCCGGTATCGGGCGCGGCTTGTTCGACATGTCGGTACTGAACGCCATCCACGACAAGATGCACAAGGCCTGTGCGCTGATGGGCGGGCGCATCGACGCCGTGTTCTTCTGCCCGCATACCGCCGAGACGAATTGCAATTGCCGCAAACCCAGAAGCGGCATGATCGAAGAGATCGCCGAGCGCTACAACATCGGGCTGCAAGGCGTGCCCGCCGTGGGCGACTCCCTGCGCGACCTGGAAGCGACGGCGCGCTTGGGAGCCCAGCCTTTCTTAGTCCTCACCGGCAAGGGCACAAAGACCCGGGAAAAAGGTGGCCTGCCCGAAGGCACGCAGGTCTTCCCCGACCTGTCCGCTGTCGCCAACCATCTGCTTGCCTGACATGACCTTCGCCCGTTCGCTCATATTCCTTCTGCTGCAATTGATCTGGACGCCGATCTACGCGACGTTTTCGCTATTCACTTTCCCATTCGACCCGCACACGCGCTACCGCATCATTTCCGGCCTGGCTTACAGCATGATGTGGCTGTTGCGCGTGGTATGCGACATCCGCATGGAAGTGCGCGGCAAAGAAAACATTCCGCAACAGCCTTGCATCGTGCTGTGCAAGCATCAATCCGCATGGGAGACTTTTGCCTTGCAGACCGTGTTCCCGCCGCAGGTCTGGGTGCTCAAACGCGAGTTGCTGCTGCTGCCTTTTTTCGGCTGGGGATTGGCGCTCACCAGCCCCATCGCGATCAATCGCAGCAAAGGCAAAGAAGCGATGAAGCAACTGCTGGCCCAAGGCCGGCAACGCCTCGCCGCCGGTTTTTGCGTGGTCATCTTCCCCGAAGGCACGCGCATGGCGCACGGCACACGCGGCAAATACAAAACCGGCGGCGCGCTGCTGGGAGAATCCACCGGCGCATTAGTCGTTCCCGTAGCGCACAATGCCGGTCGCCACTGGGGGCGCAACGCCTTCTTCAAGCATCCCGGCACCATCACCATGAGCATCGGTACACCCATTGATCCGAAAGGGCTCAAGGCTGACGAGATTAACCGTCGGGCGGAAGAGTGGATAGAAGCCGAAATGGAAAGGATGCAGTGAAAAGAATAAAAACCTTTCATCCGCAGATTTCGCAGATTGCCCAGAATAAACAACCCCGTGCCAAGAGCACGGGGTATTGAGTGGAAGCTTCTTAATGACCGCGAAACCCACCCTCATCCCAGCCTTCCCCCTGAGGGGGAAGGGGCGGGCGCATCCCCGCAGCAAGACTGCGGGGAATCACAAGTTGAACCCGAGGAGATTCAATGCAGAGACTATCCAGCAATCTCTCCCGCATGGAATCTGCGCGAATCTGCGTACCCTAAAGGGCACAAGAACCTCTTCGAGGTAATCTGCGGATAAGATGATTTTGATGTTCGGCAAACGACGCCCCTCCATCGCCCCTCCCGCCGTCGAACAGCGCAGCATCCAACTCGCCGGGAAACCCGTCACCTACACACTCAAACGCAGCGGCAAACGTCGCAGCATAGGCCTGCGCATCGACGACCGCGGCCTCACCGTCAGCATGCCGTTGCGCGCCTCGGAAAAATGGCTGCACAGTGTGCTCAACGAAAAAGCCGCTTGGGTCGTGGAAAAGCTCGGCAGTTGGCAAGACCGGAAACCGTCCATACCGCAATGGCTGGACGGCGAAAAAATCGCCTTTCGCGGCGAAACCTTCACCCTGCGCATCATCCCCGGCCTGTTCGCCTCGCCACCGCAACTGCACGGCGAGCAACTGCATATCCATGTCGTGGGCGCTGCCGACGCAATCAAAATCGAGAAAGTCGTGACACAGTGGTATCGGCGCGAAGCCGAACAAGTATTCCGAGAGTGTGTGGCGCACTATGCCCCGCTCATGCAGGTACAGCCCCGACAAATCAAACTCTCGTCGGCCCAAACCCAATGGGGCAGTTGCACCTCGCGCGGCGTAGTGCGTTTCAACTGGCAACTGGTGCGGATGCCGTTGCACTTGATCGACTACGTTGTCGTGCATGAACTCGCCCACCTCGTCGAGATGAACCATTCCGCCGCATTCTGGCGCGTGGTGGAAAGCGCCTGCCCGGGCTACGCGCGATGCCGTGCGGAACTGCGCCGTCACGGCATCGGCGCATAGCGCCCATTCCAAGCTTCCCGATCAATTCAATCCTGGCAAGTTTTTCGCGTCCGATGCCGCAAATGAACCGATGACACGATCGGTTGGCTGCCCCTCATCCAGCAGGCCGCGCAGCGTCATGTTCATAGGCTCTTCCATGCGCTGTCCAAGCAGGGCGAACCACGCATGGATTTTCGCGTCACCATGCTGCGCGGGTAATGTACTCGCATCCAACAGGAACAAGTCGGATAACTCGCGCAGGCAAATATGCTCCGGGTCGCGGATCATCGCCCAGCCCGTTCCAGAAAGTTTGCGCACGATATTGGCGTGCAGCAGCTTTTCCAGAATGAGTTCGGTTTCTTCGAAGGCCAATTGCAAACGTTTGGAGAGCGCCGACAAAGATTGCACCTCCCCGCTCGCCAGTCCGGCTCGCATCACGCCCAGAATGCGCACCGCAAAATAGAACTGTGCCGCCGGATTAAGCTGCTGCATTCCCCGCTGTTGCCAGCGCGACAGCGAGGCCGCAATCTGCGCACCCGACAAAATGGTGAGCCACGACAGATATATCCAGAGCAGGAAGATAGGGATGCTGGCGAAGGCGCCGTACACCAGTTTGTAGGTGGGAAAATGCGCAATGAAAAAACCGAAGCCGCGATTCATGGTTTCGAAAGCCGCGGCCGCCACCACGCCGCCGATGAACGCATGGCGCACCGGCACATAGCGATTGGGCACCACCCTGAACAATAAACTGAACGCCAGCGTCGTGAGTATCACCGGCACCACTTTCAGCGTTACTGCGCCGAAAATAGGGGCTTGTTTGGCGTAACCGATGGACAGGCCGACCAACCATGAAGTCAGCGACAAACTGCCCCCGATCAACACGGGCGCCAGCGTGAGTACCGCCCAATACACCAGCACCCGCTTCAATAGCGGCCGCGGTTTCGCCACGCGCCAGATGGTGTTGAATGCGTTATCAATGGTGACCATCATCAGCATTGCCGTAAGCGCCAGGAACACCAAGCCGACCGCAGTAAGTTTGGCGGCGCTCTCGGCGAACTGTTCCACATAGCGCGAGATCATCTTGCCGCCCGTCTCCGGCAGCATATTGGTCAGCAGGAAATGCTTGATCTGTTCGGAAAAATCGGCGAAGACCGGGAAGGCCGAAAACAGGGTCAGCGCGATGGTTATCAGCGGCACCAGCGACAGCAGCGTATCGAAGGTCAGGCTCGCGGCCATCTGCGTACACTTGTCCTGCCGGAATTTGACCGTGACGAAACGCGCGAAAGTCACCAATTCCCGGACTGCAATTTTCATCTTTTCCCCAACTCTCTTACAATGCATGCATGATAACCGACAAGCCCCAAGCACCCCCCGTCCACGATAACGCGCGCGAAGCCCGCCAGTTGCTGCGCGCACACCGCTACGGCGCGCTCAGCACCTTGTCGAAGAAATTCGACGGTCATCCGTTCGGCTCCATCACGCCGTATCTGGTGAATCACGACGGCAGCGTGCTCATCCTCATCAGCACGCTGGCGGAGCACACCAAAAATATCCGGCACGATGCGCGCGTCAGCCTTATCACCCACAATCAGGAAAGCCCGCACATTCAGACGCAAGGCCGCATCACGGTAGTCGGCATCGCTTTCCCGGAGGAGGAGCGCGAGCTGGCTGGCAAACGCTATCTGCGCTATTTCCCCGAAGCGCAGACCTATTTTTCGATGCATGACTTTGCTTTTTACCGCATCGTGCCGCAAGCGCTCCGCTACATCGGCGGCTTCGGCAACATCCATTGGGTAAAAGCAGATCGCTACCTCGTCCCGCCCTGCCCGCTCGTCACGGAAGAAGATGCGTTGCTCGATCAGATCAACACCGGGCGAGCCGACGCACTAGGCAGCGTCATCGGAATAGATTGCGACGGCTACGATTTGCGCATGAACGGGCGCATTGTGCGCCACGACTTCCCGGCTCCCGCATTGAATGCGGCGCAGGCGCTCGTTTTGCTGCGACAGTAGTCCGATAAAAAGGGCATCGCGAACGATGCCCAGCGCAAAGACCTCCTGCAACGCCCCCGCCGAACTATCCGCGCACACCTTTAAGGCGCACTGATCGCCCTTGAGCATCGGATGGCGCAAGCGTCGCATCATCCTGTTTTTCTTTCACCGCCGCTGCAACCGGCGTAGCGGTTGTGCTCCCATCGGCCGATGGTGCTACAGGACTCGCATTCTTGCCCTGCGCTGATTGGATTTTCTTGTTGGCGGAATACTCGTATTGAATGACCGCAATTTTTTTCTGCCCCTTGCCCGACGCAGCCCCGACAGCCTCACTTTGCTCAGCCGCCTGCGCGCTGCCCAGCAATACGACACCCAGTAGCATCACTCCTGCGGCAAGATTCATCTTCCGTCTCCCCGACGTTAAACCTGCGGATGTGCCCGCTCTGCCCCGGCATCCAGCTTGTTCAGGGCATGCAAATAAGCCTTGGCGGAAGCCACCACGATGTCGGTATCCGCGCCCTGGCCGTTGACTACTCGCCCCCCCTTGGACAGGCGCACGGTCACTTCGCCCTGTGCATCGGTACCACTGGTGATGTTGTTCACCGAATACAGCTGCAACTCGGTGCCGCTGTGTACGATCTGCTCGATGGCTTTAAACGTGGCATCTACCGGCCCGCCGCCTTGCGAGTCGGCCTGCTGCTCTTTGCCGCCCACACTCAAGATCACGCGTGCCACCGGCAATACCCCGGTTTCGGAATGCGCACCCATCGCCACCAGGCGGTAGTGTTCGCTCACCTGCATGGCTTCCTCGTCGCTCACCAGCGCCTGCAAATCCTCGTCGAATATCTCGTGTTTCTTGTCGGCCAAGTCCTTGAAGCGCGCGAAGGCCGCGTTCACGGCCTCTTCGCCTTCCAGCACGATACCCAATTCCTGCAAACGCGCGCGGAACGCGGCCCGGCCCGAGTGCTTGCCCATCACCATCTTGTTTGCGCCCCAGCCCACATCTTCGGCGCGCATGATCTCGTAAGTCTCGCGGTGCTTGAGCACGCCGTCCTGATGGATGCCGGACTCGTGCGCAAACGCGTTTGCGCCGACGATGGCTTTGTTCGGCTGGATCGGGTAACCGGTGATGCTGGACACCAGCTTGGAGGTCGGCACGATCTGCGTGGTGTCGATGCGCGAGTCGCAGGTAAAGATGTCGCGGCGCGTCTTCACCGCCATCACCACCTCTTCCAGCGAGGCGTTGCCGGCGCGCTCGCCCAAACCGTTGATCGTGCACTCCACCTGGCGCGCGCCGTTCATCACGGCGGCGAGCGAATTGGCGGAAGCCATGCCGAGGTCGTTGTGGCAATGCGTGGACCAGATCACCTTGCCGCTGCCCGGTACGCGCGCGATCAATTGCTGGAAGCGCTCGCCCCACAATACGGGAATACTGTAGCCCACGGTGTCCGGCACATTCAACGTGGTCGCGCCAGCCTGGATGACCGCATCGAAAATGCGCACCAGGAAATCCATCTCCGAACGTACCGCGTCTTCGGCGGAAAACTCCACATCATCGGTGTACTCCAACGCCCATTTCACCGCCTGCACCGCGCGTTCCACTACCTGGTCTTCGCTCATGCGCAACTTGTGCTGCATGTGGATCGGCGAAGTGGCGATGAAGGTGTGGATGCGCCCCTTCTTGGCCGGCTTGATCGCCTCGCCCGCCGCACGCACATCCTTCTCGCTGGCGCGCGCCAGCGAGCACACCGTGGAATACCCGATGATTTTGGCGATGCCGTGGATCGCATCGGCGTCGCCGGGGCTGGCGGCGGCAAAGCCCGCCTCGATCACGTCCACGCCCAGCTTCTCCAACTGGCGCGCGATGCGCAACTTCTCTTCTTTGGTCATGGACGCGCCGGGGCTTTGTTCGCCGTCGCGCAAGGTGGTGTCGAATATGATTAGTTTGTCGGTCATGTTGTGCTCCATCGCAATTGCTCATCCACGGCCCATGCCAACCGAGCCGCCTGTTTGGTACTTGTGGGGTGGGTTAGTGCGCGCGCAGTTCCGACGCGTTACCGACGAAGTCGGCAGCTTGGGGGAACTGCGATGCGCCCGCTCCCGCACCGGAGGGCTCCGCCCCACCGTGTTGCGGGCGCAGCTTCAGCGCCGCCAGCAGGCTGGAGGTTGAGTGCAATTGCGAGAGGTGGCGTGAGAAATGCATGGACGGAATATAGCGGCTTTCATTTCGCTGTGCAAGCCAGGCGGAAACATGGCTCATTCCCTTTGTAAGTCCGTTACAAATATGGAACAATCCGCCCATCAGCGCGGCTCTCATGCCGCGCATATCGCGGTGACAAATGGATCAGTCTATCAGTCAGCAATTTGAAGATTTCAAAGCCAATGGCAAGCTGCCTTCGCCGCGCGGCGTGGCGCTACAGATCATCCAACTAGCCGACAAAGAAGATACCACCACGCAACAAATCGCCCGTCTTATCAATAACGATCCCGCCCTCGCGGGCCGCATTATCAAAGCAGCCAATCTGCTCATGCGCCGCGAGGGTCGCCCGATTGCTTCCATCATGGACGCGGTGACGGTGCTGGGCATCAAGTCGGTGCGCCAGTTGGCACTGAGTCTTTCTCTGGTTGCCGATTTTCGCTCGGGGCCGTGCAAGGGTTTCGATTATCAAAAATTTTGGGCGCATTCGGCGTGCAGCGGCATCGCCGCGCAAGAGATCGTGGCCAAAATGCAGGTCGGCGTTGCGGACGAGGCATTCTTGCTGGGTTTGCTCGCGCAGATCGGTCGCCTGACGCTGGCTACCGTCTTTGCGCAAGATTATGCGCGGGTGCTGGAGCAACCCGCTGCCGCCAACGACCTGCAAAATCTGGAGCGCAAGGCCTTCGGTCTGGATCACAACCTGATCACTGCGTTGATGCTGGCAGACTGGGGCATGCCGGAGCTGTTCCAGAAAATCGCCCTGTATCTGGAACAACCGGAATCCAGCCAATTTCACGAAGGGGAGCGCAACTGGCGCCTGCTGCAACTGTTTCATTTCGCCGGACACCTGGCCGAGGTCTGCACTTCGGCACCGGCGGAGCGTTACCGGCTCATCCCACGATTGATGCTGCTGGCAACCCGGGTAGGAATCGAAACCGGTACGCTCATTGAAATCGGTGATCGCGTCATTCGAGGCCTGGAGGAATGGAGCGACTTGCTCAACATCGCCGTGCCCGGGTTGCCCGCCTTCGAGGAAATGCTGAATTCCGCGTCCATCACCCCGGAGCTGATGGGCATTGATACCACGCCCGGCACACAACCCGCCACGTTCAAGTTGCGCATTCTGCTGGTGGAGGATGATCGCGCGATCCAGTTGCTCTACAAGACCCTGCTGGAAAAAGCCGGGCACAGCGTAACCACTGCCAATAATGGGCGGGATGCACTGGCTGCCGTCAACGCCACGCCGCCCCAACTCATCATCAGCGATTGGGTGATGCCCGAAATGGATGGCGTCGAATTCTGCAAAGAGTTACGCAAGAACCCGGAGTGGGACAGAATTTATGTCTTCATCGTCACCGCGCAAGAAAGCACGGAGAAACTGGTAGAGGCATTCGAAGCCGGCGTGGACGATTACCTGACCAAGCCGATCAACCCGAGGGTGCTGGCGGCGCGGCTGCGTTCCGCGCAACGCATCATACAAATGCAGGAAGCGCAGGAGGCGGACCGTTTGCAGTTACGCCAATTTGCCGACGAATTGGCACTTTCCAACAAACGCCTGCAAGAACTGGCACTGACGGACGCGCTGACCGGTCTGCCCAACCGCCGCCACGCGGTGGAACGGTTGGAGCAGGAATGGGCGGTAGCAACACGCGGCGGACGTCCTATTTGCTGCATGATGGTGGACATCGACCATTTCAAATCAATCAACGACACCTACGGCCACCCTTTCGGCGACGATGCGCTCCGCACGGTCGCCGAAAGCCTGCGTCAGGCGGCACGCAAACAAGATGTGGTGTGCCGCTTGGGCGGCGAAGAATTTCTGGTGATCTGTGCGGACACCGACGAGCCTGCCGGCTTTCAATACGCCGAGCGTTTGCGCCAACAAGTCGCCGCCCAACCCCTGCAAGTACACGGCAAAACGCTGCATCTCACGGTAAGCATCGGTTTGTCCGCCAACGCTCCGCCCGGCGGCAGCGTGGAAGCGATGATGCATCAGGCAGATGAACGCCTCTATGCCGCCAAAGCTGCCGGACGCAACTGTACAATTGCAAGCTAAATGCCGTACCCGCCAACAGTGGCTGCGGCACCTGTAACAAATTCACATTAGTAAAACAAATCGGTAACGGCATGGAAATATTTCCATGTCATTCTGCGCACATGGAAAACACACTCTTCGGGGCGCATGGCTCCGCGCTCAAAACCTGTGTCACGGCTGCGTCGGTTAAGACATGACCCCGCAACAAGTCCGTTCGATATTCCTGTCCGATATCCATCTCGGCACCAAAGCTTGCCAAGCCCATCACCTGCTTGAGTTTCTTAAAGAATACTCTTCCGAACATGTATTTTTACTCGGCGACATCGTCGATTTGTGGTCGATGAGCCGTGGTGGGGTGCATTGGTCTCCCGCGCAAAACACCTTTGTGCAAAAAATGTTGCGGCGTGCGCGCCATGGTGAGAAAGTCTTTTTCATTCCCGGCAATCACGACGAAGCCATACGCGAATACGTCGGCACTTCGTTCGGCAATGTCATGGTGGAACGCGAATACATCCACATCGCAGCCGACGGACGCCGCTACTTGCTGATTCACGGCGACGAATTCGACCAGGTCACGCGCCACCACAAATGGGTCGCCATTTTGGGCGATAAGGCTTACGACGTACTCGTCAATCTGAATGTTTACTTATCCTGGCTGCGGCGGACGCTCAAGCGCCCGGGTTACTGGTCATTGGCCGGTTATGCCAAACGCAAGGTAAAGACCGCGGTGAATTTCATTTTTAATTTCGAAGACTCCGTTATCCGCCATGCGCGCGAACTCGGGCTGGACGGCGCGATTTGCGGTCATATTCATTGGCCCATGATTAAAGAAGTCGAAGGTCTGACTTATATCAATTGCGGCGACTGGGTGGATAGCTGCACCGCCATCGTCGAACATCTGGATGGACGCATGGAATTGATACTCTGGAACGGCACCGCAAACCTGCCACAATCCGAAAATAAATCATTGAAAAGCGAATAATGGAAAGTCCGCACAAAGGAAAAACAGGCATCAAGCGCCTGATGAATGCCTTCAAATATTCCTGCGCCGGCTTGCGGGAAGCCTACCGCAATGAAGATGCGTTCCGTCAGGAAGTGCGGCTCGCCATCGTTCTGTTACCGCTGGCATTCTGGCTGGAACCCACTATGTTCGGACGCGCGCTGATGGTCGGCAGCGTGCTGCTGGTCATCATCGTCGAGTTGCTCAATTCCGCCATCGAGGCCACGGTGGATCGCATCTCCCTCGACGACCACAGCCTC
This sequence comes from Gallionellaceae bacterium, assembly GCA_004297065.1. Lineage (GTDB taxonomy): Bacteria > Pseudomonadota > Gammaproteobacteria > Burkholderiales > Gallionellaceae > PALSA-1006. The sequence continues at coordinate 14,398 of SCUU01000157.1, forward strand.
GCCAAACGAGCCAAAGACATCGGCAGCGCGGCAGTTTTAATGAGCCTGTTGAATCTCATCGCAGTTTGGACTCTGGTTTTAGGGCGCTTCTAAAAATCCAGATTTCGCCCAAATGCAAGGCGCGGAAAAAATTTCGCAGCGCCGCATATGGGTGATATGTAAGCAAGGAATTTTTTCCGCAACGCAGCAGTTGGGATGAAATATGGATTTTTAGAAGTACCCTTTACTGGACTGACTTAACCCTTAACCGAGGATACCCATCATGAAAATCCTGTTTATCTCCGATGTCTATTTCCCCCGCATCAACGGTGTCTCCACTTCGATAGAAACCTTTCGCCACGAGTTAACCGCACTCGGGCACACCGTGCATTTGATTGCCCCCGATTATCAGACTGTCAGCGCGGACGAAACCGGCATCCTGCGCGTGCCCGCACGCCCGTTGCCGTTCGACCCGGAAGACCGGCTCATGAGTTACAGTTGGGTGATGAAGCGTCTCGGGCAATTGCGTGCCGAACAATACGACATCATCCATATCCAGACACCTTTCGTGGCGCATTATCTGGGCACCAAACTGTCGCGCCTGCTCGGCGTTCCCTGCGTCGAGACCTACCACACCTTCTTCGAAGAGTACCTGTACCACTACATTCCACTCGTACCGAAGAAATTAATGAAGCTGGTGGCCCAGCGTTTTTCGCGCCATCAGGGCAACAGCCTGAACGGCATGGTCGTGCCATCGCACCCCATGCTGCATGTGCTGAAGAGCTACGGCATCACCACCCATGCGGAAGTGATCCCGACCGGCATCGAGCCGGAAAGCTTCGTGCTGGGCGACCGTGCGGCATTCCGCCAGAAACACGGCATTCCCCAAGACAGGCCGACATTGCTGTTCGTGGGACGCGTCGCGCATGAAAAGAATATCGGGTTCTTGCTGAAGATGCTGGTGCTGGTCAGGAAAGAAATCGCCGACGTGCTGTTTGTAATCGCGGGCGAAGGCCCGGCACGGGAAAGTTTGCAGCATGAAGCCAAAGAACTCGGCATCAACGACAACGTCATGTTCATCGGCTATCTGGATCGCCATACCGAATTGAACAGCTGCTATCGTTCGGCGGATATATTCGTATTCTCCTCGCGCACCGAAACACAGGGACTAGTGCTGCTCGAAGCCATGGCGCAAGGCGTTCCCGTAGTCTCGACCGCAGAGCTGGGCACGCGCGACGTATTGCGCGACGGCTTGGGCGTCTGGGTTGCCAAGGAAGAACTGGACGATTTTTCCGAGAATGTCGTGCAAATGTTCAAGGATGCCAATGCGCGCAAAGACCTGGGCGAATCCGGTCGCGAATACGCGCATGGCTGGTCGGCCAGCAAACAGGCGGAACGCATGCTGGGGTTCTATCACTCGGTTCTCGTGCCGTCGGAATTGCGCGAGTTGGCGCTGGAACTGAACACCTCGGGATCGGATTACTAATCTTACTGTGCCAGAAACCAAAATAGCTCAAATCACCGATTATCCTAATTGCCCATTGCCCCTGATGGAGCAACTGATGGAACAACTAGGCCAGCAAAAGACGCCGGACAAGTCGCTGGTTATGTGGGAGCGACCTCCCGGTCGCGATCCGGTGCAAACCTCCAAACCCATCGCGACCGGGAGGTCGCTCCCACAACAATCCTGCGGCTCGATGGAGCAGGCCAGGATAAACACAGATGCGGTACCCCATCCCTATTGCATACAAGAGCCGCAGGAATGCACTCTGTTTTGTGACGCAGTAAGACTAATGCCCAGGCGGGGTTCCCGCTAGGGCGTGTATCCGGGAATTTTGCACACATCCACCTCGTCGATCTGCGCCGGATCGAGGAATTGCCGCGCATAGGTGAGATACACCTTCTCGCGGATGAAGATGTCGAACAGGTCGGGATCGATATGCCCGCCCTCCTTGAACTTACCCAGGATGGTCAGCGACTCGGTGAGCGTCTTGCCCTCTTTATACGGACGATCTTTCGCGGTAAGCGCTTCGAAAATGTCCGCGATACCCATCATGCGCGCCTGCACGGACATTTGCTCGCGCGTCAGTCCGCGCGGATAGCCTTTCCCGTCCATGCGTTCGTGATGCCCGCCGGCGTATTCCGGCACGTTTTTCAAGTGCCGCGGCCACGGCAACGACTCCAGCATTTTGATCGTCACCACGATGTGGTGGTTGATAATCGCGCGCTCCGCTGCCGTGAGCGTGCCGGAACGAATGGTCAGGTTTTCCACTTCGTCAACGCTGAGAAAACCAACTTGTTCACCGCACTCGTTACGCCATACATATTGGGCTATAGCGCCTACCCGTTCCTGATCCGCGTCGGCCATTTTTTCCGAACCCGAATTGCACTGGCGCAGAAACTCGCGATCCGCGTCAAACCGCGCGATGCTCGCTGCGTATTCCTTGCGTGCCCGTCCAACAACGGCGGCATCTCCGCCCGCCGCCAGTTCGGCGCGCAATACGGCGATCTCGGCATCGCGTTTGAGCACCTCGAAGCGGGTATCCACCAGATGAATACGGTCGAAAATGGTTTGCAGCTTGGTCGATTTATCCACCACATGCACCGGCGTGGTGATCTTGCCGCAGTCATGCAACAGCGCCGCGATCTTCAACTCGTATTTTTCTTTCTCCGTCATGGAGAAACCCTGCAATGACGAGCCGTTATGCGTGCTGCTGGCCGCCTCGGCCAGCAGCATGGTGAGCACCGGAACGCGCGCGCAGTGCCCTCCTGTATAGGGGGATTTATCGTCGATTGCGGTATTGATGAGGCTGATTAAAGCCTCGAACAGACTTTCGAGCTGCTGGATCAGGCGACGGTTGCTGAGTGCTATGGCGGCCTGGGAAGCCAGCGATTCGAGCAACTGCTGATCGTCTTTTGAAAACGGTTTTACCTCTTTGCTTACCGGGTCGATGGCGTTGATGAGCTGCAACACGCCGATAATTTCGTGCTCGTGGTTGCGCATCGGCACAGCCAGGAAAGAACGCGAACGATAACCGGTCTTGGCATCGAATTTCTTGGTGCCGGAAAAGTCGAAGCCCTGCGCCACATAGGCATCTTCGATATTGATGGTTTCGCTGCGCAACGCGGCATAAGTCACCACCATGGCCAAATTGGGCGCTCCATTCACGTACAGCGGAATAGGTGCGAAGGGGATGCGTCCCCCGCTGGTTCCGCCCATCTTGATGTTCAGGGAATCGGTACGCAGAATTTCAAACGTCAACACCTGATGCTCGGCATCCACCAGATACAGCGTTCCGGCATCGGCATTGGTAATGCTTTTCGCCGCCAGCAAGATATTTTCCAGCAGCTTGTCGATGTTTTCTTCATTCGACAATGCCGCCCCGATCGCATTCAGGTCGCTCAGGCGCGAGAGCAGGCTATCCAGCATGGAAAGCCGTTCATGCTCTTGCGCCACATCTGCTTTGATTTTGGACGTGTCCATTTGATGGGAGCTACTTGATACAGACCGAGCGCACTTGATGAATATCGGTGATTCCCAACAGCACTTTCTCTATACCGTCCTGCTTCAGGGTGCGCATGCCCTCTTCCAGCGCAATCGCAAACAGCTCCGCCACACGCGCATGCTCCTGGATCGCTTTCTTGAGCGGGTCGGTGCCGATCAGCAACTCATGCAAACCGACACGGCCGCGATACCCGGTACCGGAACATTTCTCGCAGCCCACATGGTCGTACAAGGTGATCTGCCCCTTGTCGTCGCCGAACAATTTCACCCACTCGGCATACAGCGCCTTGTAGGCGGCATTGGGGTCTTTCTTCCAGGTTTCGGTGCCCAGCAATTCGCTCGCGTATTCGGCCAGCAGCGACTTGATTTCTTCCTGGGTTGCGATATGCGGCTTCTTGCAATCCTTGCACAGGCGCTTGGCCAGACGCTGCGCCAGGATGCCCAGCAACGCGTCGGCGAAGTTGAACGGATCCATACCCATATCCAACAGGCGGCTGATGGATTCCGGCGCGCTGTTGGTGTGCAAAGTAGCAAATACCAAGTGGCCGGTCAATGACGCCTCGATACCCGTGGAGACGGTTTCCTTGTCGCGCATTTCGCCCACCATGATCACGTCCGGGTCGGCACGCAGGAAGGCGCGCATCACCGTGGCGAAATCCAATCCGGCCTTTTTATTGACCTGCACCTGACGCAGGCCTTTTTGCGTAATTTCGACCGGGTCTTCCGCCGTCCATATCTTGGTTTCCGGCGTGTTGATGTATTTCAGGATGGAGTGCAGCGTGGTGGTCTTGCCGGAACCGGTCGGTCCGCACACGAAGAACAATCCATAGGGCTTGCTGACGGTCTTCTTGACCAGTTCCAGATTGCGCACCGAGAAGCCCATGTTGTCCAGCGGGATAGGTTCGCCGGATGCCAGGATACGCATCACCACGTCTTCGACGCCGCCCTGCGAAGGGATGGTCGCCACGCGCAACTCGATGTCGAGCGGGCCGTACTTCTTGAATTTGATCTTGCCGTCCTGCGGTTTGCGCTTTTCCGAAATATCCAGATCGCACATGATCTTCAAACGCGTGACCAGCGCGTTGCGGTAAGTCGAAGGGACTTCGATGTAGTTGAGCAAAGAGCCGTCCTTGCGCAGGCGGATGCCGGTCTTGCCCTTGCCCGGCATGGGTTCGATGTGTATATCCGATGCGCCCATCTTGTAGGCATCCACGATGATCTTATTCACCAGTTTGACCAGCTCGTTGTCGGCTGCGGCACTGACATCTTCCTGGCTGACCGTGCTGGACTCTTCCTCATCTCCGCCCAGCGAAGTGAGCAAGTCATCCATTGAGCCCATATCTTCCATGCTGCCGGTGGCATCGCCCGCACCGCTACCGCCGCCGTAGAACAAATCCAGCGTTGCCTTGAACTCGCGCTGCGGACAAACCTTATAGATCAGGCGGTGTTTGGGGAAAATATTGTTGACGACGCGCGACGCCTGTATCCGCTCCGGGTCGGTGGTCAGGATAATGAGTCCGTCCGATGTGTCGTCAATCGGCACCCAATGGCTGCTTTCCACATATTCGCGGCGCAGGTTCTTGAGCAGCTCGCCCGGCTTGATGCGGTCGGATTTATACGGCTCATAAGGTACACCGAAAAAGCTGGACAAGGCTTTGCCCAAAGCTTCGGTCTTCACTTGAAATTCGTCGATCAACACGTCTTCGACGTCGATGCCCTTGCGCCGCGCCGTGCGCGTGGCCAACTCGAACTCGGCCGCCGACATGACCGCATCGGCGACGAGATAATCGTATTTGGTTTTGACGATCCCCGCCTGCTGCTGACGCTGGCGCAATGCCACTGCCAGCGTTTGGGTGAGCTCGCGCACCCCTTCTTCCACCAACTCCTGGAAAGGTAGCCCAGCTTTGTTGTTGATGACCTGCATTACGCCGATCAGTTCGCCGCTGTTTGCCTCCATGATAGGCGCAACCAGCATTTGCTTGGTGCGATAGCCGGTGCGCTTATCCACGTCCTGCAAGAAACGCAGCGTGGAACTGAAAGAGGCGAGCTCATGCTCGTCGTACACATCCTTGATGTTGAGCAATTTTTTATGGAACGCCGCGAAACCGGCAATGCTCTGCTCCGCGATGGGAAGTTTGAGATCCTTGAAGGAATTCAGCCCCGTTTTCACTTTGGAGATCAGCGATGCCTTATCTTCGCCGACCACATAAATCGTCAAGCGATCGGCGTTAAACAGGGCGCAGATGTCTTTGCTCACATCCAGCATGATCTCGTCGATGTTGCTGGTCGCGTGAATCTTGTTGGTAACTTGATTCAGATTTTTGGTGAACTCTAACTGAGCCCCCATCTCGTTCACGTTGCCTTGCACTACACTATTCATAGCCGCCCCAATTTCCTCGTTATTGCTGTTCCGACTTGGGAATAGACCAGAGCCCATTTTCCAATACATCGACTTTATAACCGGCCTGCGCCAGGATGAACGCGGCCGCCGCGCTGCGCCGGCCACTCTGGCAATACACGACATAAGGCGTGTTCTTGCTCAATACGCCGACCGCATTGCGAATATCGTTCAGCGGCACATTGATGGCACCCGGCAACTTGTCGTAGCGGTATTCGGGCGGGTGACGCACATCCAGCCATACCGCACCTCCGTCCACTTTGCGTTTCGCTTCCTGATAGCCGGTCTTGCGCAGCAGCGGCTCCTGCATCAATTCCAGAAAATCCTGTTTCTTCAGCCGCAGCAGCACACCGTTACTTTTCATGGTCACTGTTGCGTTACGCTTCGAATCCGAGATTAACGCCTCTTCGCCGAACACGTCGCCCGCCTTGAGTTCGGCCAACACCATGTGGGTGCCACCGACCAAGCGGGCCACTTGCGCGCGCCCGCTTTCGATCAGGTAGTAGTAATCGCCCTCGTCGCCCTCGCGGATAATGATTTCCTTGTCCCACGCGGCGATCACTTCAATGCGGTTCAGCAGCTTGCCGATATTGGCCGAAGGCAAATGCGCGAAGGGACTGTTGCTCAAATTCTCGGCGCTGAACATACCGGAGTTAAGCAAGCGCTTCACGGCGGCTTCCGAGCCCTCTTGCGCCGCCGGCACTTTAGCATCCTCGTGATAGGCAAACTGATCCCATGTGACCATCTGATCCAGCAAGTCGTCGTCCGCGCGCAACAACTGGATCCGGGTCAGCGCGGTCGCCGCCTGAATTTCGGGCTGGCGCTTGCCAATGGGATGCCGCGCCCATTCCGAATCCGCGCGGATCAGCACGTGATTGCCGTCGGCATAGACGACTTCCAGTTCGCCTTTCACCAGATACACCGACTGCCCGTGCAAAGGCCGACCCTTGAAGGGGTCCAATCCTTGCGCCACGGTTTCCAGATGGCAGTATTCGAGCAACTCCCTTAACCGGGCCGGACCGAACGAAGAGATCGGCTCCAGTGCGGCGAGCACTCTGATGTCCAAAATATCTTGCATGGCTTCAATCTATCCTTGGGGCCCGTTAACTCTAAAACTCGAACACCTGTCCGTTTTGCAGCATCCGCGGGATAAATCCGCTGACGCATTCGCTTATTTCCTGCATGGTCAATTCGATCTCGCCGGGTTTCAGATGCGTGATAAATATCTGGGGGTTGCGCTTGAGCTTAAGAATGTCTTTTGCCAGCAAGCTGGGACAAAAATGTTTCGACATTAATGCCAGATCCAGTTCCGCATTCGAAAAAGCGGTTTCCACGATGAGGTATTGCAGATTGTCGATACGGTTAACCGCATCCCATAACGCATCGCATGTGGTCGTATCGCCGCTGAACGCCAAACTGGCCGTGCCGCTATCCAACTGAAACCCGACCGCCGGCACCACATGATTGGCCGGGAGCGGCGTGATTTTGCGTCCGCCCAAATCCACCGTTTTACCGAGTTCGATAGCTTCGTAACGCAGGCATGGCTGTTGCGCATTCGGAATCTCGCTAAAATCCGGCCATATTTTCCAGTTGAACATATGCTGTTTGAGTATCGCTATCGTTTCTGCCGTAGCATGCACGAGCAGCGGTTTATCCCGCATAAAGCCGACGCTGTCGACCATCAACGGGATACACGCAACATGGTCGAGGTGCGAGTGGGTCACGAAGACGTGGTCGATCATGGCCATTTCCGCCAAACTCAAATCGCCCACGCCTGTTCCCGCGTCGATCAGCACATCGCGATCGAGCAGCATGGAGGTGGTGCGCAAGTTTCCGCCGATCCCGCCACTGCAACCCAGAATTCTCAGTTTCATCGTTGAACCATCCCCGGCCGGTGTGTTACTTGCCCGAATACAGCACGCAACTCACTTGGTTTTAAATACGTACACGCCATCCCAATCGGCACCGGGCGGATTGTTGCGGAAATACACAACCCGCTCGGCATAAACCTGGTACAACTTCGCTTGCGGCGACATCTTCTGCAAATTGAACAACTGCAACTCCGCCTGATCCCATTCCTGCTTGCGATACGAACGCAAGACTTGATGAAACAATTTCATTTCCTCCAGCACATCTGCTTCGACTTGCCCCGACAATCCCATCGGCTGGAATATGGCAACCGGCTTGTCCTTGCCTTTGACGCGCACCCAATCCAGTTCGCGATAAATAAATTCGGGGGCGGCTTCCTTGGTGTTTTCGCCCACCACGATGCCGGCACCATACTCTTTGGTAATACCCTCCAGACGCGAAGCCAGGTTCACCGCATCGCCCATGACGGTATAAGCCACTCGCACCTCGGAGCCCATGTTCCCCACGCTCACGCGTCCGCTGTTGATCCCCACGCCGATCTGGATAGGTGGCCAGCCGCGCTCTTTAAAATGCGGCTGCAAGGCATCCAGCGTCTTCAGCATCTCCAGTCCTGCCGATATGGAGTGGTACGCATGCCGCCCATCAGGCAAGGGTGCACCCCAGAACGCCATGATGCAATCGCCCATATATTTATCGATGGTCCCGCGATGTTTGTAGACAACGCGCGACAGCGGGGTCAGGAATTCATTCATCAGCAATGTCAGTTCTTTCGGATCCAGTCCTTCCGAAATCGTGGTGAAACCGCGCACATCGGAAAACAGGACACTCATCTCGCGGCTATCGCCTTCCATCGAGACTTGCTCCGGGCGTTCGCTCAGTTCGCCGACAACCTCTTTGGGCACGTACTGTCCGAACAGGTTGGTAATCTGGCGCTTGGTGCGCGATGCGACAAAATAACCGTACGACATATTGAGCGCAAACAGCATGAATATCATCATCAGACCGCCAGCCAGCGGCACGGCAATATTGCCGTATTGCCACAAAAAGCCGTTCATGATGATCGTGACAAGAATCGCCGCCAGCGCGGTCAGGGCATCCTGGATCGGACTAAGCAATGGCAACAGGATGCTTAAAGCCACGCCGACGAGAAGCAGAAATACGACTTCTGCCCCCATCACGTAAGGCGGGCTCGATTTGATCGATTGCGACAGTATGCCGCTGATCATGTTCGCGTGTATCTCCACCCCCGGATAAACTTCATCCACCGGGGTAGAGCGCATATCCATCAGACCCGGCGCGGAGGTTCCGACCAGAATGATCTTGTTTTTCAGCTCCTCCAATGGGGTACGCTCTTTCAGCACATCCGTCACCGAAACATATTTAAACGTTCCGCGCCCGCCGCGGTACGGCACCAGTGCGCTCACCTCGCTATCGACCGGGATGCGCAAATCTTCCAGCCCCAGCCATTCCAAGCCGGCGTAATCCGCATCGTTCCCGCTGGCATAACCCGGCATCAATTTGGGCGAACCCAGCACCGTGCGCACGACCGCCAAGGACAACGACTCGTAATAAGCGCCCCCATATTCGACGATCATCGGCACGCGGCGCACGATACCGTCGAAATCCACAAGCGGATTGAAGTGCCCGGCCGATGCGGCACTGGCCTGAAACTCTGGCAGATTGGCACCGTAGCCGGTCCATTGGATGAACTGGATCGGGCGGCCTTTGAAATTGCCCGCCACAAATACCGGGGCGGGCAGTGCACCGGAAGTATTTTTCGTACCATTGGTGAAGTAATAACCCAGCACGATATTGCGCTGTTTCAATTTTCCGGCAAACAGGCTGTCGTATTCGAGCTGGGGTTTGAGTTGCGCCAGCACCGATTGGAACTGGGATACATCTTTAAGCTGGTTTTGCCCCAATTCTTGCAATACCTTCAAGCCGGAACTGCTGTCTTTTTCGGCGAACACCACGTCGAACCCGACCACTGCGACGCCGTATTTGTCGAACAGCTTATCCATCAGCAAGGCAAGCTTGTCGCGCCCCCAGGGCCAGCGACCTTCATCTTTCAGACTTTTTTCGTCTATATCCAGAATAACGATGCTGTCATCGGCCTTGTTCGGCAAGGTGAGATGCAAGCGCGTATCGTACAGCTTGGCCTCGACGAAACTGACGAACCCAAGCTGATAGAACTTGGCGGCATGACCCAGGAACAGAAATACGAATGCGAGGCCGAGCGCAATCAGAAGTGCATGCTTTTTCACTCAGTCCTCGCCATAGCCATGGAAATATCCCCGGTCGCTCAATTTGACCAATCAAGCTTTGAAATAGAACTCCATCTTTACCCCCGCCAGTTCGATAATGTCATGGTCGTTCAATTGGCGCGGATGTTCGCCTACGGACTCGCCATTCACCAAAGGGAACTTGGCCCCCTCAACGTGAGTGATAAAGAACCCATGCGGACGTCGCGCCAATACAGCTACCTGCACTCCCGGCTTGCCCAATGTAGTCAGACTCTTCACCAGTTCAAGTTCTTTACCCGCATTCGGTCCGTTCAGGATTTGAACGGCGGCTTGCTGCGCCGGGGCGTTCGGCTGAGGCGCGGTGACCGGAGCCGCTTGCGCGGGCGCTACCGCAGGCTGTTCGTCCGCAGACTTAGGGGCGGTAGGGGAAACGAATTTTCCCGTCGTATCCCCGGATGCGGCATAGGGGGCCGCATTGACTTGTGTGCGCATAAACTCGCCGCCTTCGGCTGTAGCCGGAGCGGGGGAAGTCTTCACCGGTCGGCTCAATACCATGGTCTTTTCGAAATCGGCCGAGGCCGCTTGCGCCGGCTGGTCGTTCAGGTACTTGAGTTTGTATTTCCCGATCTCGATGAGGTCGTTGTTTTGCAGAAAATGCTTCTTCGTGACCGCCCCGTTCACCGACAAACCATTGGTGCTATCGAGATCCTCCAGAAACGAGTCGTTAAGTATCGTGATAATCGCGGCATGCTCGCTGCTGATCGCCAGATTGTCGATCACAATATCGTTATGCGGTTTGCGACCGATTGTCGTGCGCTCTTTGTTCAGCACATATTCTTTCAGCACCACGCCATCCATGCTGAGTATCAATTTAGCCGGCATATCTTCTATCCCCGTAGTTAATTCTTAAACCAAGACAACAATTTCGCCGCCCAACCGTGGGGCGCGGAAAATTTTCCGTTCACTTTCACCAGTATCACCGACACGTTGTCGCGACCGCCGTTGTCGTTTGCCAACTGTATCAACTCGACCGCCGCCAAAGACAGGTTGGCTTTCAGCATTTGCAGAGTAGCGCCGATTTCTTCATCCGCGACCATGTCGTTGAGGCCATCGGAGCACAACAAATAAATATCCCCGACCTGCACCCCGTGAACATGCACCTCGGGTTCCACTTCCGCATCGATTCCGACGGCGCGCGTCACCAGGTTTTTATTCTTGGACGTACGCGCGTCCGCCTTGCTGATCATGCCGCTGTCGATCTGCTCTTGCAGCAAGGAATGATCGCGCGTAATGGCCTCGAACGCATCTCCGCGCAAACGATACATGCGCGAATCCCCCACATGTGCAACCGCCACATGATCGTCGTAAAACAAGCCGACCACGATAGTGGTACCCATCCCCGAATATTGCGGCTGGCTTTCTGCCGCATGGAAAATGGATGAATTGGCTTTCCGCACATTATCGCGCAGCAACACGACACCGACATCCTCGCCGCTGAAAGCATCTTTGTCTTCCGGCTTTTCGCTTTGCAGGCGATGCTTGATCTCGGTGGAAAGAACCGAAACCGCGATGCCGCTGGCAACTTCGCCGGCGTTATACCCCCCCATGCCGTCTGCCAGCACCACCAAGCCCGATGCGGCGTCACAGGCCACACTGTCTTCGTTGTGCGACCTGACCATCCCCGGATTGCTCTGGCTTACTATTTCAAGTGCGTCTTGAATATTCACGTCTCACCCCTGCAATTCATTATCAATGCAAAGTTGCCGCACACCGGCGGATTGCTTCAGCCATTTCCTGTCCGGTCTGATAACGGTCTGTCACTTTCTTCGCCAACGCTTTATTGACAATCTCCGCAACGCATGACGGCACATCGGGCCGGATAGTCAAAATATCCGCATGCGGCTCATTGGCGATACGGAACATGAGCTGCGCCATCGAATCCCCTTCGAAAGGTAGCTTACCACACACCATCTGATACAAACTTGCCCCCAAAGAGAACAGGTCGGACTGCCCTTCTATCTTGGTTCCGGCCAACTGCTCGGGCGACATATATGAAGGCGTGCCCAACACCATCCCGGTCTTGGTCTTGGAAGAATCGGTAATACGCGCAATGCCGAAGTCGGTCACTTTGACGGTATCGCTTTCCGTGTCGTACATAATGTTCGCCGGTTTGATGTCGCGGTGTACCACATGCAGGCTGTGGGCATAACCCAGTGCATCCGCCACACGCGCAACGATGCTTAACACCTTGGGCAACGGCAGCAAATTATCGCGTTTGGTATAGGGCACCAAGTCCTTCCCTTTAAGAAACTCCATCGCAATATAGGCCAGGTCGTGCTCCTCGCCCGCATCGTACATAGTGACAATATTGGGGTGATTCAGACGGCCTGCCGTTTCAGCTTCGCGGAAGAAACGCGCCTTGACATCTTCCAATTCGTCCGCGTCGAACTCTTGCGACAGATTCATGGTTTTAATCGCGACCACGCGGCTGATCTTGGGGTCTTTACCCAAATAGACCACCCCCATCGCGCCTTTACCCAACTCCTTTTCGATCTCGTAGCGACCCAGCATAGGTTTGCTCATCCCGGCGCGGTCCAGCACCATCGTGCTGGCATTGCTCTTGCCGGACGCCCCTCCGAGGATGACTGTTTCCGACATCGCTTTGGCTTGATTCAGGCGCTGTTCCAGGTCACGGAATTTGGGGTTGTAGTCGGACATATATTTGAACACCGACTCCGCCTTGTTGAATTGACGTTTGCGCTCGAAATCCAAACCCAAGTTATAGAGCACGTCCATCAAACTATCGTCGATCGCAACTTTGCGGAACTTGTCGAACGCCATATCCAACTGCCCCTGCCCCTGAAAAGCCAAACCCAACATACGGTTGCTTTCCGCCGAATCCGCATCGGACTTGATTTTGCCTTTCTCGGTCACGAGGAAACGCTTGGTGGTCAACAACAAATGGCCGACCAACAACAGGGTTGCCGGCAGCATGAGTTGCAACCAGAGCGCCTGCGCCGTCATCAAGACAAAGTGGCTGACCAGCAAGGCAACAAACAGGATGCCGGTAACGACCGCGCCGATACTTGCGCTCAGGCGCGGCAGCAAAACAATCAAATACAGCGCAATGACTATGAATATCCCTTTTTCAGCCCAGAAAGCCCAGCTCGGTACCACAAAAAAATCCTGCTTGAGAATGCTTGAAATGGAATGCGCCAAGGTCAGCACCGGAGGCATGCCGGCGGAAATCGGCGTGACTTGCAGCGCGCCGACTCCGGCGGCGGTCGCACCGATCAGCACAATCTTGTCGCGATATTTTTCGGGTGGGATCTTCCCGGTAAGCACATCGTAAAACGAGTCCACCTGAAAAGCGGGTTTGCCTTCGTGGTCGTTGTAAAAATAGGTATGCATACGCAACATCGGGTCGGTAACGATATTCAAATTCCCGACCTTGACGCTCTGTCCCAAATCCACCTGTATATCTTTGGGATCGAGATTCAGGCTTTTCGCCGCGAGCATGAGGGAGAGAGAGGGATAGTATTGGTCGAAATAACTCAACACCAGCGGTTCGGTGCGTATCCCGCCATCCACGTCCGGTGTCACATTGAGGTGCCCGATAGCCAACGCTTGCGCGCCCAGAATGGGGATCGGCACTTGCGCCCCATTCGTCAGGATCGGCAATGCGCCTCCCGCACCATCTTTAACGTTGACCAAACTATTTTTCAACACGTAATCCGGCAGCGGACTATCCGGTTTGCCTTGCGGCTCGCCCAACTCGAACAGCATCCCCAGCAATACCGCGTTGGCTTTTGCCATGCTTTCGGCCAATTTTTTATCGTTATCCAGATGCGACAGTGCTTCTTGCAAAATTGCGTTGACCTGCTCCCACTCGGCGGGATTGCTCTGCTTCAGCGACGAATTTTCCAGGAATGCGCCGATTTTGTTGACATAATCCAAGCCCGAATCGATCTGCGGCTCGGAAAACAACGCCGTATGGCCGATCACTTTGGCATGTCCGCTGGCCAATATATCCAGCAGCATGCCCTGCACCTCGCGCGGCCAAGGCCAGCGTCCCAGATTGGCGATACTCTCGTCGTCGATGGCAATAATGGCAATCTTGTCGCTGGGCGCGCGCGCAGAAGCCCTTACGCCCAAATCATAAGCCTTGCGTTCCAAGCTCTGGATCAGATCGGAATTGGCACCAAACAGAAATACCAGCGCCACGAGCAATCCAACGAACCAATCGGCTTTCAAGAACGTTACTTTTTTGATGTTAGCCATGCCCCACCCCTTGCCATTCACTTTAAGTTGTCGGCGAATACTAAAACATTTTTCAACCCTAAACCATACCTATTTGATTTATTGGAATATCTAGATGTCTTTATTTCACCAAAAGAACGGGAATTTGCGCCAAGTGCACAACCTTGCCGGCAACCGATCCCAACAAGAAAGTAGATAGCGTCGCCTGTCCATGCGCGCTCATCACGATCTGGTCGATTTGATGCTCTCGTGCATACTGCACCACAGCTTCGGCGGGAGAGCCTACGCTGATGTGATAAGTGTAGGCCAGCCCTGCGGCATCCAGCTTTGCGCGCGCTTGCGCCAGCGCCGCGGCACCCTGTTCGCGATAATAATCGTTGATCGTTTCCTGATTAATAAACAGCTTTACATTACCGGCATCCAGTTTCCACTGCACGTTTAACAAACACAGTTGCGGTGCCACCTTCAGGTTAACCGCATCGGCGATCACGTAATCCACCGCGCGCACGGCATTGGCGGAACCATCCACAGGAATCAATATTTTCATTTCATACCCTTTATTTTTTATCTCGCAAAGCGATTCGTTTGCCTCCTCGCCCGCTTGCGGGAGAGGATTGAGGTGAGGGAATGGGCTTCAAACATTAATCATGCCCATTGATTATGATTTGTCGCCACGGCTGGCAGGAACTTGACCATCCACCAGATCGACCACCGGTGCGGATGCCGCCATGCGCAGCGTCAGCCACTTGCCCACCGCCACCACCAAAATTGCGCATACCGCCGGAACCAACCAGTGCAGCGCGTGCATTGCTTCCAGCAAAGGCTCGAACAAGGCTTCGCTGACCAGCATCTCGCCTGCCACATAGCCCAGCAACGCGCCACCGACATTTATAATGAACGGGAAACGGTCAATCAATTTCAACACCAACTGGCTGCTCCATGCGATCAGCGGGATGCTCACCAGCAGACCGAATATCAGTAACACGGCATTGCCGTGCGCAGCTCCCGCCACACCGAGCACATTATCCAGACTCATCACGAAGTCGGCGATGATGATGGTCTTCACCGCCCCCCACAGATGCGTGTCTGCCTTGATATTCCCCTCGCCATGCCCCTCTTCTTCCGGCAGGATCAGCTTGATGCCGATCCACAGCAGCAGCAATGCGCCGACCAGTTTCAAATACGGCAACGACAACAGGCTCACCGCAAAGAAGGTCAACACCACGCGCAAACCGATGGCTCCGGCCACTCCGTACAGGATGCCTTTCTTGCGCTGCGCCTCCGGCAGATTGCGACAGGCCAGCGCGATCACCACCGCGTTGTCGCCCGACAGCAGCAGGTCAATCACGATAATCTTGAACACATCCACCCAAAACTGGGCACTAGACAACATTTCCAACATTTATGAACCTTTCTAGAGACGGGGAAGGGAACGCACCTGCGGTGCTCAAGGGAGAAGGGTAAAAACCGTTGATCCACCGCACAGCCACTCTTCCCCCTTCCCTATGTTTTAGCCCTTCAAAATTTTCTGCATCGTACGCCCCATTTCCGCCGGGTTGCGCGTGATGTGGATGCCGCACGCTTCCATCACGGCCAGCTTTTCGTTGGCGCCGCCCTGACCGCCGGAGATGATCGCTCCGGCATGCCCCATGCGCTTGCCTGCGGGGGCGGTGACGCCCGCGATGAAGCCGACCACCGGCTTCTGCATGTTGGCCTTGATCCAGCGCGCGCATTCTTCCTCATCGCTGCCGCCGATCTCGCCCACCATCACCACCGCATCGGTCTCGGGATCGTCGTTGAACAGGCGCATCACATCGATGTGCTTCATGCCGTTGATCGGGTCGCCGCCGATGCCCACGCAGGACGACTGGCCGTATCCCAGCGCGGAAAGTTGCCCGACCGCCTCATAGGTCAGCGTGCCGGAACGCGACACCACGCCGATGCGGCCCTTCTTGTGTATGTGGCCGGGCATGATGCCGATCTTGATTTCGTCCGGCGTAATCAGGCCGGGACAGTTCGGCCCGATGAGCAACGTGCGCTTGCCCTGAACACGATCTTGCGCGAGAGCGTTTTTGCTCTCGCTGACAGCAGGCATCCCTTGGAGGGACATCTTGTAGCGCGTCTTCAACATGTCATGCACGGGGATACCTTCGGTGATGCAGATCACCAGATCGAGATCGGCTTCCACCGCCTCGTCGATGGCCGCCGCCGCGCCCGACGGCGGCACGTAGATCACCGACACCGTCGCGCCCGTCGCCTGCTTCGCATCGCGCACCGAAGCGTAAACCGGAATGCCGTCGAACTCTTCACCCGCTTTTTTCGGGTTCACTCCCGCCACGAAACAATTGACACCGTTCGCATACGCCTTGCATTGCTGGGTATGGAACTGGCCAACCTTGCCGGTCATGCCTTGCGTGATGACTTTCGTATCTTTGTTGATGAGTATGGACATGATTAACCTTTCGCCGCCGCAACGACCTTCTGTGCCGCGTCCGCCATATCGTTACCGGAGATGATGGGCAGCCCAGATTCGGCCAGAATCTTTTTGCCCAACTCGACATTGGTGCCTTCCAGACGCACCACCAGCGGCACGGCCAGATGCACTTCGCGCGCTGCCGCGACCACGCCCTCGGCGATCACGTCGCACTTCATGATGCCGCCGAAAATATTGACCAGAATCGCCTTGAGATGCGGGTTCTTCAGCATCAGCTTGAATGCCTCGGTGACCTTCTCTTTGTTAGCCCCCCCGCCCACATCGAGGAAGTTGGCCGGGCTGCCGCCATATAACTTGATGATGTCCATCGTCGCCATCGCCAAGCCCGCACCGTTCACCAGACAGCCGATATCGCCGTCAAGCTGGATATAGCTCAACTCGAATTTCGACGCCTCGATTTCTGCCGGGTCTTCTTCGTCCAGGTCGCGGTACGCCACGATCTCGGGGTGGCGGTACAGCGCGTTGGAATCGAAGTTGAATTTTGCATCCAGTGCCAGCACTCGGTTATCCGCCGTCAGCACCAGCGGGTTGATTTCCGCCAGCATCGCATCCTTCTCGATGAAGGCGCGATACAAGCCTTGCAACACCTTGACCGCCTCGCCGCTCGCCGCATCGGGGATGCCGATGGCGCGCGCGGTTTGCGCGGCTTCGCTGTCGGTCAGCCCGGTCGCCGGGTCGATGCGCACGGTGATGATTTTTTCCGGGGCGTGTTTGGCGACCTCTTCGATCTCCATGCCGCCTTCGCTGGAAGCCAGCAAAGCCACGCGCTGCGAGCTGCGATCCACCACCATGCCGACGTAAAACTCTTTAACGATCTGCGCGCCCTCTTCGATCAGCAGGCGGCGCACCACCTGCCCTTCGGAGCCGGTCTGGTGCGTGACCAGGTGCATGCCGAGTATCTGCTGCGCGAAGCTCTTCACTTCATCAAAATATTTCGCCACCTTCACACCGCCACCCTTGCCGCGACCGCCCGCGTGAATTTGCGCCTTCACCACCCAGAGCTTGCCGCCCAGTTGCCGTGCGGCGGCAACCGCCTCATCGACGCTGAAGCATGCCACGCCGCGCGGAGCCGGCACGCCGAATTCGCGCAGAATTTCCTTGCCCTGATATTCGTGAATTTTCATGTTTTTAGTCGCCAGTCGTTGAGTCTCTAGTCGTTAGTTGGTACTGTCGCTTTGCGGTTTTGTTTATAACTGCCGGCTAACTACTGCCCCTCTCCTGCATACACAATTGCAGATTTTCTTGCCAACCACCCGCCTGTAACCCGAAGGTGTGTAGCAGCTTGTCATTCGACAGCACCGAATTCAGCGGGCGCGCAGCGGGCGTCGGGTACTCACGCGAAGGAATAGCTACCAGTCGGGGCGTTGGTTGAACTGCTGCCAAACGCAAAATTTCGGCAGCGAAACCATGCCAAGAGACGCTGCCTGAAGAAGTCAGATGATACGTACCCGACACGCGCGCCATATCTTCTTCACTCGCACCCGGCATATAAAGCTGCGCCAATATCTGCGCGGTGATCTCCGCCAGCGAACGGCACCAGGTCGGCGCACCGATCTGATCGTCCACGATGCGTAACTCGCTACGCTCTTTTGCCAGACGCAACATGGTCAGCAGGAAATTCTTGCCGCGCGCACCGTACACCCAGCTCGTGCGCAAAATGAGGTGATTGCAGCCGGCAGCACGGATAGCTTGCTCTCCCGCCAACTTGCTCTTGCCGTACACCCCCAAAGGGTTGGGCGCATCGTCTTCCCGATACGCGCCCTGCTTGCTGCCGTCGAAGACATAGTCGGTGGAATAATGCACCAGCAACGCATCCAGCTTCTTCGCCTCTTCCGCGAACACCCCCGGCGCGACACCGTTGATCGCCATCGCGAGTTCCGGCTCCGATTCGGCCTTGTCCACCGCCGTATGCGCGGCGGGATTGACGATGATGTGCGGCCGTATCTCGCGCACCTTGCGCCGGATGGCATCCACATCGGCCAGGTCGAGCCCACTAGAATCTAGCGCGATCACCCGCCCCAACGGCGCCAGGGTGCGCTGCAACTCCCAGCCCACCTGCCCGTTCTTGCCCGTGAGCAATATCTTTCTCATGCGAAGACCTCGGCATCTTTGAGCAATTTAGCGGCTTGGTCTTTTGCCGCCAGCAGAGGCGTAGCCCCATGCAATTGCCAGTCTATGCCCAGCGCGGGATCGTTCCACAGGATAGCTCGCTCATGCTCCGGCGCATAAAAATCAGTGGTCTTGTAGAGGAACTCAGCCGTCTCGCTCAGCACCACAAAGCCGTGCGCGAAACCTGGCGGCACCCAGAACATGCGCTTGTTCTCGGCAGATAGATTCACGCAAACCGACTGCCCGAATGTGGGCGAGCTTTTGCGGATATCCACCGCCACATCCAGCACCTCGCCCGCCACGGCGCGCACCAATTTTCCCTGAGCCTGTTGAATCTGATAGTGCAGACCGCGCAACACGTAGCGTGCAGATTTGGAATGATTGTCTTGCACGAACTCGGCTGTCACACCCGTCAGCTCGGCAAAGCGTTTTTTGTTAAAGCTCTCATAAAAAAATCCGCGCTCGTCGCCGAATACTTTGGGCTCGATGATGAGCAGATCGGGGATGGCAGTAGCGATAACCTTCATATTCAAAACGCCCTATCCGAAAGCAGAGTCAACAGATAACGACCATAGGCATTCTTCGCCAGCGGCCGCGCCAGCCGCTCTACCTGCTCCGCCGTGATATAGCCTTTGCGGAACGCGATCTCTTCCGGGCAGGCGATCTTCAAACCCTGGCGCTTCTCCAGCGTTTGCACGAACGAACCCGCCTCCAGCAACGACTCATGCGTCCCCGTATCCAGCCACGCATAGCCACGCCCCATCACCTGCACATCCAGGTCGCCGCGCTCCAGGTATATCTGGTTCACCGTGGTGATCTCCAGTTCGCCGCGTGCCGAGGGCTTGATGGTCTTGGCGATCTCCACCACATCGTTGTCGTAGAAATACAAGCCCGTCACCGCATAACTCGACTTGGGCTGGAGCGGCTTCTCTTCGATGCTCAATGCGCGCCCTGCCGCATCGAAATCGACCACGCCGTAACGCTCCGGGTCCAGCACGTGATAGGCGAACACCGTGCCGCCACGGGCTTTGGTCGCGGCGGCACCGAGCAAACGGTCGAAACCGTGGCCATAGAAGATGTTGTCGCCCAACACCAGCGAACAACCGTCATTGCCGATGAACGACTCGCCGATGATGAACGCCTGCGCCAAGCCATCCGGCGAAGGCTGCACCGCATAGGAGAAATTCATCCCCCATTGCGCGCCGTCGCCCAACAGGTTGCGGAACAGAGGCGTGTCCTGCGGCGTGGAGATGATGAGCACATCGCGTATCCCCGCCAGCATCAGCGTGGTCAGCGGGTGGTAAACCATGGGCTTGTCGTACACCGGCAAAAGCTGCTTCGAGATCGCCTGCGTCACCGGATACAAACGTGTGCCGGAACCTCCGGCGAGAATTATTCCCTTCATGCGCCACTCCTGTTCGCGTAGTTCTTTTCCACCCAATGCTGATAATCGCCGCTCGTCACGCCATGCACCCAGCCGGTGTTTGCCAGATACCATTCGACGGTTTTGCGCAAACCCGTCTCGAATGTCTCCTGCGGCTTCCAGTCCAAGTCCTTGGCGATCTTGCTCGCGTCGATGGCGTAACGGCGGTCGTGCCCGGGGCGGTCTTGCACGTAGGTGATGAGCTTGTTGTGCGGCGCTCCCTGCGGATGCAGTTCGTCCAAAATGGCGCAGATGGATTGCACCACTTCCAGATTGGTCTTCTCGTTCCAGCCACCGATGTTGTAGGTCTCACCCAACTTGCCTTTTTCCAGCACCAGACGCAAAGCCCGCGCGTGGTCGTCCACGTACAGCCAATCGCGGATGTTGTCGCCCTTGCCGTAGATGGGCAGAGGCTTGCCGTTCACCGCATTCAGGATCACCAGCGGGATGAGCTTTTCGGGAAAATGATAGGGGCCGTAATTGTTCGAGCAGTTGGTGGTGACGACAGGCATGCCGTAGGTATGGTGCCATGCGCGCACCAGATGATCGGAAGAGGCTTTGCTGGCCGAGTACGGCGAGTTCGGCTCGTAGGCCGTCTCCTCGGTGAAGAAACCGGACTCACCCAAACTGCCGTACACCTCGTCGGTGGAGATGTGATGGAAACGGAATGCTGCACGGCGTGGAGCATCCAGCCCGCTCCAGTAGCTGCGCGTCGCTTCCAGCAAGGTATAGGTACCGACGATATTGGTCTGAATGAAATCCGCCGGGCCGGAGATGGAGCGATCCACATGCGACTCCGCCGCCAGATGCATCACCGCATCCGGTTGATGCTCGCGCAACACGCGCGCCACCTCGGCAGCATCGCAAATATCCACCTGCTCGAAAACGTAACGCGGATTATCCGAAACAGAAGCCAGTGATTGCAGGTTGCCCGCATAAGTCAGCTTATCGACATTGACGACCTTGCACTGCGTTTCGTTAATGAATTGACGCACGACCGCAGACCCGATGAACCCGGCTCCACCTGTGATGAGGATTGTTTGCATAGAAAATTTTTTTGAGGCGTGGAGTAATGGGTGGATTCTACAACATGGCAGTGCTTGTGCGGGCGCTGTCGCTCTGGAATGAAGATGGCCACTGCGTGTGCAGTGGCCATCTTTTGTTTGGTGCCGCCAATCGGATTCGAACTGATGACCTACCGCTTACAAGGCGGTTGCTCTACCAACTGAGCTATGGCGGCGAAAAACTGGTGCATACTCTGAAAAACTTTAGACATCGCGAACGATGCGGTGAGGTGTTCCCCGGAAAGCGGCGCGATTATACAGACGCTCCCGGATTTCTCAAATTTTTCTGCGCGCGCGGACTCAAACACTCACGCAACCTTGGCAGCTATGAAATAATCCGCGCACCATGAAAGCATCGCTCCCCACCGAAAACCTGGCCGGTCTCGCCTCCGGCGCAAGCGCGACCATCGTCGCCATCCAGACGGATGATGCGCTGCGCCAGCGCCTGTCGGCATTGGGTTTTCGCGTGGGCAAGCGCGTCGAAATCATCCGCAAGGCGAGCTTTTCCGGGCCGCTGCAAGTGCGCATCGGCACGACCGACATCTTGCTGCGCCGCAACGAGGCCGCACAGATCGCGGTAAAAAAACCATGAAGCGGATCGCATTGCTAGGCATGCCCAATACGGGAAAATCGACGCTGTTCAACCGCATGACGGGCGGCGCGGCGCGGGTGGGCAATTGGCCCGGCATCACGGTGGAGTTGCTCAGCGGCAAGATCCTGCTCGGCGGCGATATGGTCGAGATCATCGACCTGCCCGGCATCTACGACATCCACGGCTTCTCCGAAGATGAGCAGGTGGTGCGCCACTTCCTGCACGACAACGTGCCCGACCTCGCCATCGTGGTGCTCAACGCCACGCAGATCGAGCGCCAACTCAGCCTGTTGCTGCAACTCAAACAGTACGACCTGAACATGGTGGTGTTGCTCAACATGGCGGACGAAGCGAAGAAGTTTGGTATCACTATCGACACGGCGAAGATGTCGGCCTCGCTCGGCATCCCCATCTTTTTGCTCAGCGCGAAATACGGCAACGGTTATCAGGAGTCGTTACAAACCGTGACCAAAGCCTTGCGCTACAACACGCCGGGCATGGCGGAAGAGCTGCGCTCGCAACTGGAACAGGACGCGCATATCGAGAGTGAGATGGCGCGCGTGCTGCAACATTCGGTGCAAGTGCCCGCGCGCCTGCCGGACAATCTCACCGAGCATCTCGACCACGTGATGTTGCACCCGTGGCTGGGCCTGCCCATCTTCTTCGGCATCATGTATCTGCTGTTCCAGGGGATATTCTTTTTCGGGCAACCGCTGCAAGTGGGCGTGGGCGATCTGTTCGGCTGGTTGCGCGAAACCGCTGTCGTACCGCTGGTGTCCGGTTTGCCGGAATTCTGGCAGGGCATGTTGCTGGACGGCATCTACAACGGTGTCGCCACGGTCGCCGCCTTCGTCCCCATCATCATCCTGTTCTTCCTGTTCATGGCGATCGTGGAGGATACGGGCTATCTGTCGCGCGCCGCTTTTCTGATGGATGCGCTGATGGCGCGACTGGGGCTGGACGGGCGCAGTTTCGTCATGTTGCTGATGGGCTTCGGTTGCAACGTGCCCGCATTGATGGGCACAAGAGTCATGCGTTCGCGCCCGTTGCGCCTGCTCAGCATGCTGGTGATCCCGTTCTCGCTGTGCTCGGCGCGTTTGCAGGTCTTCGTGTTCATCACCGCCGCGCTGTTCGCGCCCAAGGCCGCCGCGCTGGTGGTGTTCAGCCTGTACCTGTTCAGCTTCGCCGCCGCCATCGTCACCGCGCTGATATTCAAACGCCACTTCCCCAACAACGAGCCCTTCGTGCTGGAGCTGCCGCCCTACCGCTTCCCGACGGGACGCCAGATGCTGTTGCGCGGCTGGCACGAGGTGTATCACTTCATCCACCGCGCCAGCAAGTTCATCATCCTCGGCGTGGTGCTCGTGTGGCTGCTCACGCATCTGCCGACTTCCGCCACGCCCGCAGGTCCCGACACTTGGGCTGGACACATAGGCGCTTGGCTGCAACCGCTGTTCGAGCCCATCGGCATCACGGCGGAGCTCACCATCGCGCTCATCTTCGGCTTCGTAGCCAAAGAGATCGTCATCGGTTCGCTCGCGGTGATCTACGGCTTGAGCGGCCATGCACTCAGCGGAGCGTTGGCACTACAACTGGATTGGGTGCAGGCCTACAGCTTCATGCTCTTCACGCTGATCTACACCCCGTGCCTGTCCACCATTGCCACCTTGCGCAGCGAGGCTAAAAACAACGGCTTCATGTTGCTGTCGCTAGGCTGGTCGCTGGCCTTGGCGTGGGGCGTGAGTTTTGTGTTCTATCAAGGCGCGAGAGCTTTGGGGTATTAGGCCACCGAAAAAATAGACTTCAAATATTGCGGCCGAGCAATTAGATTTGGTCGCGTGCATAACCAGCCACTTGCCAGCTCGCTGGCTTAGTGGAATGGCTAGTGTCGCAAACCAGAAATAACGGGACAAATGAAACGGGTGGATTTTTTTGTCAGGCAAGGCGCAGACCCGCAGCCGTATGGGGTATACGGCAAGGGGATGCAACGCGGCATGGCGAAAAAAGACGCCGTTTAATGTTTCGTTATTTCTGGTTTGCGAC
>SCUU01000158.1 GCA_004297065.1 Gallionellaceae bacterium
TTGCAAAAATGCGGGCTTATTTGCCCAAGCAACCGTTCGGGTTGTCAGCGAAAAACTGGCACGACGCTCCTTGCTCTCCCACGGGCTTGGTGTCCCCGGGGACTATCGAGCTGCCGTGCCGAGCCAAACAAGATTGACTAACAATCGCGTCCTCTTGTCTAGCAAAACGAAACATACAAGGGACTGAGGGTGAGGGTGGGTTAAACCCAATACACCGTCTTGGTCATCACCTGCGACATCCCGCGCATCGCCAGCTTCACCGGTAAAGGCAATTCCGCTCCGCCCAGCTCAATCGCCATGTCGGCATGCCCCACCTCGTCCACGTACATTTGCTGCACCACGGCACGGCTCTTGGCGTCTTGCGGCGGCAAGCTATCGAGGTGGCTTTGCAAATGCGCCCCGACCTGACGCTCGGTCTCGGCCAGAAATCCCAGATTCCATTTATCCCCCAGCAGCCCCGCCACCGCGCCCAGCGCCAGCGAACCGGAATACCAAACGGGGTTGAGCACACTCAGATGGCCGCCCAGCTCGTCTACGCGCTTCGAAGTCCACGCCAGATGCTCGGTCTCCTCCCACGCGGCCTGCTTTAATTTTTCCTGCACCAGTGGATCGCGCGCGGTGAGCGCCTGCCCCTGATACAAGGCCTGCGCGCAGATTTCGCCGGTGTGGTTGATGCGCATCAGCGCAGCCGCATGTTTTTTTTCCGCCTCATCCAGAGGCGCATCGGCAACGCCCGCATCGGGATAAGGCCGCGCTGTCGGCGCTTTGGCAAACAACGTGCGCAGCCCTTTATCGAATTCGACAATCAAGCTATCCAAGTTCAACATCACAGCCTCCCATATAAAGCCGCCACTCCCGCGCGGGCGGAAATGACAAGTTTCGGTGCTAAAGATTATTGGGGATAAAACAATATCGGGATGCCCAAAGGGCACAAGCACCTCTTCGAGGTAAATCCCAACCTACAACACAGTCCAGTCCTCAACCACTAACCCGGGGACATGGCAAAACGCCTTATCACTTGTCACCAACACCGCCCCCACATCTTGAGCATGGGTAGCAATCAACAGATCCAGCGGTGCGAGAATTTTGCCGGAGCCTTCCATCTTGGCTCTCGCGACACCATAACACGCGGCAGTCGCGCTATCCCAAGGCAACACACCAACGCGCAGCAACAACTCTCTCACAACGGCATGGAGGCGCTTTGCGTCCGGTCGTTTCGCCAGCCCGAACAGCAACTCGCCCTCGGTAATTGAAGAAATACAAAGGGAGGCCATCGGCACCCCCATCACGCGCTGCGCTACAGCCGGATGTTTTTTGATCAGGTAACTGACCGTGTTGGTGTCGAGCATATAGCGCTTCATTCGCGCCATCCCTTGAAGGGATCACGCTCTTGCTCCCCCTGCTTGCGCTCCTTCTCGCCCAAAAAGTCGCCGGACACCTTCGCACCCTTAAGCGCGGCGAAAAAACCATCCCACGTCGCCGGTTTTTTCGACAGAATGACATCCCCAGTTTCGGGGTCTTGGCGCACAAAAACCTCCTTGGCATCAAACCGCAACGCGGCGGGCAAACGCACCGCCTGACTGCGACCGTTGGTAAACAATTTGGCTATTTGACTCATGGCTGCACCCTCCATGCAAAAATACGGGCGCAAGTGTATGTCCCGCATTGGAATATATCAAGGCATATATCAAGCATCATTACGACAAGTCAGCAAGGGTGCATTCCATACACCATGGCGCGCAATGAATTCCCAAATTTTTGAACGGATGTGAATGTAGGCATTCACCCGAACACTGTCAAATAAAAACGGGCACCCGAAGGTGCCCGTTTAACTTCCGATCCAATTGTCAAATCAGATTAGAAGGAGTGGATCACGCCCAAGCCCATCACGCTTTCGATCGCGCCATTGGTGGCAGCACCCGAACCCAGAGAGTACTTGACACTTTTTGCGTTGGTCAGCGTGGAGTAGGCAGCAAAAACCTCTGTGCGCTTGCTGAAGGTATAGCCGTAACGCGCGGAAATTTGCGAGGCGCTGGTATCAGCCTGATCGCTTGCGCCCGCATTCACGTAAGCCAAGCCAAACGAACTGGTGCCCAGCTTGTAACTTCCGGCCAATTCAAAGTTATTTTGGGTGTAGCTGGTCGAAGCAGCGCGGTTGATCTTCAACATTTCATATGCGCCACCCACCCAAACGTCACCGAGGCGGTACTGGGCTACCATGCGCAGTGCGGTGTCGGCTGTGCTTGCTGTTGATTGATCCGGGCGTGTTTCTCCCGCAGCGGCCACATACAGATCATCCATTTCAAAGGTCGCAGAGGCGGAAATTCTGTTTTTACGGTTGGTCGTTTCATCGGCGATGTAAGCGCCCATCAGTTTTACACCGGCAATCGAAGGGGAGGTGTAGCTGACAGAGTTCGCGGAGCGGGAGTTGAAGTCCTTGGCATTGGCCGACATGCCGATCGTCTTCGTTGTGGTGAACCCGGTCGTGTTGTCGAACAACTCGATTTTGTTGTGGGCCAGTTTGAATGGGGTGTCCCAGATGCCCATGGTCACTGTGCCCAACTCGGATTCGATCCCGGCACCGCTATTGCGCGTCTTGCCCAAACCGTTGCCGGCGGAGCCATCTGCATCCATTTGCACTTCGTATTGATAAAAGGCCTTCAAACCTTCACCGAGATCTTCTTTGCCCTTGAAGCCCAAACGAGAAGCGTTGGTGTTGATGCGCGTAGTGCTGCTTGAAGCTTTGCTGTCGGTCACTGCTGCTTCAACCGTCATAAATGCCTTGCCGTAGATTTCCACGTTTGCATTGGAAGCGAACGCCGGTGCGGAAATAGCGGAAGCGATAGCCAACGCGATAATTTTCTTTTGCATTTTCTTAAACTCCTTAACGTTAAAGTTGGTTGCACCGGCTCATGTACCAGTGGAATCAAAATTCCCTCGAGTGAGAATTCGGGGCGCATTTTGCCGTAAAAAATCGCACAGACAGACTTGTAATAAAAATTTCACGCAAGCGTTGTTTTTTTACAACAGCCCAAAAACCCGCGCCAATTCTGCCCCCGGAACGTCCGCGCGCATAAAAGCCTCGCCCACCAGAAAACCGTTTACCTGCCGGTCACGCATCAGCTTTACATCTTCCGCCGTGAAGATGCCGCTCTCGGTGATCACGATGCGTTCTCCCTCACCCCGCCCCTCTCCCAAAGGGCGAGGGAGCATGATCCGTGGCAACAAATCCAGCGTCGTTTGCAGGCTGACCTCGAAGGTGCGCAGATTGCGGTTATTGATACCGATCAGCGGCGTAGTCAGTTGCAGCGCAGCTCCCAACTCCCCGGCATCGTGTACCTCAACCAATACCGCCATGCCTAGCTGGTGTGCCAACGTTTCGAATGCTTGCATCTGTTTAAGAGTCAGCGCGGCGGCGATAAGCAGAATGGCATCCGCCCCCATTGCGCGTGCCTGGTAGATTTGATACTCGTCCACCATGAAATCCTTGCGCAGCACCGGCAGGTCGCAGGCCGCGCGCGCCTGCTTGAGATATTCCGCGCTGCCCTGAAAGAATTGTTCATCGGTCAATACCGACAGGCACGCGGCGCCGTGTTGCGCGTAGCTGGCGGCGATCTGCGCCGGATGAAAATCGGCGCGAATCACGCCTTTGCTCGGGCTGGCTTTTTTGATTTCGGCAATCACCGCAGGCAGCCCAGCCGCGATCTTGTTGCGGATTGTCCCGACAAAGTCGCGTGAGGGAGCGGCTCGCTCTGCCTCAGCACGCATTTGCGGCAAGGGTTTAACGGGTTTCGCTGCGGCGACTTCCTGCGCTTTGACTGCAAGTATTTTTTTTAGGATGTCGGACATTTTTTCTCATTTTCAAAATACATCGTTAACGTGAAACTCGCGTAGCGGTTCGTTTGCCCTTTCTCCCGCTTGCGGGGTAACCAGCGACTTGCCCGCTTGCGGGCTTAGTCGATTGGCTAGTCGTTCCACCAGAAAGTTGGATAGGGGGAACGGGCATGGCGAGTTTCATTATCGGGGGTGGCTGCTCGCCATGCCCGTTAGCCTCTTACCATCCCTTCCCCCTTGCAGGGGGAGGGAATGTGAAGCAAAACAAAGGCGCGCATTCTAACGCATGCGCAATGCTAAAATACGCGCCACTCGCAACATTGGAAACTCAGCATGGAAGACATCAAACAATATATGAAGTCCATCGGCCATCAGGCGCGCGCCGCGTCGCGCCTGATGGCGCAGGCCGAGACTGCCGCCAAGAACCGCGCGCTGCTGTCCATCGCGGATGCCATTCTGCACGACAGCGCCAAGCTCATCGCCGAGAACGCCAAGGATGTCGCATCCGCCAAGGCCAACGGTCTCGATGCCGCCTCGGTAGACCGCCTCACGCTCACCGAAAAAACCGTCAAAGGCATGGCCGAAGGCTTGCAGCAAATCGCCACCCTGCCCGATTTGATCGGTTCCATCAGCGACATGAGCTACCGCCCTTCCGGCATACAAGTCGGCAAGATGCGCGTGCCGCTCGGCGTGGTCGGCATCATTTACGAATCGCGCCCGAACGTGACGGCGGATGCCGCCGGTCTGTGCCTGAAATCCGGCAATGCCTGCATCTTGCGCGGCGGCTCGGAGGCCATCCATTCCAACCAAGCTATCGCCGCCTGCGTACATCAGGGGCTGCGCGAAGCCGGGTTGCCCGAGACCGCCGTGCAAGTGGTGAACACCACCGACCGCGCTGCCGTGGGCGAACTCATCGCCATGAAGGAATATGTGGACGTGATCGTGCCGCGCGGCGGCAAGGAATTGATCGAGCGGATTTCAAGCGAGGCGCGCATCCCGGTGATCAAACACCTGCACGGCGTCTGCCATGTGTATATCGACGATGAAGCCGATCTGGCGAAAGCGATCCGCATTGCCGACAACGCCAAGACCCACCGCTACGGGGTATGCAACGCGATGGAGACTTTGCTGGTGAATGCCGGAGTGGCCGCCAAGGTGCTGCCCGAGTTGTGCAAAATCTATCTGGACAAAGGTGTGGAATTGCGCGGCGACGATGCCGCGCGCAAACTGGTCGCACAAATGAAGGCAGCCACCGAAGAGGACTGGCACACCGAATATCTCGCGGCCATTCTCAGCATCCGCGTGGTCGCCGATCTGGATGAAGCCATCGCGCACATCAGCACCTACGGCTCGCAACACACCGACAGCATCGTCACCGAGAACTACACCAAGGCCATGCGCTTTCTGCGCGAGGTGGATTCCGCCAGCGTGATGGTGAACGCCTCGACGCGCTTCGCCGACGGCTTCGAGTACGGGCTGGGCGCGGAGATCGGCATCTCCACCGACAAGATCCACGCGCGCGGGCCGGTCGGACTGGAAGGTTTAACATCGCAGAAATTTATTGTGTTAGGTAGCGGGCAGATAAGGGTTTAACAACAACCTATCCGCAAATTTCGCAGATTGGCGCAGATTTAAAATCAGCTTTGGTTTTAATCGGCGTCAATCTGCGAAATCTGCGGATAAAACGTTTTTATGATTAAGGGAAAGAACATGAGCCAAACCATCGAAATCAAAGTGCCGGACATCGGCGGATTCAAGGACGTTGCCGTGATCGAGATCGCCGTGAAGGCGGGCGACGCCGTCGAGAAGGAGCAGTCGCTCATCTCGCTGGAAACCGATAAGGCCACGATGGACGTGCCCTCGCCGATTTCTGGCGTGGTGAAAGAACTGAAGATTAAAGTCGGCGACAAGGTGAGCGAAGGCTCAGTCATCCTGCTGCTGGAAAGTGCTGAGCAACGAGTACTGAGTACTGAGTCAAAAAGCAACACCCCAGCACCCAAGACTCAGGACTCAGCACCCAGCACCTCGGTAAAAGGCGACCTCCACGCCGAAGTCGTGGTGCTCGGCGCGGGCCCCGGCGGATACACCGCCGCGTTCCGCGCTGCCGATCTCGGCAAGCAAGTGGTGCTGATCGAGAAGCACGCCTCATTGGGCGGCGTCTGCCTCAATGTCGGCTGCATTCCGTCCAAGGCGCTGCTGCACGTCGCCAAGGTCATCAATGAAGCGGAAGAAGTGGCGCATCACGGCGTGACGTTTGCGAAGCCCAAGATCGACATCGGCGCGATTCGCACCTGGAAAGAAAGCGTGATCGGCAAGCTCACCGGCGGCCTCGCCGGATTGGCGAAACAGCGCAAGGTGCAAGTGCTGCGCGGCACTGCAAAATTCACCTCGCCCAACAGCCTCGCGGTGCAAACGGTCGAGGGCGAAAAAATCGTCACCTTCGACAACGCCATTGTGGCGGCAGGTAGCAGCGTGGCGCGCATCCCCGGCTTCCCTTACGATGATGAGCGCATCATCGACTCCACGGGCGCGCTGACCTTGAAGGACGTGCCGAAGCGCATGCTGGTGATCGGCGGCGGCATCATCGGCCTGGAAATGGCGACGGTGTATGACGCGTTGGGCAGCAAAATTTCCGTGGTCGAGCTGATGGATCAACTGATGCCCGGCGCGGACAAGGACATGGTCAAGCCGCTGCACGCGCGCATCGCCAAACGCTACGAAGCCATCATGCTGAAAACCAAGGTCACCCAGATCGAAGCGACCAAGGCCGGGCTGAAAGTCGCCTTTGAAGGCGAACAAGCACCCGCCGAACCGCAGGTGTACGACAAGGTACTGATGGCCGTGGGTCGCCGTCCGAACGGGCGCGAGATCGCCGCCGAAGCGGCTGGCCTGATCGTGAACGAGCGCGGCTTTATTCCGGTGGACAAGCAAATGCGCAGCAACGTGCCGCACATCTACGCCATCGGCGACATCGTGGGCGACCCGATGCTGGCGCACAAGGCCGTGCATGAAGGCAAAGTCGCGGCGGAAAACATCGCCGGACACAAAGCCTTCTTTGAACCGCTCACCATTCCTTCCGTGGCTTACACCGACCCCGAAATCGCCTGGATGGGACTCACCGAAACGCAAGCCAAGGCGCAAAACATCGAATACGAAAAAGCATCGTTCCCGTGGGCCGCATCGGGCCGAGCGCTGTCGATCGCACGCGAGGAAGGCAGCACCAAGGTATTGCTCGATCCGAAATCGCGCCGCATCCTCGGTGCGGGCATCGTTGGAACGAACGCCGGCGAGCTGATCGCCGAAGCCGTGCTGGCGCTGGAGATGGGCGCAGATATGGAAGACATCGGCCTCACCATCCACCCGCACCCGACGCTGTCGGAAACCTTCAACTTCGCGGCGGAACTAGCGGAAGGCACCATCACCGACATCATGCCGCCACGCAAAAAGCCATGAACCTAGAAAAAGCAGATGTCCACGAAAGTCACGAAAAGCACGAATAAGTTCAAAGAGCTCACCTGCTTCAAAAACAACCCGATGGGTGAGTCGCCTAACGAACACAGCCTCTTGTTTTGTTTCGTGCCTTTCGTGTTTTTCGTGGATGAATTGCCGTTTTAAGGATGAACAGCGAACGCCAATAAAAAACGGGGAGCATGAATGCTCCCCGTTTTTTATTGCAGTAACGCAGCCTAGCCGTGTATCTGATTGAGCTGCTTGGCGATAACGTCGTGATTCAACCACAGCACCGGGCCGGCGGGGTTGGACGACTCATGGAACATCAACGGCCCGGTGCCTTCCAGCACCAGAGAACTCAGCACATCGGTCACCAGCGCGTCGCGGCTCTTATGCATCCTGGTGATTTCTTCCGAGGTGCCTATCATCACATCGGCCAGTTCGGCCGAGTTCGCCATCGGCCATGCCGCAAAATTTCTGAATCCCTTCATCACATCGCTGGCATTGTAGGCGTCGATCTTTTGCAACAGGCTTTCCAGCGTTTGTCCTTCCTGTAGCACATCGCGGCAAGCTTGCCACTGCGCTTCCGCCCAGACACCACCCCGTTCTTTCTTCAAGGCATTGAGCAGCGGGAATAGCGAAAGCTCCACGCCCACAAAAATGTCTGAGGAGTTGGTGCGTATCTCGGGACAGTTGTATACCGTGGCCTTGATCCCCTGCGCCCACGCCGCTTCGGCGACGCGCTCCAGGCGCATCTTGGCTTTACCCTGCGTATAGCTGGTGTAAGTCTGCCATTGGTATTGTCCGTCGATAAGTATCTCGGTGCCGTGATAACCGTAGGCGGAGTAACGCACTTGGCCACCGGATTGTTCCAGGCGCGCACGGATCGCCGCGCTGCCTTCGATCAGGCATTGGAACGTGTTCGCGGTGACTTCATCAAAATTCATCAGGATCAGCTTGCCCAGGTCGCTATCGAGCAATGCACTCGAAGGCAGGAAGCGTTCGCCGCGACCTTTGTAAATGCGGTTGGCGATGGCCAGAAACACTTTCACCTTGGGGATGCCGCCGGCCATGGTATGCGCGAAGAACGCGTGGCTGCCGTCCGGGATCAGCTTGTCCAGTTCGGCCATCACCTGCGCCACGGAACCCTTGAAACGCTGCACGCCCACGGCGCGGCAGCGCTCGATCTGTTGCCAGTCGAGCTTGTCGTCTTGCCAGCTCTTCAGCGTCATGTCCGCCAGCAGGTCGGTCGGCGTGGGCTCGCCTGCGGGAGCGTCCAGATCGAAGCCCGCCATCAACGGCACGTTGATGATGCGGCCGCCCAGATTGGCCTCGGCCTGGGCCAGCTCCTCCGCGGTCAGCGGGCGCAGTTTGTTGTTTTCGTCGCGGCGGCCGACGGTGATACCGACGATGGTCATACCCGTCTTGCGCGCCTCGTCGATCAAGCCGTTGGCATAACCCCGGCCAAACAACTCACCGAAAAGCACAAAGACATCACCTTTACGGAAAATATTGGCCTGTGGAACATCTCTCAACGAAACTTGCGAAACCATAAATCTACCTCCTGCATGTCGATCAGTTAAAAGGGCATTTCTAAAAATTCATATTTCATCCCAACTGCTGCGCTGCGAAGTGGGGTAAGCAGGCAATCTGCGCAGCAGATGCTCGCAAATTTTTTCCGCGCCTTGCATTTGGGCGACATCTGCGTTTTTAGAAGCGCCCTTAAATTGCTTGGTCAATGATAGTCGAATTTGGTAGCCTTACCAAAATCGGTGATCTCGGATGAAGCAATGGGAATCAAGGATGACATTCTAACCGCAGGCTCGATGCTGTTGCGCGAAAAAGGCGTAACCGCCCTGACGCAGCCGCAGGTCGCACGAGCGGCCAACATCAAACAGGGCCACCTGACCTACTACTTTTCCAGCCGCGCGAGCTTCCTGCTGGCGATTGCCGAGTTCACGTTTTCTGCCATGCAGATGACGTTCTTTTTCTTCCTGCCTTCCATCCTGCTGTCCGGTTTCATGTTCCCGTTTCGCGGCATGCCGCAATGGGCGCAGGTGTTCGGCAACGCACTGCCGCTCACCCACTTCCTGCAACGGGTGCGCGGCATCCGGCTTAAAGGCAACGGCCTGGAATTGCTGCTGCCGCATATCTGGCCGCTGCTCCTGTTTATCGCCGTCGTGCCGGGAGGCGGCTTGAAGGCTTTCCGCCCCACTCTGGATTGATCTCTTGGAAACACTCAACGGATTGCTCGGCAGCGACCTCAGCCTGTGGGGGCTATTCCTCTCCAGCTTGCTGGGTGCGACGCTGCTACCGGGCGGCTCGGAACTGGTACTGGCCGGCGTGCTGCACCTTCATCCCGAACTGTTCTGGCCCGCGCTGCTGCTCGGCACACTCGGCAACACGCTGGGCGGGATGATCTCGTTCGGCATGGGCTGGATGTTGCCGATGACGCAACAGCTCAAGCATGTGAAAAAAGTGCGGAATTATGGGACGCCCGCATTACTGTTTGCGTGGGCTCCGCTGGTCGGCGATGCGCTGTGTGTTGCCGCAGGCTGGCTGCGCCTCAACCCCTTGCAGGCCGCGCTATTCATGGCCTTCGGAAAATTCGCGCGCTACGCGCTGGTGGCTGTCGCGGTGCAATAATCCATCAAAAATAATGGAAATACGCCAACTGCACATCGGTAAAACTGTACGCCGGATCAACCACCCTACCCTGCCCCTGGCGCACCACATTCACGCGCATGTTGTTCTGGTTGTTGAGCACATCCCACGCCAGCCCCGCTGACAGCCGATACGACCACACGTCTTTTATCTCGCCGCCCACATTCCAGTAGACATTGGAAACCAGCTCCGCGCGCAAACTTGAAGTTAGCAGTTTGTTGAATTTATCCCCCAAGCGTGTCCACAAAACCAAGGGACATACGTTAATGGTGGAGACGAATTAAAACGAAAGCAGGATGCGATATGCGAGGCGCCGACATTACTCA
>SCUU01000008.1 GCA_004297065.1 Gallionellaceae bacterium
CTAATGGCAGAAGAAGCGCTTGCGCTGCGCGCAATGCATCAGCCGACCTGGCAGACGCAATCTGATTTTGCGCCGCTTCTATAAATGCTTGCCCCGTCGCAGGTCTTGCCATCGCACCACGCTCCCCATCATATCAGCAGTGATTATTATGGCACTTTATAACGCGAAATTGAATTACTCACGCACCGGAAAGGCAAACCCTAACGCACAGCTAAGCGGAAGATCGCCAATGCGAACGTGCAAAGAAACCGACGGCCACTAGCCCAACGATGATATGTACCCCAATGACGGCGGCAAAGATTTTCGGATGCCCGGCCAGAAGATGTTCGGGGCCAGGAATAGCCGTTGAGTAAAAGGAAAGCGCAGCCAAATTAAATGCGACAATTGTGGTTAGCAAAACCTTGGAGCCACGAAAAACCCGCCAGCACCAAACGCCATAGAGGGTCTCGACGACGAGTGCCAGCAGCGGCACCCCATAAAGGCCCGACCCAAGCATGGGTGATCCGATGCCCGGAGCGAGTGCGATGTCATGCACATGAGTTGCCAGGTCAAGAATAATGTGAGACGAAACGGCGACAGCGAGCGCGAGCCCCCAAGCGGGCTTTTTAAGAAGTTTCGCAACGACCGCCCAAACCAGAAATGCCAACACTGCTGTTGCGGCGATGGAATGGGAGTAAGGCATGTAAGCCAGATGAATATCGTTGAGCGCTCTTATTTGCGGTTCGGTCGTAGTGGTCTCTATCCCCAGCAGGTTGAACAGCACCCATAGGAATTCAACCAACTGGACCGACAGCAGCACGGGAATAATGGGCACGCCGGGCCATTTTTTATTGATGAGGAGCGCCGTCGCAGCGTGGTTGATCGCATTCATTTAGATACTCCTTTGTGAGGCCCAACGCCGTTTAATGCTGATGCCCCAGCCGCACCTCGATCTGCGGATGTCTGGCGACCAGCTCTTTCATGCTCTTCAGATTTTTCAGGTTGCGTTCGTGATCGGCGGTAAAGTCGCCCGGCTCAACCGTGTGCTCCCAGCCCCAGCGCGTGATACACGCGTCGCCGGTCAATAACACCGAGCCGTTTGTGGTACGGATCAAAAAAGCGGTGCTGCCCGGCGAGTGTCCCGGCACACTGATGGCGAACATCGAGCCGTCTTCAAACACGTCGACGATGCCTTCGAATTTGTTTTGCGGGTCGGGTTGGAAGTGCCACTCTTGCAACGGCTGTTTGTCTTTCAACAATTGATCGGTTAGGCCGCGCACAAACATATTCTTGAAACTCGTCCCCGAGGATTCTGTTGCGCCTATATACAGCGGAACATCGTTTGCGATATCGGGCATGCCGAGAATGTGGTCTGGGTGCAGGTGGGTGAAGAACACACCGGACAATTTTCCGCCCATGCCTTGCTGCATCTCGGCTGTACTTTTGCGGAGCTTGATCTTTTCGACATGCATCACTTTCTGGACCAGCCAGTTCACGCCTTCCTTGCCGGGGTCATCCAGCAGTTTTTGCGAGAGTCCGGTGTCCACAATAAAATTGCCGCGCTGCGGATGTTTCAGCAAATGCGCATAGATATGTATCGGCTCGTCGCGATCTTTAAGCCCGGCTTGTGTTGCCGCCGGGCTTTCCAGATTCAGCAACCCGGCAAGCGATACTGTCCAGTCCGCACTGATGACGGTCTCCATCTGGATGGGGCCGGGTTGGTCGATGAGACGCTCCATCTCGGCGCTGCTGGACGCCTTGCCCAATGCGGGATTGCCCAAAGGGTGGCTGGACAGCGCGCAACCCTGCAATAGCAAGACAAGTGCGCAACTGAATATGACTAGAGTGTGGTGAGTTTTCATGCGTGCCTCCTAAAAGTTTATCCCGGATAATCCATTAGGAGCTGCGGCATCCCCTCCCCCTGCAAGGGGTACGCCGGTGGGTACCCCGCTGCTTCGCAGCGACCCTTCCGCAGTCAGGGGAGGAGCCGAACCTGCTCTCCCCCTGATAAGGGGGAGTTGGAGGGGGTTTTGAGCCCAATGG
>SCUU01000191.1 GCA_004297065.1 Gallionellaceae bacterium
TAGCGACCAAGATCGTGGAGAAAGTAATGTGGCATATAACAGACAAACGGTGCATAAAATGTATAGTTTCTTTTGACAGTAATCGATGTTCCAAAAACAGACTCTAACATTTTTTTTCTAATCTCAAAATTAAAAGGAAAGCTGCGGCTTGTCATCTCTTGATTATTTTTCATAAAAATAACTGGCATGACTATAACTTGTGCATCTTTTTTTAGATCCTCTATGATTTCAACATGAGCATTTGTAACCGGATTTAGATGTGCAAGATAGATGCAAATGGTCAATTGCTTTACGTATCAATTGGTTCTATTTCAATGATTGAATTTTCTATGGGGACGATGGGACTTGAACCCATGACATCCAGCGCCCGAGGCTGGCAGTCCACCAAGCTAACCTACGTCCCCGTAACCTACAGTCTACGTGTTTGTATTATCTTTTTAGAAAATTAAGTGGACCGGGCGGGATTTGAACCCACGATCTCACCCATGCCAAGGGCGTATCCTACCAGGCTAGACGACCGGCCCAATTTCAATCAGAATAAAAATTCTGATCTCTTTTGATTTTTTGGTTACACTATTAACGTTTAGCTAATTCCAAAAGATTATTCTAAATTCAACAGAAGATATTTAACCATAATGTCGTAGAGGAATAAAGTGGTAGTAGATAACAAAGCGACTATAACATACATTCAGTCTCTAAAAGAGGATTTATCTGTATTCAGACTTGTTCCAAACGATGGTGGTGCTATACCAGATTACAAAGCTGGTCAATTTTTAACAATTGGATTGAATGTACCAAGTGAAAACAAAATAATTAGAAGAGCATATTCAATCGCATCACATCCTGAAAATCGAAAATATATTGAATTGTATATTAGATGGGTTAGAAAGCCACTTCCAGGTCGTTTAACAACACAACTTTTTAATGCCAAAGAAGGTGATGAAATAAACTGGATCAAACCTACCGGTGCATTTACTCTTAATGAAACAAATGCTAATGGACAAAAGGATGAACGAAGAATAGTTTGCATTGGAGGTGGTACAGGTCTTGCACCATTTGTTAGCTATGCACAACATCTTCATGAAGTTGGTGATAAAAGAGAGCTAGTTGTGTTACATGGAGCAAGTTATGTAGATGAGCTTGGTTACAAAGATCTACTAACTGATCTTGAATACGAAAGTATCGATAAAGGAGCTGATAAATGGAATTTTAAATACCGTGCAACAATTAGTCGGCCCCAAGAATGGTTTAACAGGTCATGGGGTGGTCAAGTAGGAAGAGTTGAGACATTCTTGCGAGCAAAAGATGGCGAGCCATCACCACTTGAAAAATTAGTTCATGATAAAATTACCAAGGAAAACACGATATTTTACGTGTGTGGTTGGCAGGGAACAATTGATGGTGTAATGGACTATCTCAAACCACGCGGATTTGTAACTGAAAGAGAAAAACATCCAGATGGCAGCTATGAAGTAAAGTATGAATCATATGGATAGCTTTTCAGATATTTTTAGCCTGAACTAAAAGACTGGTAAGCTCTTCATCGCTTTCTTTTGTAATTGTTTTGATTTCTTTTTTCGAAATTTTATAACCAATATCTATTGCAGCTTTAATCGCACTTTTTCTAACTTCTAGATTGGAATCGTTCAAACAATTCTGAATAGCTTTTTTTGCTTGATTTGCTTTTAGATATCCTAACGCCCCCAAAGC
>SCUU01000222.1 GCA_004297065.1 Gallionellaceae bacterium
AGAACAAACCTTGCATTAACCTAGAAAACAAGCAGGTGTACGTTACAAGCCAAAACCACGGCTATTGCATAGACCCTAAATCGCTCAAAAAGTCTAATTTCAAATTATGGTTTACAAACGCAGATGATAAAACTGTTGAAGGAATAAAACACAAAAAGAAAAAATGCATCGCAGTACAGTTTCATCCTGAAGCCTCGCCTGGACCTTATGATTGTGAGTTTGTTTTTGAAGAGCTGAAACATCTAATGGAGGAGGGCAGAACTGCCAAAAACTGAATCAATAAAAAAGATTCTAGTTCTTGGAAGTGGGGCAATAAAAATCGGAGAAGCTGGCGAGAGTCGCTAAAACGACCGTCAATTCGACTACTCCGGTAGCCAATGCCTCAAGGCAATTCGCGAAGATGGACTGAAAAGTATTCTAATCAATCCAAACATTGCAACAATTCAAACTGATACAAGATTTGCAGACAAGGTATACCTTCTTCCTGTAAACCCAGAATATGTTGAATCAATAATTGAAAAAGAAAGACCAGACGGGCTGATGCTTGGATTTGGCGGCCAGACTGCACTAAACTGTGGAGTAAAGCTTGACGAGCTTGGAATATTAAAAAAATATGGAATCAAAGTACTTGGCACACAAATTGCTGGCATAAAGGCAACAGAGGACAGGCAACTTTTCAAAGACTCTATGATATCTTGTGGAGTTCCAGTTCTAAAAAGCAAGACTGTACGTTCATTTGAAGAGGCAAAACATGCTGCAAAAGAGATTGGCTATCCTGTAATCATTAGGGTAGCTTACACACTTGGCGGAAAAGGTGGCGGCGTTGCATATAATGAAATCGAACTATACGAAATTGCAGGACGCGGACTTTCTGCAAGCATGGTAGGACAGATCCTAATCGAAGAATATGTTGGAAGCTGGAAACAGATAGAGTATGAAGTAATGCAGGATTATTCTGGAAACAATGTCATTGTCTGCAACATGGAAAATGTCCTCTCAATGAAGGTTCATACTGGCGATAACATTGTTGTTGCACCATCTCAGACAAT
>SCUU01000175.1 GCA_004297065.1 Gallionellaceae bacterium
GAGAAATTACCGCAGGATTTTGAGTATAAATACGATGCCCCTTTCGAAGAACTGTTTTTCCATATTGCACCGGGAGTGCATATCAATGGGTTGCATTTCAGGTGTAAAGAACCCAAAGGACTGATCCTCTATTTTCATGGCAATTCCCGAAGTATCAAGGGCTGGGCCAAATATGCGCGTGATTTTTACCGTTATGGGTATGATGTATTACTGGTAGATTACCGTGGTTTTGGTAAAAGCATCGGCAAAAGAAGTGAGAAAGAAATGCTAAACGATATGCAGTTTGTGTACGACCGGCTGCGAGAGAAATACGAAGAGCACCACATCCTGGTATACGGCCGCAGTATGGGCAGTGGTTTTGCCACCAAGATAGCGGCAGACAATACACCCCGTTACCTGATACTGGATGCCCCTTATTACAGTTTTATCAAAGTGGTAGAGCGGTTTACCCCTTTTCTGCCACATCGATGGTTTTTGCGATACCAATTGCGCACCGATCAGTGGATCCGTAAAGTAAACTGTCATACCTATATCCTGCATGGCACCCGCGACCGGTTGATTCCCATCCGGCATAGTGAGAAACTGCAGCAACTCAATCCCCATAAAATCACTTTGATCCGGATCCATGGCGGCGGGCATAATAACCTGCCGGTTTTTCCGGAATACCACAATTTCATCCGGGATATATTACAATACTGAGCCTACCTTTGCGGCGTGAAAAATAAACAGCGAATTTTCCGTTGGGTTAAGATTGGAATTGCCATATATGCGATCCTGGGTATTGCTTTGTATTACCTGCAGGAGAAACTCTTGTTTCATCCGGTGGCCATTCATGCAGACAGCAGTTATCATTTTACGCAACCCTTTACCGAAGCCAATATTCTGCTCGATAAGGAAACGCGTTTTAACATCGTACAGTTTCCGCCGGCCGATACGCCTGCCAAAGGCATTATATTGTATTTTCATGGTAACCGCGAAAATGTGAACCGATACGCAGGTTTTGCCAAAAAATTTACGAGCAAAGGATATGAAGTCTGGATGCCGGATTATCCCGGTTTTGGCAAATCAACCGGCAAACTCACAGAAGCCATCCTGTACGAAGAAGCTTTGCATGTTTACAAACTGGCCAGGGTGAGGTTCCAGCCGGAACAGATCATCCTCTACGGAAAATCTATGGGTACGGGCATAGCGGCAGAGCTGGCTTCTATCCGCGATTGTAAACAGCTGATCCTCGAAACACCTTACTATAGTCTCAGCTCCGTTACCAGACTGCTTTGCTGGATGTATCCGGTAAATCAGTTATTGCATTTTAAAATGCGGACACAGGAGTATCTGCCCAATGTAACTGCACCTATTACCATTTTTCATGGTACATCAGATGGGGTGATCCCTTATTTTAACGCGAAAAGATTACAGGCTGTTCTAAAACCCGGCGACCGATTTATTACTATCGAAGGTGGTTCGCATAATAACCTGAACAGTTATCCGCTGATGCAGCAACAACTGGATAGTTTACTCCGGAAATAAAAACCCGCGCCTCCTCGCCTTTGCGGGAAAATACTATCCGTTCAATACGCCGGCGGATTTATCCCCACCCAGAACTGCAGAAAATCTTCTACCCTGCTATCTACCGGAACACCATTCTGCAATCCCGGTTTCCAGAAAGGCATTTTGCCAATCAT
>SCUU01000009.1 GCA_004297065.1 Gallionellaceae bacterium
AATCTCATCTTCCGTATCTCCTGTAGCACTTGTGTCGGCTTCATATCGCCCTCCTCGGGCAATATGACAACCGGACAGATTGCGCGCTACAAAACCGGACAGATCAAAAGCTCGCGACATATTTTTGTACCTGTGGTGGTAACACCCGCTACCGTGCCGTAGTAAATATTGTAAGAAGTAGCGCCAGTGACAGCAGCCCAACCTAGGTTAACCTGCGCATCACCGCCAGTGACCGTTACTCCAGACGGCGCACGCAGTGGCGGAATATTTGGTTTCGCACTCACTTCAGAAGAAACAGGACTCTCGCCACCGGCACTCACCGCCGTCACCACAAAGTAATAGGTCACCCCATTTGCAAGGCCAGTGATGGCATTGCCGGATGTTGCACCCGCTATTTTCGTACCTGTGGTGGTAACACCCGCTACCGTGCCGTAGTAAATATTGTAAGAAGTAGCGCCAGTGACAGCCGCCCAACCCAAGTTCACCTTCGCGTCACCGCCGATGACCGCAACTCCGGAAGGCACCCCTGGCGCAGGGACTTGTGGCGTTGCGCTCACTTCAATGGACACAGGACTCTCGCCACCGGCGTTCACCGCCGTCACCACAAAGTAATAGGCTGCCCCATTCGTAAATCCAGTGATGACGTTGCCGGATGTTGCGCCGGTTATTTTTGCCCCGGCGGTGGAAACACCTACTTTCGTACCATAATAAACGTTGTATGAGGTGGCACCAGAAACGGCAGCCCAGCCTAGGGTCACCTTCGCATCACCGCCTATGATCGTAACCAAGGTCGGTGTGCCTGGTGCCGGAATGGCTGATCCAGAAGAGCCGTTCCCGCCCCCGCAGCCAACCAAAACTATGCTCAAAAATAATAGCAGGTACTTTTTCATGGTTTTTATCCCCTTGATATGTAGTGAGCTAACCACTTCCGCCAATGCTGCCCGCTTTCGTCGCGATGCCCATCATACCTATTAGCACAGTCAAAGAAGGATAGGAAATCCAACCGCCCAAGTCAAATCAAACGCGTGCCGGAATTCTCCTCAATCCGATTAGCGCCCGACCCATTTCCCACTTCTGAAATTTCCCACCCACACGGCAAGAATTTGCCGTGCCCTCCCCCTAAAACACACGCAGCACGGTGCGCCTCAGACCATCGGCACAGCCTCCTCCGAACGAGACGCATTTCGCATCCCGCTTTCTCACCACGCCACCCGCTGATCGAACTCAAACACCGGTTTGGGTTGTGATGCTGACTCCCATTCAGGATCGTTGCCCGCTTGCCTCTGTGCTTGCTCCAGTTCCCACAGTGGCGGCCAGCGTGCCGGGGTGACGCATGGCGGCAGGGTAGATTCACCCAGATGCTCCAGAATCTTGCGCACGGAACTACCTTCGGTGACGAACGCGATGATGCGCATGGGCGACTGACACAGCGGGCAGGCCAGCGGTAGCGTTTCGTCCTTTTGCAGGAAAAAGCGATCAGAAAGTCGTGACCGCATTCGTCGCAGTGGGCACGGGCGAAATCCTTGGCTAAAATTCCGCAGTCGAGATAGCACCGAAAGGTTTGCTCTATATAGGCTGGGTGGCTTCATCGCCCGACCCATCGGTGAGCGCCAGCCAAGTTTCGAAGTAAGACTGGACCGTGCGATACCAGAGTGTTGTCTCGGGGCGGTGGCGCTGATAGCACTGGGCTGGCGATGCGATACGTTTGACGGCGGCATCCATGGGACTCCCCATTGGGATGATTGGACGCCCGCATTGCGGAGAATGGAGGTTCTGCCGTCAATGACGCACTGCAACTTGTTAAAGAGCCCAGATCGGACTAATATTAGTCCACTTAATAGGAATGAGGTGCATTATGCAAACCGTCAATATCCATGAAGCCAAGACCCAGTTCTCCCGTTTTGTTGACCAAGCGGAGGCAGGGGAGGAAATTGTGATTGCTCGCGCGGGTAAGCCCGTTGCGCGTTTGGTGGGATTGGAAAATCTAGCGAGTAAGCCGCGCAAGTTAGGTTTGGGAAAGAAGCAATTCTCTTTTCCAGAAGAATTCGACAGCTTGAATGCTGGCGACATTGCCGCCATGTTCGGGCAAGGCGAGTAAATGACCGCGCATGTTTATCTGCTAGATACCAATGTGTTGCTCGCGGCATTACTTGCTCCCGAACGCTTGCCGCCGGAGGTGGTTGCGGGTTTAACGGATGCGTCTAATACGGTGTATTTCAGTGCGGCGAGTATCTGGGAGGTTGCCATTAAGCGTTCGTTGAATCGGGCTGATTTTGATTTTTCACCCGAGGATATTCATCGGCTGGCCTTGGATACGGGCTTTACTGAGTTGCGGGTGAAGGGGGAGGACTGTTACCCGTTAGTGAATTTACCCTGGCATCACCGCGATCCGTTTGATCGTTTATTGATTGCGCAAGCGCAATCTTTGCCGGCTTATTTGCTTACGACGGATGGCGTGTTGGGCCAATACACTGAATTAGTTGTTCGCCTAACGATCATGGCGCAGGCCACCCCGAATGGTGAATCGTCTGCGCCATGATCGTTCCCCTCCCTTGCAGGGCGCGTTTCGGCAGAGCCGAAACCGTTCACAAGGCGCGGAGCATGCTCCGCGAGACCCCTTGTTCACCCCCCGTTCCCCTCTGATGGAGCAAGCAGCCAATCGACTAGGCGGCAAAGCCGCTGAGTCGCTGGTTATCCCGCGAGCGGGCGAGGGGTACAGGCGGTTCGCTACGCGAGATT
The DNA here is from genome assembly GCA_004297065.1 of Gallionellaceae bacterium. Classification (GTDB taxonomy): domain Bacteria; phylum Pseudomonadota; class Gammaproteobacteria; order Burkholderiales; family Gallionellaceae; genus PALSA-1006. The sequence goes on from SCUU01000009.1 coordinate 2,740, forward strand.
CACGTTAACCTTATCCAAAACAGAAGCATGAGTACCATGCCGAAGCCCATCCCCCACCAGCCAAACTGCCCCAGCCGCTCATCATGTCATGTCTCCCCGGGAGATTTGTTGCCTTTTAGTGTCGCAAACCAGAAATAACGAAACATTAAACGGCGTCTTTTTTCGCCATGCCGCGTTGCATCCCCTTGCCGTATACCCCATACGGCTGCGGATCCGCGCCTTGCCTGACAAAAAAATCCATCCGTTTCATTTGTCCCGTTATTTCTGGTTTGCGACACTAGCCAGCCGCATACCAAGCCCCATGCGGTGTCGGTCGCATAATATCCCCTTCAGAAACGCCGGTACAGCCAGTATTTCTCGTAGAGTATTTTGCCTATGTGCCAGAAGCGATTTGGTCCGCGCATCTCTACTTGCGGCGTCGGCTCAGCGTAGAAATTACCCTTGCCGATGCCGGCCCGACCGCCGCCGGTCTCGATGAAGCACATGCCTGCACCGGTGAATTGGCGCGGCACGCCCTCGCCGGTCCAGGCCAGGCCGATGTTGTGCGCCACAACATCGGCCTGGCCATGGGCGAACACGCCGGCCTTGGGCAGCGGACGCCCCATCTTGAGCGGAATGGTGGTGATATCGCCGAGGGCGAAGACGTTCTCGAATGGTGTTTGCAGCGTGTGGCGGTCAACGGGAACCCAGCCGCTTTCGTTGGTCAAGCCTGCCTCGCGCACCACCGCTGGCGCACGGTGCGGCGGGATATAAAGCAGCAGATCGAATTCCGTAGCGGCGCCATTCGTGAAGGTAATGCGGCGGTTGGCGGCATCGACCTCCTTGACCTGCTGTTCGGGATGGTAAGCAATACCGCGCGCCTCGACCATCCCGCGCACGGCGGCACCCAGTTCGGGGCCGGCGACGAACATCGGCCGCGCTTCGGCGGCGAAGAACTCAATAGTCGTTTTCTCGCGCAGGCCGCGTTTGCACAGATAGTTATCCACCAGTAGCGCGGTCTCGTAGGGCGCAGCCGGACATTTGTATTGCGGCGCCGCGGTCAGGATGACAATGCGCCCGCCCGAAAACCGGGCCAGCGCGTCGCGGATTGCGGTCGCGCCTTCCATCGTGTAAATGCAGAGTCCGGCTTCGGCGAGGCCGGAAATGGTCTCCGGTGCGTACTCCGCACCCAGCGCAATCACCAGCGCATCGGCATGCAGGGGTTGCCCATCGACTTCCACTTCCCGCCGGGCGGGATCAATCCGCGTGACGTTGCCTTGATGAAACTCGATGCCGTAGCGAGGCAGCCGATCCAGCGGGCGCGTGAAGTCCTGCGGAGTCCGTTCACCCACCATCAGCCAGAGCAACGAAGGCGGGAAAAAATGCTGCCCGGCGCGATCTACCGCGATCACGCGGTCGGATGCGGGCAGCAGCTTGCGCAGCGTCTCGGCGGCAACAATACCTCCGATTCCCGCGCCCAATATCAGTACCGTGCGACCCATCTCATTCCCCCTAAAAAACGATGACTTTATCGGCCCACTGCGTCCACGCCGTGAGTTGGTCCATGGTGCTGTGCGACGCGCC
>SCUU01000223.1 GCA_004297065.1 Gallionellaceae bacterium
CCGCGCCGTGGACAGCGCCGCCAGCAACGCATCGGCCTGGCGCTGGGTCTCGGGCAGCAGCGGCGAGGCCCCGCCCATGACCGCGTAGTTGGCCTTGGCGGTCTCCTCGCGTCCCGCGGCGATGAACCGAGCCAGCGGCAGGCGGACGATCCCCGGCAGGGTGATGATCGCCGGGTCGCTGAAGAGATTGGTGAGGAACGGCTTCACCGCCTCGGGGCCGTCAGGTCCTCCGAGGTTGAAGAGGACGACGGCCAGCTTGGTCATTTGCCGGTCACCCTGCGGATCGTCCGCTCGATATGCTCGATGGGCGTGTCGGGCATCACCCCGTGGCCGAGGTTGAAGATGTAGGGCCCGCCGTTCCACTGCTCGATCAGCGCGTCGACCCGGGCGTCGAGGGCCGGGCCGCCGGCGCGCAGCAGCAGGTTGTCCAGGGCGCCCTGGATAGTCTTGCCGCCGGACTGGATCTGGCGGCCGAGCGCAGCCGTCGCCTGGGTGTCGAGGGCGACCGCCTGAACCGGGACCTTGGCGGCGTAATTGACCACCTGGGCGCCGGCCCCGCGCGGGAAGCCGATGAACGGGGTGTCGATCCCGGCGGCGCGGACCTTTTCGATGATCGCGGCGTGCGGCCGGATGACGATGCGCTCGAACATGTCCTCGGACAGGCTTTCCGCCCAGCTCTCGAACAGCTTCAGCACCTGGGCGCCGGACTTGGCCTGCATGACCAGGTAGCGGGCGGTGGACTCGACCAGCACGTCCAGCAGGGCGTCGAGCTTCTCGGGGTTCTGGTAGGCGTAGGCGCGGGCGGCTTCGCGCTGCGAGCCCCGGCCCTCGATCATGTAGGTGGCGACGGTCCAGGGCGCGCCGGCGAACCCGATCAGGGCGCGTTCGGGCTCCAGCTCGGCGCGGACCCGCTGCAGGGTCTCGCCGATGGCCGACAGGCGGCCGGTGGAGGCCTCGATCTGGTCGGCCAGCGCCTCGATCGGCGGCAGGGCCCCAAGCCGGCGAGGGACCCCGGCTTGGGG
>SCUU01000193.1 GCA_004297065.1 Gallionellaceae bacterium
AGTCGTATCGCCGGGTAGCTATATCTGGAAGAGATAACCGCTGAAAGCATCTAAGCGGGAAACTCGCCTCGAGATGAGATTTCCCCGGGGGTTAAACCCCCCTGAAGGGTCGTGGAAGACCACCACGTTGATAGGTCGGGTGTGGAAGCGCAGCGATGCGTTAAGCTGACCGATACTAATTGCCCGTAAGGCTTGATCCTATAATATTAAGTAACTACAAGTGAGATGTGAAAAGTGAAACGTGAAAGGGTAAAACCCGAACGCTAACCGACACCTCGCGTTGCAATCAAAGCCCTAATCTTTACTTCTCCAGTTTAATGTCAGTCGCTGACTCTTTAATTAGCATTAGCGACCGATAACAGTTATGTCTGACGACCATAGCAAGTTGGCCCCACTCCTTCCCATCTCGAACAGGACAGTGAAACGACTTCGCGCCAATGATAGTGTGCATCCGCATGTGAAAGTAGGTCATCGTCAGACTCCTTACAAACAAAAAACCCGGCCCCGTGCCGGGTTTTTTGTTTGTAAGGAGTCTGAAAATAGACCGTATGCGTTCTGCCGTCCCACCTGTTCATCTTAGCCGATTTATGCAGCAGGTTTGATCGGCAGCAGCTCGTCGATGCGGCGCATGGTCCAGACGGGTAGTTTTTCCAGCGTATCCTTCAGCCAGGCGGATGGTTCGATACCGTTGAGCTTGGCGGTGGCGAACAGACTCTGAATTGCAGCCGCCCTTTTGCCGGCGCGCTCTGAGCCTGCAAACAGCCAGTTCTTTTTGCCCAGCGCGATCGGGCGGATCGCATTTTCCACCGGGTTGTTGTCGATCGGCAGATTGCCGGTCTGCGCATAGCGAATCAGACTCGGCCATCGGTTCAGACTGTAGTCTATGGCTCGGGTGATAAGTCGCCGCAAAGCGACTCGCGGTTTTACAACGGACGGGACAACGATTGAAAATAAAAATGATTGTCATATCGTCGTAACAAACTGCAACTACAATAGCTTCGTAATTCGATTTTGCAATCACAGCATGACATTGATTACGAAAATGAAGGAGAGGCCATGATACAACTTAACAATGTTTCGGTGCAATTCGGCAATGTTGTTGCCTTGCACCCTACGTCCCTCGCATTTCATCAGGGGCAATTTACCGTCTTGCTGGGGGCATCTGGTGCCGGTAAATCAACTTTACTACGTTGCCTCAACCTGATGTGCAAACCCCATGCCGGCAGCATCGATGTCAAAGGACTCGGACGTCTGGAGGGTCGAAAAATGCTGCAGATGCACCGCCGACAAACCGGCATGATATTTCAGCAGCACCAATTGATTGGGCGTCACTCCGCGCTGCAAAACGTGTTAATGGGACGCTTGGGTTATCACTCGACGCTACGCAGTCTGTTTCCGTTGTCGCAACAAGAGCAAACCATCGGACTGCAAAGTCTGGAACGGGTCGGCTTGCTGCATAAGACTCAATCGCGCATCGATCAATTGAGTGGTGGGCAACAGCAGCGTGTCGGTATAGCGCGTGCGTTGGCGCAGAGGCCGCTTTTGATTTTGGCTGACGAGCCGGTGGCCAGTCTTGATCCGGCAACTGCCGATAAAGTGCTGGTGCAGTTACACCGGATTTGTAAGGAAGATGGTATTTCTGCCGTTGTCAGTTTGCATCAGGTCGATCTTGCCAAACGTTACGCTGATCGTATTGTCGGGCTTGCCCACGGCAGAGTCGTGTTTGATGCGGCACCGGATGAATTGACCCAGATTCAAGAAGCAGAACTGTATGAACAAAAAAATCCTAACATCGAGCAGAGAGCACCACCCGTACTGCTCAACGCTCAACTTATTCCCACTTAACCATACAACTATCAAGGAATGAACATGAAAAAATTGGTTCATCGGACAATTGCGTGGGTAAAAGATAATCTATCGTCTCTGACTGGGTTAGGAGACGAGCGATGGAAAGCAAAGAGCTGTACCGGCACTTGCTGGGGATTAATGAACCGTGGA
>SCUU01000224.1 GCA_004297065.1 Gallionellaceae bacterium
TGCGTCGCATGACGCAGCGCAGCATGCCCACTCTCGATGGCGTGACCCATGAATATGTGCAGGCCGGTGACGTGAAAATCCACGTGGCTGTGGCCGGGCCGGAGGGTGGACGCCCCGTCGTGCTGTTGCACGGCTGGCCGGAGAACTGGTTCATGTGGCACAAGGTCATTCCGGCGCTGGCCGATGCCGGCTACCGGGTGCACGCCATGGACCTGCGCGGCGCCGGCTGGAGCGAGGTCACCCCGAAGGGTTACGAGAAGGAACAGTTCGCCTCCGACGTGCTCGCCGCGGCGACGGCGCTGGGGCTGGACACCTTCGACCTGGTAGGCCATGACTGGGGCGGCTGGACCGCGCAGCTGGTGGCGTTGAAGGCGCCGGCGCGCGTCAAGCGGTTGGCGATCCTCAACATCCCGCCGGTGTGGCAGGAGCCGGGCCGGGTCGCACGGCACGCCCACAAGCTGGCGTACCAACTTGTCGTGGGCGCTCCGGTCGTTGGACCGCTGTCGCACCTGTCACCGACGCTGTGGTGGTTCATCCGCCGCAGCGGCATGCCCCAGGAGTCGGTGGACTTCTTCCGCAGCTGCTTCCGCGACCGGGACCGTCGCGTCGCGGGCTCAAAGATCTACCGCGCCATGGTCGGCAGGGAGTTCGCGAAACTGGCGCGTGGTCCCTACGACGATCAGAAGCTCGCGATGCCGGTGCGCGTCCTGTTCGGTCTCGACGATGTGGCGGTGCACCCGTCGCTGCTGGAGGGCTTCAAGGACCACGCCGACGATCTGAACATCACCGAGGTGCCCAACTGCGGTCACTTCATCATCGACGAGCAGCCCGATCTCGTGATCAAGTGGCTCTCGGACGTGCTGGCCGAGTCACGGCAGAGCTGACGTTGTCGGGCAGTTCTGGCAATCCGACCCAACCGCCGCGGCCGGATGCCCGGTGGCGAACAATGATCTGATGGTGAATCCCGAGCTCGTACCGTTCGGCGACGTGTCCACCGAGTTGGCGGTGATCGAGGCCGCGGAACCCCCGGGCCTTCCGGGCAGCAATCCGACTCTCGCGCTGCAGCATATGGAAGCCGCGCTGGTTCGGGCCGACCTCGACTGCCCCGACGTGCTCAGCCCCGAGCAGTTCCGGCGCTTG
>SCUU01000225.1 GCA_004297065.1 Gallionellaceae bacterium
CAACAAATCACTCTCTCATTTTGTGAGTCATATGGTATACCGCCATGTCCTTTATCTGTAAAAATGCAGACATAACCATGTAATTTTGTAAGGTAGGCGTAGATTAATTTATCATATCTCTCTGGTGTACCAGGTTTTGCACCAAGTGTAGTGGTTTTTTCGATTAACGAAGAAGTTGCCGCCAGCTCTACATCTTTTGTCATAAAACCAGCAGAATGACCCTCAACATTTACCAAGAATCTCTCGCCGCTAAGTAAAAGATTAGTACCTATCTTAGCAATTGTTGAAACTATAACATCAAATTCGTTTTTTACTTGTTTTGCTATGGCTACTCTGTCTATCCCATATAGCATATTTACTGTAGATGATGCAAATACAGGATCATTTGCATCAATCACTATAACAGAATCATCCTTTGTAATTTTGGCATACTTTTGATTTTGAACTTTTAATACGTTTTTGATGTTAGAAATAAGCAAGTCAATCTTATTTTTAGCAAAAACAGATGGAAAAACAACTACAAATGAATGATTACTCATCTTGGAGTGTTACATCAAGTTGTTTATAATTTTAGAATAATAATTGAATGCTTAATCTCGTAATAATTATAAAAGAATAGATAACAACTGTCATCATGGCAAAATTTAGTCTCAAACAGATTGATGAGTTAAATACTCAACTAAAGACACCGCAAGAAGTTCTAAAATGGGCACTAGATACCCTTCATCCAAAAATTGCATTAGCGTCTAGTTTTGGTGCTGAAGACGTAGTAGTAATTGATATGTTAATGAAGATTAATCCAAAATCTCGAATATTTACGCTAGATACTGGAAGATTAAATCAAGAAACTTATGATGTAATGGATCAAATCCGTAAGAAATACAACATAAACATCGAAGTTACATTTCCAGATGCTCAAGAGGTTACAGAAATGGTAAGAGTAAACGGCATGAATTTATTTTACGAAAGTGCAGGAAATAGAAAACTGTGTTGCGGAATCAGAAAAGTACATCCACTAAATAAAATGTTAGCAACTTTAGATGGTTGGATAACTGGTCTTAGAAGTGATCAAACCCAGAACAGGGGTACTGCAAAAAAAATTGAAATTGATGAACAGCATAATGATATGATAAAAATTAATCCCATAATTG
>SCUU01000226.1 GCA_004297065.1 Gallionellaceae bacterium
AACGCCCTGAACGCCTCGGTCATCGCCGGGATCGTCGATGGTTACCGCCGCGCTCATGAAGACAACGATGTGCGCGTGATCGTGCTGACCGGCACGGGCACCAAAGCTTTCTGCGCCGGAGCGGATTTACAGCCGGGGGCGGGCTTTGCATTCGACCTGTCGCAACCCAATCTCGCCTATGCCGACATGCTGCGCATGGCGCAAAATGCGACCAAGCCGACCATCGCCCGCGTCAACGGCGTCTGCATGGCGGGCGGCATCGGGCTGTTGTGCATGACCGATATGGCGGTGGCGGCGGATGACGTGGTGTTTGGCCTGCCCGAAGTGAAAGTCGGCGTGTTTCCGATGCAGGTGCTGAGCCTGTTGCAAACGATCGCGCCGCCGCGTCTGGTGCGCGAATGGTGTTTCGCTGGTGAGCCGTTCACGGCATCGGAGGCGAAGGACGCGGGACTGCTTAATCATGTGGTGCCCGCCGCCGACCTCGATGCCAAAGTCGAGTGGCTGGTGGCGCGCCTCATCGACAAGTCTCCGACCGCGATCCGCCGCGGCAAGTATGCGATGCGCGCGCTGGCGTCGATGTCGTTCGATCAGGGCATTGCCTACACCGAGTCGCAGATCGCGGTGCTGGCCATGACGCAGGACGCGAAGGAGGGCCTCGCGGCCTTCGCGGAAAAGCGCAAGCCGGTGTGGACCGGGAAATAGCCGATGCCCAAGGTCTGGATCGAAGCCGCGCTGAACGGGCCATGGACCCGCGCGAAGCAGCCGGGCATTCCCGTCGCCGTTGAGGAAATCGTTGCGGACGGCATCGCCTGTGCGGAGGCGGGCGCGGCGATCATCCATGCCCATGCCTATGACGTGACGACCGGACATCAGAAAGACGACTGGGAAATCTATGCGCGGATCATCGAGGGCATCCGCGCCAAGGCGGATGTCATCGTTTATCCGACGATTCCGAGCCCTGCATTGGGGCAGGCCGACACAGCCAAGCGCTTCGGGCATACGGCGGAGCTTGCCAAACGTGGACTGATCGAATGGGCGGTGATCGATCCCGG
>SCUU01000173.1 GCA_004297065.1 Gallionellaceae bacterium
TAGGTTTACAACATGCCTTTGAACCAGATCATATGGCGGCAGTAACTACTCAGATCTCGAAACGACGATACAAACTACAACCAATTAAGAAAGTAATCGCAGAGGGTACCTTCAAATCATCATTTCTTGGCGCCATGTGGGGCGCAGGACACACAACAACACTTGTACTGATGGGTCTTATCGTCTATCTTTTGGCAATTAATATTCCACAAAATGTTTTCATGGGATTTGAGTTTATTGTAGGAATCATGTTGGTCTTTCTTGCATTTACAACATTTAGCAACAAAAAACTGTTGCAATTAAAACATCTACACACTCATGCTCATGATGACGGTACCATTCACACTCATCCACACGAACACAATGATGAACACGAGCATTCACACAAATCCTACATAATAGGTTGCATTCACGGATTAGCTGGGAGCGGCAGCTTGGTGGTATTGACAGCAAGTACACTTGGTAATATCACGACAGTTTTGAGCTTCATCTTGATATTCGGTATAGGATCTGTAATAGGGATGGCAATGATAAGCGGATTAATCGGACTTCCTTTTGCATTTATACACAAGATTGAATCTGCAAACAAAGCTCTAAGATACATTGCTGGGTTTGCAAGTTTGCTTATTGGCATCAAGATTCTATACGAGACAGCTATAGCAAACAATTTGTTTGGCATCTAAAGAAGTCTTTCGATGCCAATTAGTGTTTATGTAGATGGTTCAGGAGGAGAAGATTCTGGATATGGTTTCTATATTAAAGAGACAGGTAAGTCATTTTATGAAAAGAAACCTAACATCACAAACAATCAAGCAGAATATCTTGCAATAATCACTGCACTAAAATCTATAAAATCGGATGAAGATATTGTTATCTATAGTGATTCTAAAAATACAATTGCACAGCTAAATCATGAAAATGCGATAAACAACGATCAGCTGCGTAGCTTGGCAAGAGAAGCATGGGGGCTTATTCCAAAATTCTCTAACCTAAAATTAGTTTGGATACCACGAAAAGAAAATTTGGCAGGAAAAATGCTTGGAAGCTAATTATAATATAATTTTCATTATAACTATGAATAGCTTTATTATGGAAAGTATTTTGAACCAAGGTTAACAAATTGGCAGAGTCAGTTTTTCTATCACCAAAATCGATTGCAATAATTGGCGCATCAGATAAGGAAGGCAGCGTAGGACGTGCAATTACCTCAAATATAATGAAAGGATACAAGGGAACGATTTATCCAATCAGTCCAACAAGGGACACGGTTTTTGATAAAAAGGCCTACAAGTCTGTTCTAGATGTTTCTGAACTAATTGATTTGGCAGTAGTTGTTACAAAAAATACGATCGTTCCAACAGTTTTGGAGGAATGTGGTAAAAAAGGGATCAAAGGGGCAATTGTAATCACAGCTGGATTCAAGGAAGTTGATGAAGATGGGAAAAAACTAGAAGAACAACTAAAGGAAATTGCAAAAAAATACAATGTAAAGGTAATCGGTCCAAACTGTCTTGGTGTTATGAATCTTGATCCAAAAACAATGATGAATTCTACATTTCTAAAGATAACCCCAAAATCAGGAGAAATAGCACTTGTCTCACAAAGTGGGGCAATTTGTGCAGCACTTGTTGAGGATGCAAGCGCACAAGGGATTGGATTTTCTGCTGTCATAAGTATGGGAAACAAAGCAGACATGAGCGAAATTGATGTACTTGAGATGCTTGCAGACCATGAACAAACAAAGGTGATTGTAATGTATCTTGAAGACATGGGAGATGGTCAGAAATTTTTAAAGATTTGCAAAAACATTACTAAAAATCTAAAAAAACCTGTCTTAGTTTTAAAGTCTGGACGTAGTCCGGAGGGAGCAAAGGCAGCAATGTCACATACTGGTGCATTGATGGGTTCAGACGAGATTTATGATGCACTGCTAAAACAATCGGGTGCAATCAGGGTTGATACTATGGGAGAATTATTTGATTATGCAACAGCATTCTCAAAACAACCTCTTCCATTAAACGGTGATCTTGTTATTGTATCAAACGCTGGTGGACCAGCAATTATCTCGACTGACTCATGTTCAAAACTTGGAATCAAGATGGCAAAAATTGATGACATCAGACCAAAAATTGATGCGGTAATTCCTCCATGGGGAAGCTCACGAAATCCTGTTGATATTGTTGGTGACGCAGATTATAATCGATTTAACAATGTACTTGAGAATGTTTTATCGCACAAAAACGTTGGTTCTGTTATTGCAATGTGCACTCCTTCTGCAACTCTTGATTATGACAAGCTTGCAGAAGTAATTGTTAACATGTCAAAAA
>SCUU01000183.1 GCA_004297065.1 Gallionellaceae bacterium
GCTCTTCCGATCTGAAGTCAACTTCTTTACAAAACCGGTTTGCAATCTCTAAAGGAATCCTTCGGTATTCCAGGTAGTCTTGCAGAGGCGAGAACCTGATTGGATGGCGGGCATCCACAACAACGATTTTTTCTTTTTCACCCGCCCCGGAAAAAGAGGCGGCCTGGTCATGAGGTTTTTGCTGTTGAAAAGGAAAATTGTTTTGATGCTCTAATCTGCGCAGCAAATCATTTACCGTGCAGTTATAAAACAGTACACCAAAATCAACCAGCTTTCCGCCTTTCTGCAGCCCATGATCATACCAGACATTAAATTTTCTGTTGACTTTAAAAGATGGCGTCTTTTCATTTCTGAAGGGGGAAAAATACCAATGATCATTACCGCTGATTTTAGCAGGCTTGTGACCAAGTAATAAAAGGTAGTCTACGATGTCCAGTTGATTAAATTCTTTGCAGTTCATGGCGAAGAATTAAAGGTTGGAAATCTTGTTGTCTTGCCGGATAATTGCTTCAATATCCTGCCGGGAAAAATACCGGCGAGACTGGATCTTGAAACTCGCAATCTTGTTTTGCTTTAACCACTCATAAAGGGTGGGCTTGGAGATCTGGAAAATAGTGCAGACTTCTGAGGCTTTTAGAAGCGCCTTTTCCGGTATCAGGGTGGAATTTGAGGAAGTTGCAGTAGTTAGTTTAGCTTCCACTACATTTTCCACTACACTTTTCATTTTTTCCCAAAACTCAGCTTGAGTCATGGGAACCATCATTGGAAACTCTGTCATAAGAAATGTTTCCAATTCAGTAGCAATTCATCTGACAGGATGCGTTTATGTATACATCACCTTACCTGTTTTATATTCATTAACATTATTCCGCTATTCTGGCATTAAATGGCAGGCGGTTTCTTTGATACAAGCAGATCAGCCTGAATGTCACTTAACAAACTGACAGCTTTCATATTGCCAGTGGCAGAAAAATAATGACCTGCTTTTCTAAAAGCATCAGCCATCTCGGTATTCATCCTTGTGCTTTCTTTCCAATCAGCGTTAAGTACAGCGTTCAACGCGTCATGAAAGCTCCTTTCTGAAATCCCATATAGCCTGGCCATTTCCTCTTTGGAAAATTTATAGCCGTTCTGACCAATGAGTCCTGCCAGTTTATTTGTCACGATATGAATTAATACAATTGTAATGGAACTGTACTGGGCCTTTTTCACATCATCGAGTTCCTTTAAATAAGCACCGCTTAAAGTTTCAATTGCATTATTTAACAGCGGTACAAATTCGTTCATATAAACTGGCTTATAAACCCAAAGCCACAAGCTGAAATAAACGATTACTGCTGCTATTGAAATGACGATCAATGATTCGGTTATTTTCTGCTGCCGAAATACAAAGAAAAAACAGGCAGTTAAGCCTATACAAAAAAGAGTAAAAATGTGTACGGGTACAACACGGGTCCAGTACGCTGAAAGAAGTTTCTGTTTTGTCGATTCATAACTCCACTTTGCATAATTTTCAGACCATTTTTTATGATGCCTTTTGGCAAGTCCTTCAATGGAGGTCAAAGATGAAAATTCCGACAATGTAAAAAAATCAACTACCGATTTTAAGTTCTTCATAAGCAAGCTTTACCACATATAAAATTACTGCCTATTAAGAAGGGTATGTTCTGAATTAACCTGTTTTAAGAAAAATTTAGAATTTCTCTTCCGAGTGCATATTTTGTATCTCCAATACCATACGAAAAGAAAAACATACCTGGAATCCAATACCATAATACAATGACTGAACCGGCTTATTCACTCAAACAACTGATCATATATTTTTTGCGTCTGGGCACTATTGGTTTTGGTGGGCCTGTTGCGCTCGTCGGTTATATGCATCGGGACCTGGTTGAGAAAAAAAATTGGATCTCGGAGGAAGAATACAAAGAAGGCTTGGCGCTCGCGCAACTTGCACCTGGACCATTGGCTGCACAGTTATCTATTTACCTCGGTTTTGTTCACTATAGAATTGCCGGAGCAACACTTGCTGGAATTGCTTTTGTACTTCCTTCATTTTGTATGGTGGTTGCGCTTGGAATGTTGTACCAGCAGTTTGGCGGTCTTGCATGGATGCAGGCCGTTTTTTACGGAGTAAGTGCAGCAGTGGTGGCGATTATCATTATGAGTAGTTATAAGCTGACCACAAAGTCAGTTGGCAAACTAACAGTCGCGTCCATTAAAGAAAACTGGCTTTTATGGGTATTCTATATAGTTGCTGTAGTTGTGACAATTATTACGCAATCCGAAGAAATATTATTGTTTGTTACTGCTGGATTTCTGTATATGCTTGTCAAAGCACCGCCGCAATGGATCAAAAAAAATAAAGGTGTGGGTGCTATATTTCTGGGGGCTATCGGTTTTTGGCAATTCGAGTGGAACACACTCGCTAAGATCGCCTGGTTCTTTACAAAAGCGGGTGCATTTGTCTTTGGAAGCGGGCTTGCCATCGTTCCTTTTTTACATTCCGGTGTAGTGGTAGAAAATAACTGGCTCACTGAACAGCAATTCTTGGATGCGGTAGCCGTTGCCATGATCACTCCTGGTCCGGTAGTAATCACTGTCGGATTTATCGGGTACCTGGTAGCGGGATTTCCCGGAGCAACGGTTGCAGCTTTAGCCACATTCCTTCCCTGTTATCTTTTCACCATAATACCCGCTCCATATTTTAAGCAGATAGCGAAGAATCTTTCCATCAAAGCTTTTGTGGAAGGGATCACTGCTGCTGTTATAGGAGCCCTGGTTGGGGCAGCCATCTTAATTGGAATAAGAAGCATAAGAGACATTCCGGCTTTACTGATCGCAGTTGCTGCCTTACTGGTATTGATCTACATAAAAAAACTCCCCGAACCGTATCTTATATTTATTGCTGCTTTGATTGGGTTATTGATAAAGAATCTGGCATATTGAGATAGATCAAGCCAGTTTTATCCTAAATTTCTCCTAAATGCAAACTTAGCTTAGCGTTAAATCCCTTTCATGAAGCTATTGGTCATAGAAGATGAAATAAGCTTGCGTCAAAGTATCGTTGACTACTTTACGCAATCCGGATTTCTGTGCGAACAGGCAGGTACTTTCCAGGAAGGAGTACAAAAAGCTGATGATTTTCAGTACGACTGCATTATTCTTGATATCAATTTACCCGGTGGCAATGGGTTGCAGTTACTCGATCATTTACGCAAGGATAAAAAAACAGATGGTGTTATTATCATCTCCGCACGCGATGCAGTGGAAGACCGGATAGCAGGACTTGATCTCGGTGCAGATGACTACCTGACAAAACCTTTCCACTTATCAGAACTGAATGCGAGGGTAAAGGCACTCATCCGGAGAAAATATGGCTCCGGCTCCAGTGTATTGGAAGCAGGTAGCCTGAAGCTTGACCTCGCTGCAAAAACCGTTTTGGTCCATGACAGCCTGGTATCCTTTACCAAGAATGAATTTGAACTGTTACTGTTTTTAATTACCAACCAAAACCGGGTGGTAAGCCGCCAGGCAATTGCAGAACACTTATATGGTGAACAAACAGATAACCTTGCTTCTTTTGATTTTGTGTATTCGCATATTAAGAATCTAAAAAAGAAGCTGAAAGAAAAAGGCTGCGGCGATATGCTGCAGGCTGTATATGGCCTTGGCTATAAATTGGTGGTATGAGTAAAACACTTGAACAGAAAAATACCCGTTACCTGCTTACCTGGTTACCGCTTGTGCTGTTACTGGGTTCTGTGTTATTTTATGTGATCCTTACCGGTCATGCGCGTCACATGCAGGAAAAGCAACTGGAACTTAAACAGCAAAATATCTGGCAGGCATTCGCCGCTGGTTCACTACCAATGCAGATTAAAGGCGAATACTCTATAACAAAACTCAGCTTGCCTGTAAACGATGCAGGCAAAATTCAGGATACTGATAGCGGTTACACAGTTTTGTCGAAGCAATATGAACTAAACAGAGATCATTACCTGCTCACAACGCTGGTTACATCAAAAGAATATTCGCATCTTTTGGTAAAAGTGTTTGCCACAGAGATTTTTGTTTTTATGTTGCTGTTATTTTCGATTGTTGTGATTAACCGAAAAAGCTCAAAACGGTTATGGCAACCTTTTTATAAAACACTACAGGCTGCATCTGATTATGATATCGCCAAAAATAATTCGTTCGCGCCTCTTGCGGAAACAGGGATCACGGAATTTAACCAGTTGAATAAAGAACTCACTGATCTTGCAGCAAAGAATAACAAGGCATATAGCAATCAAAAACAGTTTGTTGAGAATGCGAGTCACGAAATACAAACCCCGCTTGCCATTATCCGTTCCAAACTCGACCTGCTGATCAATGAACCAGGGCTGACAGAAGGAACCGCTTTGTTATTGGCTGACATTACCCAGGCAAATGACAGGTTAAGCCTACTAAATAAAAGCCTGCTCCTTCTTGCAAAAATTGATAATAACCAGTTTCCAGATCAGGAAAGAATCAATATTTCTCAGCTTCTAAGCAGTATTATTGCCAATTACCAGGAACACTACGACAATTTTCCGGTGACAGACTTACTGATAGCCGATAATATTTACCTGACAGCCAATCCTGCACTCATAGAGATTCTTTTTAGTAACCTTATAAAAAATGCGGTTGTCCATAATTTTCCGGGTGGATATATCCGTGTTACATTGAACGGTGGTGAATTCAGTATTGAGAACTCCGGAATGTCCTTAACCATTGAGCCTGGCTACCTGTTTGAACGTTTTAGAAAGGGTACATCGGATATAAAAACAACCGGCTTAGGACTCGCTTTGGTAAAACAGATAGCCCAATTATATGGATTGGAGGTATTGTATACACACCAAAACGGAATACATCACATTAAGGTAACTTTCGGCACAGGTAACCTCCCAAATTTATCCTAAATCTCTTGTTAGGTTTGTTTCTGAGCAAACTGATGCACATGAGATGGATATTATTTATAGGATTTTGCTTTTTTGTACCTGCATTAAAAGCACAGGATACTGTACGGCTGTCATTGGCTGATGTACTTTCTATAGCCGAAAACAATTACCCTAAATTAAAATCAAACCGCTACCAGTTAGAAGCATCGAAAGCGGGTATTAAACTTCAGCAGCAAACGATTATTCCCCAACTGGATGCAGCCTACCAAGCTAACCTCGCCACGCATAATAATATTACGGGCATGTTTTACCCGCAATACACATTACCCATTAGCGGGCCTCCTTCAGCAAATAATGATTATGGTCCGGTTACCGGTTCTGCTGCGAGCTTATTGCTTCAATGGCAACCAGGGATATTCGGAGAACGTACGTCCAATATCAACCTTGCCACCGCTACTTCACAAACATTGCAATCGAAAAATGAACAGGATATTTTTGCGCATAAGATAAAAGTTAGTGACCAATATATAGACTTGGTATATGTGCAGAAATTATCAAAGCTCTATGAAGAAAATATACGGATTTCAGAAAACCAATTGCGCCAGGTCAGGGTTCTTGCAGCAACAGGGCTGAGACCAGGTGTGGACACTGCACTTATACAATCTGAGCTTTCCCGCAGCCGCATCGAATGGCTAAAAATAAAAAATGCTTTTGCAGGAACAATGACGGCTTTGCAGGAATCGCTTGCTACCGATTCTGTGATCGTTGGAAAAGACACCTTATTGTACGCTTCTGTTCCACAACAACAGCTTACAGATACAATAGAGCACCCGTTTGTAAAAACAGCGCGGCTTAGTATTGAAGAAGCAAATACTAAACGCGTAACCATCAATAAGCTGTCTGTTCCGCATTTATCGATATGGGGTACCACCTATGCAAGAGGTTCAGGCGTAGACTATACGGGCGCTGTTAAAACCTTTGATGGATTTGCCTTAAACCGTTTTAACTATGGCCTGGGTGTGCAATTGTCAGTTCCATTATTAAAACAGGCGGAGATAAAAACAAAATTGCAGCAGCAGGATTGGCTCATAAAATCAGAGCAGGAAAAACTGAACCAGGTTTCATCAGCATTGAAAGAACAAAGGAAATATGCGGATGCCAATTTTTCCAATACCCGCTCCATCGCTTTAGAAACACCGCTCCAGGTACGTTCTGCAGAATATGCTTTCATGTCAATGCAGGTACGTTATACCAACGGTCTTGTCAATTACACAGAATTATTGCAGACGCAAACGGTATTGCTGAAAGCGAAGATCGATTTAGCCAACTCGCAATCAGAATTATGGAAAGCCTTATTATATAAAGCAGCCGTTTATGGCGATATTAATTTATTTGTCAACCAGGTGAAATAGCCACATGAAAAAACTGATCATCGCTGCACTCAGAAAACCCGTTACTGTTATGGTGATCGTAATGGGTATCGTATTTTTCTCATGGCTGGCCGTGCGAAAAATGCCGATAGATATTTTTCCAAAGTTAGGAACGCCTGTCATTTACGTGGCGCAAACTTATGGGGGCTTATCGCCACAACAGATGGAAGGGTTTCTTACCTCCTACTATGAATACCACTTTCTCTACATTACCGGCATTAAATATGTAGAGAGCAAATCCGTTCAGGGTGTCTCACTGATCAAACTGCAGTTTCACGAAGGGACCGATATGGGTGCTGCTATGGCTGAGGTGGTATCCTATGCTACCCGCGCCCGTTCTTTTATGCCACCAGGAACTTTACCACCATTCATCATGCGTTACGATGCGGGTAGCGTACCTGTAGGACAATTGGTATTTACGAGCAACAGTAAATCTTTAAATGAGATACAGGATCTTGCTCTCTTTAAAGTTAGGCCCATGTTTGCCGCCTTGCCGGGCGTGTCAGCACCGCCACCACTCGGAGGGAATCAGCGAACCATCATTATACGCGCTAGTCCTGAAAGACTCCGCAGCTACGGCGTTACACCCGATGAACTGGCGGCTACTATTGCTAAAGGGAATATGATCTCGCCAGCGGGCAACCTGCGGGTGGGCGATCAAACACTGATTACTCCACAGAATACAGTCATCGATAATATCAAAGAGTTTGAAAGCATTCCTTTACAGGCAAAAAGCGGGACGACAGCCTATGTCCGTGACGTAGCTTCCGTAGAAAACGGTGCGGACATCACAACCGGTTATGCACTTGTCAATGGTAAACGTTCCATCTATATACCGGTAACCAAACGCGCGGATGCGTCCACCTGGGAAGTGGTACAGAATATTAAAAAGGCTTTGCCGGACATGCAGGCCGCGATTCCTGCCGACATACATGTATCTTATGAATTTGATCAATCAACCTATGTTGTCAATTCTTTAAAAAGTCTTTTGTTTGAAGGAGGATTGGGGGCCATACTTACCGGGTTGATGGTATTGCTTTTTTTAAGCGACAGGCGAAGTTCATTGATCGTTGTGATTACCATTCCACTTGCCCTGCTATCTGCGATCGTATGTTTGTACCTCACGGGGCAAAGTATCAATATTATGACCCTTGGAGGTTTGGCGCTTGCAATTGGTATATTGGTGGATGAGGCAACAGTAACTATTGAAAATATACACCGGCATCTTGAAGATGGTAAGAAAAAACCAAGAGCCATCGCAGATGCTGCGAAAGAAATTGCTTTGCCAAAACTGCTGATCCTGTTAAGTATCCTTGCGGTATTTGTTCCGGCGCTTTTTATGACCGGCATACCTAAAGGGATGTTCATGCCATTATCGCTTGCAGTGGCTTTTGCCATGATCGCTTCTTTTCTGATCTCGCAAACAGTAGTGCCGGTTCTTTCAAACTGGTGGTTAAAAGATGCCGGGCAATTCACAGAAAGGAAATGGTTTACAAAACTGACTAACCGTTATACATCTTTTCAAAATAGAATAGCAGGTTCCCGCGGCGTGATTATTTCTTTGTACCTGGTTATATGTGGTTTATTGCTCTGGAGTAATTATCGTTTTTTAGGGCAGGAAATATTTCCGAAAGTAAACTCAGGACAGTTACAAGTGAGACTTCGTATGCCTGCAGGCACGCGCATTGAACGGACAGAAGATAATACCAAAAAAGTATTGGCGCTGCTTGAAAAAGAAGTAGGCAAACAACAGGTGTCGATTACTTCTGCCTATGTTGGATTACAACCGCCTACCTATGCTATCAACTCGATCTTTACCTGGACAAGCGGACCGCATGAAGCGATTGTGAAAATAAGATTTACTGATAACGCGGGTATCAAACTGGATGACTTAAAAGAACAATTGAGATCCGCTGTCAAAAAAGAAATTCCTTCGATGCAGGTTTCGTTTGAACCCGCCGATCTTGTTGAGCAGGTGATGAGCCAGGGAACCAACAACCCGGTTGAAGTGGTGGTGCAGGGGAAAAATCTGAAACAAAGCAAAGAGATCGGCGATAAATTAAAAAAGCAAATGGAGGCATTGCCTTACATGCGCGATATTCAATACACGCTTCCCCTCGATTATCCATCCTTACAGATAGATTATGACCGGGTTCGTGCAGGACAATTGGGGCTGACCATCGATGAAATGAGTCGTTCCGTTTCAGCAGCTACTTCATCCAGCCGAAACATCCTGTTAAATTACTGGCTGGATAAAAATGCAGGAAATGCCTACCAGGTTCAGGTAGAGTTACCCGAATACCAAATGAAATCACCGGAAGATTTGGAACAGGTTCCTGTATCCGCCAGCAATCAAAATATTTTTCTGCGCGATGTGGCTACATGGAAAAAGTTAAACACGCCGGGAGAATATGACCGCTTAAATCAACAACGCTTTATTACAATCTCTGCTAACCTGCATCAAAAAGATTTAGGCACGGCAGTTAAAGATGTTCAAACTGCGATCAGTAAATTAGATTCGTTACCGCAAGGCGTGAAAGTATATGTGCGGGGGCAATCAGAGATCCTTCAGCAAACACAAAGCGAACTGGGTTCTGGGCTGCTCTTAGCCATCATTGTTATTTTACTATTGCTGGCTGCTAATTTTCAATCGTTCCGATTATCATTTACTATCCTCTCAGTTATCCCTGCTGTTGTTGCCGGTTCATTCCTGTTATTATTTCTGGCAGGCAAAACACTAAACATACAATCATTCATGGGCTGTATCATGGCGATTGGTGTAGCAGTCGCCAATGCTATTCTTCTCGTAACAAAAGCAGAAACGATCCGGAAGCAGGATGGTAGCCTATCCAACATAGGTCTCATTGCTGCGCAGTCCAGGTTGCGACCGATCCTAATGACAAGCTTTGCCATGATAGCCGGGATGATACCGATGGCTATCGGTTTAGGAGAAGGTGGTGAGCAAACAGCACCATTGGGCATTGCGGTAATTGGTGGTCTTTTGTTTTCAACTCTTACCACACTTTTTGTATTGCCACTTGTTTACAATGCCGTCATTAATAAAAAAATATACAGTGATGTTTCACTTGACCCGGATGATACAGCCAGCAGGTTTTATGACAACCAAAAATGACAACATGAAAGAGATAAAAAATATTATAGCATTATTAGTAGTTGCCGCTACCATTAGCTGTAACCAGAACAACAAGCCAAAAGAAACCGTTAAGCCCACTATTGATTCAACGGTTGTCTTTCTATTACAAAGCGGCTCGCTCGATAAAACTGTTTCGCTCCCCGGCGAGTTGCTTGCACAGGAAAAAGTACAGGTCTTCGGTAAAGTAAGCGGCTACATAAAAAAGATCTTTGTCGATATCGGCTCACCTGTAAAACAAGGACAGGTAATTGCAATACTCGAGGCTCCTGAATTGCAGTCAAGGATCGCGGAAAGCAAACAAAAACTGGAATCAGCAAAAGCGAGACTTATTACCAGCAATGATCTGTATAAAAGACTATTGGAAGCATCGAAAACCGATGGCGTGATTGCACCAGCAGATCTTGAGAAAGCAAAGAACCAGGTAAGTTCAGATGAGGCATTGATACGCGCTGCGCAATCAGCAGTAAACGCTGAAGGAGAGACAGCAGGCTATCTTACTTTAAAAGCGCCATTTAGCGGGACAGTTGTTAAAAGAAATGTGGATGCGGGCGCTTATGTGGGTAAGCCCGGCGAAACGCCTTTATTTGAAATTGAAGATAACGCAACGCTACGCCTGCGCATTGCAGTACCGGAGGCATTGACAGGTACAAAAGTCAAAGAAGGAAAAGTACAGTTTACACTGAAAGCCATTCCCGGAAAAAAATTCGAGGGGAACCTGTCCCGAAAATCCGGGAGCCTCGATCCGAATTCAAGAAGCGAAGTGTGGGAATTTGCAATTAACAATAGCGATCATTTGCTAAAGTCAGGCATGTTCGCAGATTGCAAATTAAATATCCTGCGTGAAGGCAAATCATTTTTTGTACCTTATTCAGCAGTTGGAACAACACTTGAAAAGAAGTTCGTGATCATATCGGAAAATAATATTTCCAAATGGGTGGATGTAAGCCAGGGAGTCGGCTTGCCGGATAAAACAGAAATATTCGGGAACCTGAAAGAAGGTGACACACTGGTACTAAAAGCAAACGAAGAATTAAAGGCAGACACAAAGCTGGTTATTAAGATATCAAAATAAGTCGTAGATGAAAATCAATCTTCACTTAGCTTTAATTGTCATCGTTATATTGTTATATAAACCTGTTTCTGCACAGCATAATCTTATTGATACTATCCGCACCAGTTTCACCAATGAAACAATTGCTCTTGACGGAAAATTGACTGAACCCTGTTGGCAGAGCGCATCAGCTATAACCAACTTCACACAACGCGAACTCGATTTTGGTAAACCTGCCAGTGAAGGTACAAAGGTTGCTATCGTATATGATAAGCTCGCCCTGTATATCGGTGTATGGTGTTACCAGCAACCAGGCAGTATACGTGCAAAATATATGCAGCGGGATTTTTTTTACAGCGAGGATGATAATTTCCAGGTTGCACTATCACCCTTTAATGATAAAAGAAATGGTTACCTGTTTGTCATTAATCCCAACGGTGCAAGGGCAGATCTTTTGATCTCGGGAAATGAAGAGGCTAATCAGGATTGGAACGGCGTATGGGATGCGAGAACCACTATTACAAATGAAGGTTGGTTTGCTGAGATCCGTATCCCATTCAATAGTTTACAGTTTAAGAAGGATTCAGTTTATAATTGGGCCATCAACTTTGAACGCAATATCCGTTCAAAAAACGAGCAGGTTTCATGGCAGGGATGGACAAGGGATTGTTCCATCTATTGTTTGGCAAATGCGGGTACACTGGCAGGGCTTAGTAATATTGGCTACGCTAAATATTTTGAATTAAAACCCTATACGCTCGGCGGATTTGAAAAAGAAAAAAATCAGTCAACCAACTGGCCCGGAAAAATTGGTGCAGATCTGAATGTGAATCTTACCCCTACTTTAAAACTGAACCTAACGGCCAATACAGATTTTGCACAAGTGGAAGTAGACAGGATCGCGGTAAACCTGAACCGTTTCAATTTATACTATCCTGAAAAAAGAGAGTTCTTTTTAGAAGGTTATCAAAACTACCAGTTTAATCTTGGGGCCAGCAACGAAATTTTCTATACAAGAAAAATAGGTATCGAAAATTTTGAGCAGGTACCAATCGTTGCCGGTGGCAGGTTGTTTGGAAAGATAGGAGGAAGTAATATCGGCTTACTAAACATTCAAACCGCAGCATCAGGCACGGCTGCAGCCACCAACAATACAGTGGTTCGTTATAAAAAAGATATCGGGAGCCAATCTTATATCGGCGCTATCCTCACTTCAAAAAATAACAGTAACATCAGTAACCAGGTGGCTGGTCTTGACGGTTCTTACACAACATCAAAATTCCTGAAAAATAAAAATCTCGTGATAACCGGGCTCATCAGA
>SCUU01000010.1 GCA_004297065.1 Gallionellaceae bacterium
ATGTAGGCGCTGTCACCATATAGCCGGGTCTCGTCGCCACGCAACAGGTTCGGCAGTTCCTGGCTATCGTGGACATTGGCTGGCGTGACCGTGGCGCTGTGGGCAAGGCCGGAGCGGCTACTACAGTGTGTCGTTTGCGCTTAAAGATGCGCCCTAACACCGCGGCCGACCAGATGCTTCGCGATAAAGCCGAGTAGGGTGGGCACACCGTGCCCACGCGGAATCCAATCATGACATTCATGGTGGGCAAAGTTAACCAGCCTACGCCTCGCTCAACACCCCATCCGCAAACACCAGCGCACAGCGCACCGGCTTGCCCGCATACACCGATTGCATCGAGGCTTGATATTCCCGCATCTGCACGCGATAACGTGCAGCATCTTCCGAATCGCCCAGCTTGTAATCCAACACCCACACCTCGTCATCGAATTCCACCAGGCGGTCGATGCGTTTCAATTCGCCTTTGGCATTGATGTAGGGCATTTCGTTGCAGGCGGTGTGATATTGCTGCGCGTCGAAGAAGCGGGCGAGTTGCGGCAGGGTGAGCAAGTGTTGGGCTCGTTGCCAGAGCGAATCCATTTCGGATGAGGGGATGGCTAGGCGTTGCTGGAGTTCGGCGCGTTGTGGTAACGAATGTTCCCCCACCCCAGCCCTCCCCCGGTGGGAGAGGGAGTTGGTTTCGGTGAGGTGTTGCAGCAGGGCGTGCAACCAGATGCCGCGCTGTTGTTGGGCGGTGTTGTGGGCGGCGCGTTTGCCGGTGGGGAGAATGGCGGGCAGCACGTAGTGGGTCGCTTGCTGGCGAATGCCGCTCTGCGATTCACTGGCGGCATTCGCGGCTGTGTCAATCCCGCATCCGACTTGTCGGGTAGTGGATTGCCTAACTTTGTTAAAAGCCGCTCCTACATCCAACGGGTTCGGCTGTTCATTTACGGATGCCGCGATGCGGTCGTACCACGACGGCTCTTTTTTCTTTTCTTCCTTGTCTTCGCCCTTGCTGCTGCCGCTGACGATCAGCGCCTGTTGCGCGCGGGTCATGGCGACGTAGAGCAGGTTCATTTCTTCGCGGGCTTGCTGGGCGGCATCCAGTTCGAACAGCGGGGCGCGTTGTTTGCCGCGCGATGCCTGATCGGCGTAGAGCGAGAAGTGCAGCGGACTATGCTCATGCGTCGGCCAATCGAGCAGCACGTCGTTGCCTTCCCTGTTGTTCTTTCCCGCATTCGTATCCAGCAGCCAGACGATGGGAGCTTCCAAGCCTTTCGATTCGTGCACGGTGTAGATGCGCACCGCCTCGCCCGCTTGGCCTAGCTTGCCTTCGTCGGGCGCGTCGTCGCTGCTGTCGCGCAGTTCGCGCAACTCTTGCAGGAAGCGCGGCAAACTGGGGTAGCGCCCGGCGTCGATGTCGAGCGCCATTTTCATGAAGGCGTGCAGATTGGCGGTGACCTTGGCGCGCATCTCGACCGGTAGCACGGCGCTGTAACGCGCGATCACATCGCCCTCGAAATAGATGCGGTCGAGCAAGTCGTGTACGGGGAGCTTGTCGGCGAGGGAAAGCCAGCGTTGCAGCAACTGGTATGCGCGCTGTAGTGCGGAGTGTTCCCCCACCCCAGCCCCTCCCCCGACGGGAGAGGGGTTAGTTTCGGCGAGATGTTGCAGGCGTTGCCACCATGAAACGCTAGTGCTGAGTGCCGAGTTATGGGTACTGAGTGCTGAGTCCTGAGTAAAAACCACCGCGCTCCTCTCAGTACTCAGCACTCCGCACTCAGTACTGTCTTTTGCCAACCTCATCATATCCGCATCGCTGCAAGAAAAGATCGGCGTGCGCAGCACCTGCGCCAAGGCGAGATCGGCGAACGGCGCGATCAAAAACATCAGCAGCGCCTGTACGTCTTCGGCTTCCAGCGTGTCGAGCAGGCCACCGCGCCGGGAGCTGATGAACGGGATGTGCCTGGCACGCAGCGCCTCTTCATATACCGCGAGGTGGGTGCGGCTGCGCACCAGCACCATGATGTCGCCGTAGCTTGCACGGCGTTCTTCGCCCGCTTCGCGCACCGACCATTCATGAACGATGGTGTGCAGTTGTGCGGCGAATTGTTTGGCTTCTTTGTGGCGGGCGCCTTCTCCGGTTTCGGTGCGCGGGGCGGTGAGCGGGTTGCGCAGTTCTAGTTGCTGAAAGTGTTCCCCCACCCCAACCCCTCCCCCGACGGGAGAGGGGCTATTAGCAGACTCAATTTCGGCGACGCACAAGGGCAACACCAGCACATGTCCCGGCAATTCTTTTTGATGGGTCTGGTGTTCGGTGAACTCGAAGCCGTGGGGCTGTTCGCGGAACACGGCATTCACGGCATCGACCACGGGCTGCGAGTTGCGGCGCGTGAGGCTGTTGCCCAGTGTCTCGGCAGCAAAATGTTCTTTGAGATATTCGCGCGCCACGCCGAACAGGCGCGTGTCGGCGCGGCGGAAGCGGTAGATGGATTGCTTGGGGTCGCCCACGATGAACACGGTGGGTTGCGACTCCACCGCCACCGCCGCATCGAACCAGGCGCGCAATATCTGCCATTGCAGCGGGTTGGTGTCCTGAAACTCGTCGAGCAGCACGTGGCGGTAGCGGCTGTCGAGTTTGTACTGCATGGTTTCGGCGTGTTCGCTTTGTTGCAACAAACGGCACAACTGCCATTCCAGATCGGAGAAATCCATCTGCTGCTTTTGCTGTTTCAACGCCTGATAGCGTTCGAGCAATGCCACACCGCAATGCAGCACGGCTGCGTTCAGGCGATAAGCTTGCTGCTCGGCCAGCGTGTCGCGCACGGCTTGCAGGCCGTCGAACAAACTATCGCGCGTCAGCAAAAATGCTTCCGCCGCCTGCTTCTTGGTCGGCTTGAAGCTGCGCGGCTCACCCGCCTGGGTGTACAGCAAGGGTGTCAATTGGGTGAAGCGCAACGCAGGCTCAGTGTCCGTCCAGGCGCGTTCCAGTTCGCCGGCCTTACCCTGCTGCACCTCGGTGCCGTTGGTCGCCAGTTGATGCACGAAGGCGAAAAAGATTTCCTCGCTGTTGCCGCACAAGCCCCAGTCGGCGACGGGGTCGAAGGCCATGTCTACGGCGAGATCGCGTTGTAATTGGGTTAGAGCGAATTGAACGGGCGTGCCCTCACCCTGCCCTCTCCCGGCGGGAGAGGGGAATTTAGAACCCTCTCCCGCCGGGAGAGGGCAGGGTGAGGGCACGCCCGATGAGTGCGCCGCCGAAAGATGCGACGTATACGCCCACCACTCGGCGCGCTTGCCGAGGAAGTTGAACAGCAGCTTGCGCGTAGAGAATAGGCCGCATTCCGCGAACAGCCATTGCATGTGCTGCGCCTCGATGCCCTCCGGCTGCTTGCGCATTTGCTCCAGCATTTCTTCCCAGGCTTCTTCCTGCTCGCTGCCCGCGCGTTCCAGCAAACTCATGCCCTGCATCACATCGGCATTCAGCGGCGCACGCTGCATGACCTGCATGAACCAGCCGTGGAAGGTGCTGATGGTGATGGCGGGCTGCGCCAGCAACACCGCACTGTAGAGGCTGCGCGCGCGTTGCAGTTGCTCATCGCCCAACTGCGCGACACCGCGCTCGGCGAGGAACTTGCGCACAAAGTCATCGTCGCCCAGCGCCAGATCGCGCAGCCACAATTGCAAGCGCGCCCGCATTTCCTGCGCGGCTTTGCGCGTGAAGGTGATGGCGAGGATTGTTGAAGGAGGTGCCCCATCGAGCAGCAAGCGCAGGATGCGCGATACCAGCAGCCAGGTCTTGCCGCTGCCCGCGCAGGCTTCGACGACGATGCTGCGGCGGGGGTCTAGGGCGAGGTGGTTAGTCATGGTGTTTTTTATCGGGCGTGAAAAACCTAACCCCTCCCAGCCTCCCCTTGTCAGGGGAGGAGCGTCCGCTGCGGCTGGCTGAGACAGAAGCGCGGTACGGCTCCCAGCCTCCCTTGTCAGAGAAGGCGCGTCCGCTCCCTCCCTGACAAGGGAGGGTTGGGGTGGGTTGGGTTTGAATTTTGTTAATCGACATTTCCCACCATCCACTCCCCCTTGCGGCAAACGCCCCGCATCTCGCAGTGCATGCACACCGCATCCACCCCGTTCGCGGGCAACCCAGCCCCGCCGCGTATCGCCGCCATCACGTCCACCAACCGCTGCGCGTTCAGTTGCGCCAGCAGCGGCACATCGTGTTTGGGCTCCACCCGTTTCACCTTGCCGTTGTCGATGCTCACGAAGGCGGCATCGGCCGCCTCATGCGCGTAGGCGTAACACGCGAGCTGCACATCCTCGCCCGGCTCTTTCAGTTTGTTGCGCAGCACCGCGTCGCTCTGGGTCTTGTAATCGAGCACGAGCTTTTCTTCGCCGCGCTCGTCCAGGCGGTCGATGCGGCCGCGCAGGCGCACGCCTTCCAGCGGCCAATCGAAGGCCTGTTCCGATTCGGCATAACGCCAGCCTTGCGCTTCGTTTTCCCTCTGCCATTCGATGTAGGCAGGGACGGACTTGTACCAGCGCGCCAGCCAGGCGCACGCGGCGAAGTCCTGCTGCAACAACCCGGCAAAAACTTCTGCGCTGATCTCGCGCAATGCGGCGACCAGTTCCGCGACGGGATGCTCGCTCACCCGCACGTAGCGCTCGTGGAAGCGCTGCAAAATCTGGTGTACGTGATCGCCGTAGTCGCGCTTCTCGATGCCTTCCCGCACTTCGTCGAGTTCGTTCAGGCGCAGGATGTGGCGCGCGTAGAACTGGTAAGGGCAAGCAACCAGCGAGTTATAGCCGCTGATGGAAACGCCTAACGGCACGACCTCCTCCGTCACACTGGGCGCAGGCTGGGCCGCCTGCGCCAGCGTTATTTGATGCGCATCCTCCACCGCAAGGTAGGAATGCAACTCGCGCTCGGTCAGAGCGTCGCCATGCGCCTGCTGATGCGCGTCGCGCAGCATCTGCAAAAACGGACTCAGCATCCGGGTCTCGCCGCTCTGCTCTTTTTGCCATGTGACCAGCACGCAATCGTTCAGCGCCAACAATGCCAGCAGGTCGTCGCGCTGGCGCACGGTATGGGTACTGCACGTGGGCAGGTTCAAAGCGGAACGCACCGCATCGTTGAACCAGCGTCCGCCGCTCGCCGCACCGGGCAGATGATCGGCATCGCAGCCCAGCAACAGCACCGCATCGAAGGCGCGCCAGCGCGTCGCCGCCAAATGGGTGAAGCGCACTGCACTGTCGATGCTGCTGTCGCGGAAGGTTTCGGTATCGAGTTGCTGCGCCAGCCAGCGCCGCCATTCGTGGAAAGCATAACGTCCCGCATCGCCGCGCAATTCCTGCCGCCAGGTATCCAGCGCGCGCAACAACTGCTGCCCCGCCCCGTCTTGCTGTAGCCCGGTATCGACAGCCAGCACGTTCAAGCTCTCGCGCAATGCGGACAGCCAATCCGCCAATGGCTTTTTCTTGTTCTGCTCCAACAACGCGGCGGCTTGGCGCAGACGCGCCAGCGGCTGATGCAGCGCCACTTCGTGCCCGGCAAGCGCGAAGAATTTATCCAGCCCGGCGACCACGCCCTGTTTGCGCAGCAATTGCTCCAAGTGGTACACCGCCGCTTTACGCTCGCCCGCCGCCATGTCGGCGAAGATGAACGGCGACTTGAGCAGATCGAGCAGATCGTGATGATAGAAATCGCTCTGCAATGCCGTGAGCCAGCGATCCAGCACCGTACTCACCGACAGGGTGGCGAAGGTCCAGCCGGTCTCGTCCGCCACCAGTACCTCGGCGCGTTCCAGCAAAGCACGCATGCGCCGCGCCACCACGCGGTCTTGCACCACGATGGCGATGTCGCGCTTGCCCGCTTGCAACCACAGACGCACTTGCATGGCGGCGGCGCGGGCTTCCTGTTCGAGGGAGGTGGCGGCAAAAAATAGCGGGGCACTCGCCCTCTCCCCCGGCCCCTGTGACAATTCCGCATCAGCTTTAGCTGATAGCGGATTGCCTACCTTTGGTGCTCCCGGAGGGAGAGGGGCGCATAGCTCCCTCTCCCTCCGGGAGAGGGCTAGGGTGAGGGAACTCGCTGTGAGGCCTCCCCCTTCTTCAACCATCTCCCTCAAATCAAACACCTTCA
Source organism: Gallionellaceae bacterium (assembly GCA_004297065.1). Lineage (GTDB taxonomy): Bacteria > Pseudomonadota > Gammaproteobacteria > Burkholderiales > Gallionellaceae > PALSA-1006. Next base: position 6,119 of record SCUU01000010.1, read on the forward strand.
CCAGCGCCCGCTGCTCATACTCATCCAGAAAGCGCTGCTCGACCGCATCCCAATCCGAAGCGCGCAGCACATACAGCGGTCTGTCTGCCCGCTCCGCCAGCTTGGCCAAGCGCTGCTGGTAGGCGCGCGCCGCATCCAGTTCCACGCCCTCCTGCATCGCGTGCCACAGCTCGAACACCAGCCGCGCCTCCAGTTGCAGCGTGGCGTTTTGCCGCGCTTGATAGGCTTGCTGCACTGCCGCAGCGAACGCATCGGCATCACTGGGCAGTTCGTGCAGCGCGTGGGTAAGCTCGTCGAACAACTTGAGCAGTTCCTGCGTCATGCTCCACAGCTCGGCGTTCTCGAACCACGGCTGTTTGCGCAGGTGCTGATACAGCAAAGCGCCGCGCTGGCTATCGGAAACAACAGGCGCATCGAGTGCGACAGTCTGCGCCCATGCATCGAGCGTCACCATCTGCGATAGCAACAAGGCTGGCACGTTCGCGGTACGGATCAACGCTTGCGCGAGAGCTTGGGCAACATGCAGATTGGGCAGCAGGACAGTGATGCCGCGCAGATCGGGCGCGGGATGCGCGGCGAGGATGCGCTTGGCGACCCGATCGAAGAAAGCCGTAGCGTTGCTCACCGCTTCAGCAGATGGAGTTTGTCTTTTGTATTTAGCCACTCGTCCGCATCGGCGGGTGCGTCTTTTTTCTGGACGATAGGCTTCCAGACTTTAGCGAGTTCGGCATTGAGCGCGATGAACGAACGTTGATCCTGTGGTACATCACCTTCGGCGTAGATCGCATTCGCCGGACATTCCGGCACACACAGCGAGCAGTCGATGCACTCGTCCGGGTCGATCACCAGAAAGTTTTCACCCTCGCGGAAGCAATCTACCGGACACACTTCCACGCAGTCGGTGTATTTGCAGCGGATGCAGTTTTCGGCAACGACGTAGGTCATGAAATTCCTTTCAGGGCAAAGCAGTTTATCCGCAGATTTCGCAGATTCTCGCAGATTTAAAACCAATCATGCCGCGCTAACCTGTGCAATCTGCGGACACATGCTTTTTCGCACTTTAAGCCGCCAAACCGTGCAACCAGTGCCGGTACAACTGCGTCGCCACGCGGTGCAGTTGCGGCAGTTTGTCGTGCATCTCTGCCTGCATCGCTTCGGCGGATTGCACCGCGGGGCTGTTCGCATTGGCGGCGAGTTCGTCCGCGCCCGCCGCACACCAATCGCGGATCATCTGTTCGGTCATTTCGACGTGGCATTGCAGCGCCAGATGTTTGCCGATGGCGAAGGCCTGGTTCGGGCAATGCGCGCTGGAGAGCAGATGCACCGCGCCAGGCGGCAGGGTGAAGGTTTCGCCGTGCCAGTGGAAGCTGTCGAATGATCGGGTGTCGCCGAACCACTCGCGCGCGGTGGCGTTATCCGCGACTTCGACCTTGCCCCAGCCGAGTTCTTTCACGGGATTCTTGCCAACGACGCCGCCCAATGCCTTGGACATGAGTTGCCCGCCCAGACAGTGCCCCAGCATCGGCACATCGTGCGCGACCGCATCGCGGATCAGCGGCAGCACGAACAGTATCCAGGGCAGGTCGTCGTTCGCGCTCATGGTGCCGCCCATGAACACCAGACCGGAAAAATCGCGTGCGTTGCGCGGCACGTTGTCGCCCGAGTCGATGCGGATCAGCTCCCACGGGATGCTGTGCTGACTCAAGAATTCGGCGAAGAAGCCGGGACCTTCAGCGGCCGTGTGACGGAAGATGGCGATGGGTTTCATATTTTTATATCGGTAAGGGTTAAGAAAAAAAGGAAGGGGAAGGGAATGCGCCTCCGGTGCTCAAAGGAGAAAAAGGTGGCGCGTTTTGCGCGCCAGGAATTTACCTCTCTCCCTTCCCCCTTCCTCCTTCACGCCTTTGTTTTATCTCTTTCGATCAATGCATAAGCCGAGTGGTTGTGAATAGATTCGAAGTTCTCCGATTCGACAATATAGGCCTGGATGCGATCGTCCGCATTCAACACGGCCGCCACATCGCGCACCATGTCTTCGACGAATTTGGGGTTGTCGTAAGCGCGTTCTGTAACGAATTTCTCGTCGGGGCGTTTGAGTAACCCGAACAATTCGCTCGATGCCTGCTCTTCGGCAAAACGCACCACCTCTTCGATCCACACGGCGCTCTTGGTACGCACGGTGAGCGTGACATGCGAGCGCTGGTTGTGCGCGCCGCGCTCGGAAATTTCCTTGGAGCAGGGGCACAGGCTAGTCACCGGGATCAGCACTTTCATGTTGAAGCGATACTTGCCCTCGACGATCTCGCCGATGAAGGTAACATCGTAATCGAGCAAACTCTGCACGCCGGACGCCGGCGCGGTCTTGTTGACGAAATACGGGAAGGCCATTTCGATGTAGCCGGACTGCGCTTCCAGCTTTTCCACCATCTCGCGCAGAATGCTCTCGAACGATTCGACCGAAATCTCGCGCCCGTGCTGGTTCAATATCTGCACGAAGCGCGACATGTGCGTGCCCTTGAAGTTGTGCGGCAGATGCACGTACATATTGAAAGTGGCGATGGTGTGCTGCACGCCCACGCTCTTGTCTTTAACCACCACCGGATGGCGGATGCTCTTGATGCCGACTTTATTGATCGCCAGATGGCGCGTGTCGGCACTGCTCTGTACGTCTGGGATATGAGAGGTGGACTTCATGATTGACCTTTTACTCGATTGATCGGAGTGGCAGATTATACCCATTACCCGACCATATTAGTCGGGCAATTTTCCCTTGATGCTGTTCAATATCCCGGCGGCATCCAGCCCGCAATCCGCCAGTAATTTGGCCGGATCCCCCTGCTCGATGAACGCATCCGGCAAGCCCAGATGCAGAATTGGACTAGCGATGCCGTGCCGCGCCAGGCATTCCGCCACAGCGCTACCCGCACCTCCCCCAACGACGTTTTCTTCCACCGTCACCAGCAGCGCGTGTTCGCGCGCCAGACGCAGCACCAGCGCTTCATCCAGCGGTTTGACGAAGCGCATGTTCGCGACAGTGGCATCCAGCGACTCCGCCGCTGCCAGCGACGGCGCGAGCATGGAGCCGAACGCGAGGATGGCGATCCGCTTGCCCTGACGGCGCACTTCGCCCTTGCCTATGGGCAGGGTTTGCAAAGCGGGCTGCACGGTGGCACCCGTGCCGCTGCCGCGCGGATAACGCACCGCCGTCGGTGTGTTCATGCGGTAGGCAGTGGTGAGCATAGCCCGGCATTCGTTCTCGTCGGCAGGCGCCATCACGGTCATGTTGGGGATGCAGCGCAAGAAGCTGAGATCGAAGCTGCCCGCATGCGTCGCACCGTCCGCGCCCACCAGACCACCGCGATCTATCGCCAGCAGCACCGGCAGATTCTGGATGGCGATATCGTGGATGAGTTGGTCGTAAGCGCGCTGCAAAAAGGTGGAGTAAATCGCCACCACCGGCTTGTAGCCGTCGCAGGCCAAGCCCGCCGCAAAGGTGAGCGCGTGCTGCTCGGCGATGCCGACATCGAAATAGCGTTGCGGGAATTTCTCCGCGAACTCGGCCATGCCCGAACCCTCGCACATCGCGGGCGTGATGCCGATCAGCTTGTCGTCGGTCGCGGCCATGTCGCACAGCCAGTCGCCGAACACATGGGTGTAAGTCTTCTTCGTGGCAGGCCTGGACACGATGCCATGCTTGGGATCGAACTTGGACACACCGTGGTACAGCACGCAATCGTCCTCGGCACGGGCATAGCCTTTGCCTTTCTGCGTGACGATATGCAGGAACTGCGGACCTTCCAGCTCGCGGATGTTGTGCAGCGTGGTCACCAGCGTGTCCAGATCGTGCCCGTCGATGGGGCCTATATAGTTGAAGCCCAACTCCTCGAACAGTGTCCCCGGTGTGACCATGCCTTTGACGTGTTCCTCGGCGCGCTTGGCGAATTCCAAAACCGGCGGGATACCCTTCAGCACCTTTTCGCCGCCGCGCCACATCGCCGCATAGAAGCGCCCCGACATGAGTTTGGCCAGATAATTATTCAGCGCGCCGACCGGCGTGGAGATGGACATGTCGTTGTCGTTCAGCACCACCAGCAGGTTGGCATCCAGCGTACCCGCATTGTTGAGCGCCTCGAACGCCATGCCGCCGGTCATCGCGCCGTCGCCGATGATCGCGACCGCGCGGTTGCTGTTGCCCGCCAACCGCGCCGCCACCGCCATGCCCAGCGCCGCCGAGATGGACGTGCTGGAGTGTCCTGTACCGAACGCATCGTACGGGCTCTCGTCGCGCTTGGGGAATCCGGCGATGCCGTCTTTCATGCGCAGAGTCTGCATCGCCTCGCGCCGTCCGGTCAGAATTTTGTGCGCATAGGTCTGATGCCCCACATCCCACACCAGTTTGTCGTCCGGCGTGTCGAACACGTAGTGCAGCGCGATGGTGAGTTCCACCGTACCGAGGTTGGAAGAGAGATGCCCGCCGGTCTTGCTCACCGACTCGACCAGAAACGCGCGCAGCTCTTCGGCCAGTTGCGGCAGTTGCTTGCGCTCCAAGCGGCGCAGGTCGTCGGGGGTATTGATGGTTTCGAGTAAAGGGTGCATGTGTGCTCTTAGTTAAAATGCCGCAAACCATCCCCCTTTGTAAAGGGGGACTGAGGGGGATTTGCTCCGCATACAGCTTGGGCTGAAATCCCCCCTAGCCCCCCTTTAAAAAAGGGGGAGATAGAGCTGAGTGATGCGCACAATAGGAACAACATCAATATTTTCTCATCACGATGAAGTCGGCCAGTTCGCGCAGACGCCGCGCTCTGTCGCCGAATTCGGCCAGAGATTCGAGCGCATCGCCATGCAATTCCGCCGCCATTTTTTTTGCCTGCACCGCGCCCAGCAAGGTGACGTAGGTCGGCTTGTCGTTGCCGGCATCTTTGCCCGCCGTCTTGCCCAGCGTGGCGGTATCCGCCTCGGCATCCAGCACGTCGTCCACCACCTGAAACGCGAGGCCCACGCATTTGCCGTAGTGATCCAGTTTGTCGATCTGCGCGTCGCTCAGCGCATCGCCGCAATAGGCGCCCAGCAATATCGCCGCACGGATCAGCGCGCCAGTCTTGTGGATGTGCATGAATTCGAGTTCGGACAAATTGAGTTGCTTGCCCACGCTGGCGAGGTCGAACGCCTGCCCGCCCGCCATGCCGCGCGAGCCGGAGGCCACCGCCAGCAGCTTCACCATTTTCAACTGGCGCACGGGATCGGCGGTCAGCGGCACATCGGACAACATTTGAAACGCGAGGCTTTGCAGCGCATCGCCCACCAGCAGCGCGGTGGCTTCGTCGTATTCGACATGGCAGGTGGGCTTGCCGCGACGCAGCACATCGTCGTCCATGCACGGCATGTCGTCGTGTACCAGCGAATAGGCGTGGATCATCTCTACTGCGGCAGCCGCATAATTCACGCGGGCGATGTCCGCCCCGACCAGCTCGCCCGCCGCAAAGGCCAGCAAAGGCCGCACGCGCTTGCCGCCATCCAGCACGCTGTAGCGCATGGCCGCGTGCAGCCGTTGCGGCGCCAAATCTGCCGAGGGCAGCAAGCCGCGCAACACCTCTTCAAAGCGCTGCTGATGCGCGGCTATCCAAGTTTGAAATTCAGGCATCGCCAACCTTTGCGCTATCCGCGAAATTTTTCAACACACCGTCCTCCAGTACGCGCACCTGTTGCTGCGCATCGTCCAGACGGCTGCGGCATTGTGCCAGCAACTCGGCACCGCGCTGGTAAGCGGCCAGAGAATCTTCCAGCGACAGCTTGCCGGACTCCATATCCGCCACCACCTGCTCCAGCCCGGCCACTGCCGCCTCGAAAGACAAAGCCTTGGGGGTCTTTGTGGCCATCTTTATTTTCCCGTGATGAAAGGGGCTCATTTTACCCAATGCCGCTCTGTGACAGCAATTTATTATGAAAGTCACTATTGAGCTTTACATAAATCATGGCAACTTTTTTAATCTCATGCGTTGTGCCGATATTGCTTCCATATCGGAGGTGTCGCATGGCAAAAAAGATGGTCGAAGCGACCAGGTGCCGGGTACGTGCGGGGAGAATGCCGCTTTCCGGCAAGGGTCCGACCGAGGTGGCCGCAGAAACCGGCGTGGGACGGCAAACGGTACATACTTGGAAGGGTGCGCTGGATGAAGGCGGAATCGATGCGCTGCGCGCCCTCGGCGGCACAGGCCGCCCGGTGCAACTGGACGTGAGGCAGCTTGAAACACTGCGCCGCAGCTTGCCCGATCCCCCGACCAGAACACGGCTTTGGCACCGAACTCTGGACGCTCAAACGGGCGCGGTTGCTTATCGAACGCCTGTTTGGCGTATCATGCAGCGAGGCGCATGTCTGGCGCATTCCCGGTGCGCTCGGCTCCGGCAACCAAAAGCCAGACCGCCGCGCCATTGAACGCGATGAGGCCGCAGTGGAACAGTTCAAGTGCAAGACTCGGCCCGCGCTTAAAAAAAGCCCACGGGGAAGGCCGCATAATCGTCTTTGTCGACGAGTCGGGCTTGAACGAACGTCCGGCAAGGGTGCGTACTTGGGCACCCAAGGGGCAAACCCAGATCATCCAGTCCCACTTCAACTGGAAGCACTTGCGGCCATTGTCGGCCTTGCCCGGCTTTCCTGCCTGTTCCGCTTCCACGAAGGCGGTATCAAGAAGGAAGAAATCGCCGGGTTTCTCAAGGCGCTCAACGCACACCTCAAGCAGCCGCCCCCGATTGTCTGGGATGGACTCAAGGCGCACAGGTCGAAACTACTCGGACGGCACCGGGGGCCACGTTCAGGTCGCTTTCCTGCCGCCATTTCTTCGCCTCCCCAACTTGAATTCTGTCCTCAGTTAAGAAAGGCGTTTTTCGGGGACAAGGTCACTTATGTCACTTATGTCATTTTTGCTTTTTATGACAGCATGCTCAATCTGGCCCCGAAAGAATGCGATGCGACTTTGGGCTGCTCCACGTTAAGCCGCCACTTCCTTTACCACGCCCGCAATTCTCTCCGCCCACCGCTTCACCTGCACGCCGTCCTCGCCTTCGACCATCACGCGCAACAACGGCTCGGTTCCGGACGGTCGCAGCAACACGCGGCCTTTGCCGTTCAAGGCGTGTTCGGCTTCTGCTGCCACTGCTTTGACTGCCTGCCGCTCCAGTAGCTCGGCGGCTTTGCCGGTGACTTTCACGTTGATGAGCATTTGCGGGTACATCACCAGATGCTGCGCGGCTTGGGCGAGGGTTTGTTTGCTTGCGCGCAAGGCGTGCAGCACTTGCAGGGCGGAGACGATGCCGTCGCCGGTGCTGTGCTTGTCGAGGCAGATGATGTGGCCGGAGTTTTCTCCGCCGATCTGCCAGCCTTTTTGTTGCAGCACTTCCATCACGTAGCGGTCGCCCACTTTGGCACGCGCGAAAGGCACGCCGATTTTTTGCATGGCGTGTTCGAAAGCGAGGTTGGTCATGAGCGTGCCGACCACGCCGCCTTTCATAGTGCCTTGCGCCTGACGGTGCCGGGTGATGACGTAGAGCAGTTGGTCGCCGTCGTAGAGCTTGCCCTCCCCGTCCACCATGATGAGGCGGTCGCCGTCGCCGTCGAGGGCGAGACCGATGTCGGCGTGGTGTTCCTGCACGGCTTTTTGCAGATTCTTGGGCGCGGTTGCGCCGTAGCCGTCGTTGATATTCTTGCCGTTGGGTTCGGCACCGATGGCAATAACGTCGGCACCGAGTTCGTGGAACACGTTGCGCGCGATGTGGTAGGTCGCGCCGTGCGCGCTATCCACCACGATTTTCATGCCGCGCAGATTCATGTCGCACGGAAAGGTGCTCTTGCAAAATTCGATGTAGCGTCCAACGGCATCGTCGAGGCGCTTGGCTTTGCCCAAACCTTCCGAGGCATTGGTCTGCATCGGCTGGTCCAGTTCGGCCTCGATGGCGAGTTCGACTTCGTCCGGCAACTTGGTGCCCAGTCCGGAAAAGAATTTGATGCCGTTGTCTTCGAAAGGATTGTGCGAGGCGGAGATGACCACGCCCGCCTGCAAACGTAGCGCGCGCGTGAGGTAGGCCACTGCCGGGGTCGGCACGGGGCCGGCCAGATAGACGTCGATGCCGGCCGCGATGAGCCCGGCCTCCAGCGCGGATTCGAGCATGTAGCCGGAAATGCGCGTGTCCTTGCCGATCAGCACGGCGGGGCGTTCGCCCGCTGTGTGCTCCGCGCTCGCCAGCACTTTTCCGGCCGCATAGCCCAAGTGCATCACGAACTGCGGGGTGATGGGATATTCGCCCACTTTGCCGCGCACGCCATCGGTACCGAAATATTTTCTGCTCATGCAACCCCCTAAAACAATTTAGCCACTGATTAACACGGATGTACACGGATAAAAACCAACAGCGGATTGAACCCCCTAACTGAGGCTCAATCCGTGTATGCCCGTGTTCATCCGTGGCTTATATGATTTTCACTATTCACTGCATCCCACACCTTCAACGCATCCACCGTCTCGCGCACATCGTGTACGCGCACGATGGCTGCGCCGCGCTGCACCGCAATCAACGCCGCTGCCACGCTGGCGGTCTGGCGATGATCGACATCCTGCCCGGTAATCGCGCCCAGCATGGATTTGCGCGACAGCCCCGCCAGCACGGGTACGCCGAGCGCCGCGAAGTCCCGCAGGTTTTTCAACAGCGCGAGATTATGTTCCAGCGTCTTGCCGAAACCGAAGCCGGGATCGATCGCGATGCGTTCGCGCGCAATGCCCGCCGCTTGCACCGCCTGCACGCGCAGGCGCAAAAAACTCATCACCTCGTCCATCACATCGGCGTAGCGCGGGGCGAGCTGCATGTTCTCGGGGTTGCCCTGTTTGTGCATCAGACACACCGCCGCATCGCTCTCCGCCACCGCCTCCAACGCGTCCGGTGCTTGCAGCGCGTTGATGTCGTTGACCATGCTCGCGCCTGCCGCAAGCGCGGCGCGCATCACGGCTGGCTTCCAGGTGTCGATGGAAATGGGTACAGCAATGTCGCGCAGCCCTTCGATCACCGGCAACACGCGCTCCAGTTCTTCCTGTTCGCCCACAGCCGCCGCACCGGGGCGCGTGGACTCGCCGCCGATGTCGAGCATGTCCGCGCCCTCTACGATCAAACGGTGTGCATGGGCAATGGCCGCCGCATGCGACAAATGTCTGCCCCCGTCCGAAAAAGAATCGGGCGTGACATTGACGATGCCCATGACTTTGGGGCGGGAGAGGTCTAGGTGGAATTTGCCGCAGTGGAGAAGCATAAGGCAGTCGTTAGTCATTAGTGGCTAGTCGTTAGTTTCCGTCGCGCGCCATGACCGGCGCAACTAACGGCTAATGTCTGGCTGCTAACGACTGCCTTTCAAACTTCTTGCGCAGGTTCGGCTGGCGTTGCCGGTGCGGTAGGCGTCGGATCCTGCGGCGGCTGGCTATTTGCGGCGGCGTTGCCGGAAGGCTTGGGTTCGCGCGGCGGTTTGCCGGACATAATGTCGTCGATCTGCTCTGCATCGATGGTCTCCCATTCCAGCAGCGCCTTGGTCATCGCCTCGATCTTGTCGCGGTTGGCTTCGATCAGGTTGCGCGCCAATCCGTATTGCTGGTCGATAATGCGGCGGATTTCGGCATCCACTTTTTGCATGGTCGCTTCGGAAATATTCTTGTGCGTGGTCACCGAACGGCCAAGGAAAACCTCGCCCTCGTTCTCGGCATAAACCATGGTACCGAGCGCCTCGGACATGCCCCACTGGGTCACCATCTTGCGCGCCATGTCGGTCGCACGCTCAAAGTCGTTGGATGCGCCGGTAGTCATCTGGTGCATAAAAATTTCTTCGGCGATACGGCCGCCGAACAATACGGCAATAGTGGACAGGATACGATCCTTGTCCATGCTATAGCGGTCTTCCGTCGGCAATTGCATGGTCAAACCCAGAGCGCGCCCGCGAGGGATGATGGTGACCTTGTGCACCGGATCGGTTTTCGGCAACAGACGCGCCACCACGGCGTGGCCTGACTCGTGGTATGCCGTGTTGCGGCGCTCTTCTTCCGGCATCACCATGGTGCGGCGTTCCGCGCCCATCATGATTTTGTCCTTGGCCGACTCGAAATCGTCCATATCGACGAAGCGCTTGCTGCGGCGTGCGGCGAACAGCGCGGCCTCGTTCACCAGATTGGCCAGATCGGCACCCGACATGCCGGGCGTACCGCGCGCGAGAATATCGGCCTTCACATCGGCCCCCACCGGCACCTTGCGCATATGCACTTTCAGAATCTGCTCGCGGCCGCGAATGTCCGGCAACGGCACTACCACCTGACGATCAAAACGGCCCGGGCGCAACAGCGCCGGGTCGAGCACGTCCGGGCGGTTGGTTGCGGCAATCACGATCACACCGCTGGAACCCTCGAAGCCGTCCATCTCGACCAGCATCGCATTCAGTGTCTGCTCGCGTTCATCGTTACCTCCGCCCAGCCCGGCCCCGCGCTGGCGACCGACCGCATCGATCTCGTCGATAAAGATGATGCAGGGTGAATTCTTCTTGGCCTGCTCGAACATGTCGCGCACGCGCGCCGCACCGACGCCGACAAACATTTCCACGAAGTCGGAACCGGAGATGGAAAAGAACGGCACTTTGGCCTCGCCCGCGATGGCCTTGGCCAGCAGGGTTTTACCGGTACCGGGGCTGCCCACCATCAGCACGCCGCGCGGGATGCGTCCGCCGAGGTTCTGGAACTTGGAAGGATCGCGCAGGAAATCGACCAGCTCGGAAACTTCTTCCTTGGCTTCGTCGCAACCGGCCACGTCCGCAAACGTGACGCGCTCTTTCGCGTCATCCAGCAGACGCGCTTTGCTCTTGCCGAACGAGAACGCGCCGCCGCCTTTGCCGCCCTGCATCTGGCGCATGAAGAACACCCACACGCCGATCAGCAACAGCATCGGGAACCAGGACACGAAAATGCTCATCAGGAAAGACTGCTCTTCTTCCGGCTTGGCTTCAATCTTCACGCCGTTCTTGAGCAGATCGGACACCATCCACAGGTCGCTGGGCGCGTAGCTGGTGATGCGCTTGCCGTCGTTGGTGACAGCTTTCAGGGTGCGGCCTTCGATGGTCACCTTGACGATGTGACCCTGCTTGACCTCTTCGAGGAACTGCGAATAATCCAGCTGTGCCTGCGCCGACGACTGCTGGCGCGAATTAAACTGGTTAAACACAGTCATCAACACCAAGGCCACGACCATCCAAATCCCGATACTCTTAAACAAATTATTCACTGTCGTCTCTCATTGAGCGCAAAATGGTTCTGCATTAAACACTTTCCGGCCTGATTACTCAAGCGTTCTCCCGCTTTCCTATCCCCAGCAAATACTGCTCGCTGCTGCGGTCGCGCGATGCTTTGGGTTTGCGCGTCACCACTTTAGCAAAGTGGCTGCGCATCAGCTGCAAATAATCCTCGAAACCGACACCCTGAAACACCTTCACCAGAAATGTACCGCCCGGCTTGAGATGCTGCACCGCAAAATACAGCGCCAGTTCGGCCAGATGGATGGCGCGCGCCTGGTCGGTAGAGTCTATGCCGCTGATGTTGGGTGCCATATCCGAAATTACAAGGCCGATCTGCTGGCCACCGAGCTTTTCTTCGAGTTGCGCCAGCACTGAGTCTTCGCGAAAATCGCCCTGAATAAACTCGACGCGCGGCAACGGATGCAGCGGCAGCAAGTCCAGCGCGATGATTTTGCCGCTATTACCCAATTTGGCGGCAGCTACTTGGCACCAGCCGCCCGGCGTCGCACCCAAATCCACCACCACCATGCCGGGCTTGAGCAAATGGTCGCGTTCGTCGATCTCCAGCAGCTTGTATGCGGCGCGCGAGCGATATCCTTCCTTCTGCGCGCGTTGCACAAAAGGGTCGTTCAGGTGCTCCATCATCCATTGTTTGCTGGTTTTGGAAGGCTTCATCGGTATACCGTTCGCGGCGAAAGCCGCTCCTACAAATTATCTGCTGATTAAACACAGTTTCTGGGTAAAATGCGCGCCCTAATAACGGGCTTGGCAATCTGGCTGCGCCCAATAATGAATTTCGCCATGCCCGTTTCCCTCTCCCCAACCCTCTCCCGCAAGCGGGCGAGGGGGCAAACGAATCGCTACGCGAACTTCGAGTTAATCGGAGTACCACATGCTAAATCTCACCGTTGCACAGCGCCTCGAACTCAAAGGACGCGCCCACTCGCTCAACCCCATCGTCATCATCGGCAACGCCGGGCTGACGCCTGCCGTGCTGGACGAAATCGAGCGCAGCCTGAAAAGTCACGACCTGCTCAAGATTCGCGTGATGAACGACGACCGGGAAGCACGTACCGCCATGCACGAAGAAATCTGCAAAACGCTGAACGCGGGAGCGATTCAACACATCGGCAAGATACTGGTGATCTATCGCCCGCTAGCCGCCCCTATTGCCGGCGCGCCCAAGCGCAAAAAAGGCAAGCCGCTTACCAAGAAACAACTGGGGAATCGTTGAGAAACGGTTGTTAGACGTTAGTGGCTAGTCGTTAGTTAAAAAAGCGAAGCAACATAACCAACTAGATGTACTGAACTTCCACTACCTCATATTCGCGCACGCCGCCCGGCGCCTGCACTTCCGCCACATCGCCGCTCGACTTGCCGATCAAGGCGCGTGCGATCGGCGAGCTGATCGATATCTTGCGGTGTTTGATGTCGGCTTCATCTTCGCCGACGATCTGGTAAGTCACCACATCGCCGCTCTGGGTGTCTTCCAGAATCACGGTCGAACCGAACACGCAGCGGCCATCGGCATTCAGCGCCTTGGGGTCGATCACCTGCGCACTGCCCAGCTTGAATTCAAGTTCGACGATACGGCCTTCGATGAAAGACTGTTTTTCTTTGGCGGCATCGTATTCCGCGTTCTCGGACAAATCGCCCTGCGCGCGCGCTTCGGAGATGGCGTTAATCACGGCGGGACGCTCCACCGTCTTCAGGCGGTGCAACTCGTTGCGCAATAGCTCTGCGCCGTTCACAGTTAATGGAACTTTGCTCATGGTGTAACTTTCTTAGTCGTTAGTTATTAGTCGCTAGTCGTTTATGCAATGACTGCATATCGTAGACTTGCAGCTCGGCCAGATGCTGCATGCCCATGCAGGCCGCACGCGCACCGGCGAGTGTGGTGTAGTAAGTCACGCGGCCTTGCAGCGCGGCGTGGCGGATGGAGTAGGAATCGCGCATCACCGACGGCTTGCTGTCCACGGTGTTGACGATCAAGTTCACTTCGCCGTTTTTAATCATATCCACGATATGCGGGCGACCTTCGGCAACCTTGTTCACCACGGACACCGGCACCCCCGCCGTCGAGATTGCCGCAGCCGTTCCGCGCGTAGCCAAGATCGTAAAACCTAATTGATGCAGATTTTTGGCTACCTCGACGATGCCGGATTTGTCGCCTTCGCGCACGCTGATAAACACGTTGCCATCCTTGGGCAGCTTCACACTTGCGGCGAGTTGCGATTTGACGAACGCTTCGGCAAAAGTATCGCCCACGCCCATCACTTCGCCGGTGGATTTCATCTCGGGGCCGAGAATGGTATCGACGCCGGGGAATTTGATAAAGGGGAACACCGCTTCCTTCACCGAGTAATACGGCGGGATCACTTCTTTGCTCACGCCCTGCGCTGCCAGTGTCTGTCCAGCCATGCAGCGCGCGGCGATCTTCGCCAGCGATACACCGGTCGCTTTCGACACGAACGGCACAGTACGCGAAGCGCGCGGGTTCACTTCAAGCACGTACACCGTTTCGCCCTGAATAGCGAACTGCACGTTCATCAAACCGACCACATCGAGCGACTTCGCCATCGCCACCGTCTGACGGCGCAATTCATCTTGCAGTTTGGCCGACAAGGAGTACGGCGGTAGCGAACAAGCCGAGTCGCCGGAATGTACGCCCGCTTCTTCGATGTGCTCCATGATGCCGCCGATGATGACTTGCTGGCCGTCGGACACCGCGTCCACATCCACTTCGATCGCGTCGTTCAGGAAGCGGTCCAACAGGATGGGCATGCGCTCTGGATAGGTCTTGGACATTTCCTCGGCATCGCGCATGTAGCGCTCAAGGTCGGTCTGCGCGTGGATGATCTCCATCGCGCGACCACCCAGCACATTGGATGGACGCATCACCAGCGGGTAGCCGATCTCGGCTGCACCCGCGACCGCATCGACCACGTTGCTGGCGGTGCGGTTCGGCGGCTGTTTCAAATTCAGTTCGCGCAACATCGCCTGGAAGCGCGCGCGGTCTTCCGCCATGTCTATCATGTCCGGTGTGGTGCCGATGATAGGCACACCATTCTTGGCCAAGCCATGCGCCAGCTTCAGCGGCGTCTGGCCGCCGTACTGCACGATCACACCGATGGGGTTTTCCACCGCCACCACTTCCAGCACGTCTTCCAATGTCAGCGGCTCGAAGTACAAACGGTCGGAAGTGTCGTAGTCGGTGGAAACAGTTTCGGGATTGCAGTTGACCATGATGGTCTCGTAGCCGTCCTCGCGCATCGCCAGCGCGGCATGCACGCAGCAATAGTCGAACTCGATACCCTGGCCGATACGGTTCGGCCCACCGCCCAGCACCATGATTTTCTTCTTGTCGGTCGGCTGCGCTTCGCACTCTTCTTCGTAGGTGGAATACATATACGCGGTGTTGGTGGAGAACTCGGCGGCGCAGGTATCCACGCGTTTGAACACCGGACGCACCTTCAATGCATGACGATAAGCACGCAATGCGGCATCGTCCGTACCCAGCAACGCGGCCAGACGCGCATCGGCAAAACCATTTCGTTTCAGCACCCGCAACTCGTCGGCGCTCAAGCTTTCCAGCATGCGCCCGGCCAATGATTGCTCCTGGCGGATGATGTCGGCGATTTGCACCAGGAACCATGGGTCGATTTTGCTGATGCCGAATACCTCTTCCACGCTCATGCCGAGGCGGAACGCATCGCCCACCGCCCAGATGCGATCCGGGCCGGGGTTGCCCATTTCGGCGCAGATCGCTTCGCGGTCGCTGTACTTGCCGTCCAGCCCGTGTACGCCGACTTCTAGGCCGCGCAAGGCTTTTTGGAATGATTCTTGGAAGGTGCGGCCTATCGCCATCACCTCGCCCACCGACTTCATTTGCGTGGTCAGGCGGTCATTGGCTTGTGGGAATTTCTCAAACGCGAAACGCGGAATCTTGGTGACCACATAGTCTATGGTCGGCTCGAACGAAGCGGGTGTCGCCCCACCTGTGATGTCGTTCTTCAGTTCGTCCAGCGTGTAGCCTACCGCGAGCTTGGCCGCAACCTTGGCGATCGGGAAGCCGGTGGCCTTGGAGGCCAAGGCAGACGAACGCGACACGCGCGGGTTCATCTCGATCACCACCATGCGCCCGTCTTGCGGGTTGATGGAGAACTGCACGTTGGAGCCGCCGGTCTCCACGCCGATCTCGCGCAACACCGCCAGCGAGGCGTCGCGCATGATCTGGTATTCCTTGTCGGTCAGCGTCTGCGCCGGCGCGACGGTGATGGAGTCGCCGGTATGTACGCCCATCGGGTCGAGGTTCTCGATGGAACAGATGATGATGCAATTGTCGTTGCGGTCGCGCACGACTTCCATCTCGTATTCTTTCCAGCCGAGCAACGATTCCTCGATCAGCAGCTCGCGCGTGGGCGACGCTTCCAAACCGCGCTCGCAGATTTCCACGAACTCTTCGCGGTTGTAGGCGATGCCGCCGCCGCTGCCGCCCATCGTGAAGGACGGGCGGATGATAGTCGGAAAACCCAGCGCCTGCTGTACCTGCAAGGCTTCTTCCATGCTGTGCGCGATGGTAGAACGCGCCGAGGCCAGCCCGATGCGCGTCATCGCCTGCTTGAATTTTTCGCGATCTTCCGCCATGTCGATGGCGTCGCGCGACGCGCCTATCATCTCGACTTGGTATTTCTCCAGCACGCCGTGCTTGGCCAGATCGAGCGCGCAATTCAGCGCGGTCTGTCCGCCCATGGTCGGCAGGATCGCATCGGGGCGTTCCTTGGCGATGATCTTCTCGACCATCTTCCAGGTGATCGGTTCGATATAGGTCGCATCCGCCATGTTCGGGTCGGTCATGATGGTGGCCGGATTCGAATTCACCAGGATGACGCGATAGCCCTCTTCACGTAGCGCCTTGCAGGCCTGCGCGCCGGAATAGTCGAACTCGCACGCCTGCCCGATGACGATGGGGCCAGCGCCGATGATAAGAATTGATTTGATGTCAGTACGCTTTGCCATTTACTTGCCCATCATCGCTATGAAGCGATCAAACAGAGTGTCCACATCATGCGGCCCGGGGCTCGCCTCGGGGTGACCCTGGAAACAGAACGCCGGCTTGTCGGTCAGCTCGAAACCTTGCAGCGTGCCGTCGAACAGCGAGATATGCGTGACGCGCGCGTTCTTCGGCAGCGTCGCCGCATCCACCGCGAAACCGTGGTTCTGGCTGGTAATCATCACGCGCTTGGTCTGCGTATCCTGCACCGGATGGTTTGCGCCGCGATGGCCGAACTTCATCTTCACCGTCTTCGCACCGGAAGCCAGCCCCAAAATCTGGTGACCGAGGCAGATGCCGAACAAGGGCATACCGACTTCGAGGAACTTCTTCGTCGCGTTGATCGCGTAAGCGCAAGGCTCGGGATCGCCGGGACCGTTGGACAGGAACACGCCGTCCGGCTTCAGCGCCAGCACATCGGCGGCAGAAGTCTTGGCCGGGACCACGGTGATCTTGCAACCGCGCTCGGCCAGCATGCGCAGGATGTTGCGCTTCACGCCGAAGTCATAGGCTACGACATGGAACCGCGCAGCTCGCAGCTCCAGTCCCCTCTCCCCTTGGGAGAGGGCTAGGGTGAGGGGTTGACCGTTGGCCCCCTCACCCCGCCCCTCTCCCGGAGGGAGAGGGAGAAGATCGCGGCAGCCTTCGCCCAGCTTCCACTCCTTCTGAGTCCACTCGTAAGGCTTATCGCAGCTCACAACCTGCGCCAAATCCATCCCGGCCAATCCGGCGAAGCCGCGCGCCGCAGCCAGCGCGGCCTCGACATTGTCGCCCGTGGCGATGCAACCGTTCTGCGCGCCCTTGCTGCGCAGGATGCGTGTCAGCTTGCGCGTGTCGATACCGGCGATGGCCACCACATTATTGGCCTTGAGATATTCGGGCAGAGATTGCGTCGCGCGGAAATTGCTCACCGTCATCGACAGGTCGCGAATGATCAGGCCGCTGGCAAACACCTGACGCGACTCCACATCTTCGGGATTGCACCCCACATTACCGATATGCGGGTAGGTCAACGTGACGATCTGGCGGCAATAGGACGGATCAGTCAGAATTTCCTCGTAACCGGTCATTGAGGTATTAAACACCACCTCGCCGACACTGCTACCGGACGCGCCAATGGCGGTTCCGCGAAACACCGTCCCATCGGCTAAAACCAAAATGGCAGGACTTGTTTGCGACACCGGACACCCCCTAGAACTGGACATAAAGAAGCGGGACGAACCGTTATGTTCATCCCGCCTTTGAATTGGCGCACATTATAGCCGATTAGGGGAACGGCATCAAACGGAAGCAAAACCCTTGCGCCCGTTAAGGCTCGAAACAACCGTCGTATAATGCCGCACCTCTGCACACCCCGTAGCGCTGCTCAAAAACACCAGATCAATCAGAATTGGAATAAAAAGACATGTTCAACGTTTGAGTTCACCCGAGGGCGGAAGCGGGCGAAGCCCGCTGTAGCACTTCGGGTGCAACGAAGGGTTAGGCCGCATGCAGCTGACGCACGTGGCGGACGACTGCAGAGATTGCTGGCGGCTCCAAGGTGAGCGCGATATGCCCGACATTGGGTAGCAACTCAACGGGCCAGTTCTTGCCGGCCGCACGAAAGATCGGTTCAAGCTTCTCTGGAAAGAAGGCCTCGTCCGATTGGCCGACCAGCGCCGCAACCGGTCGAGACACTCGTCGAATGTTCGCCATGTAGTCCCGTTCGGGTCTGAAGTTCATCGCCAGATTGAAGTCGTACTGTGGCGTCAGGATGGCACGCGATTGCTCATTGAGAGCGAACGCGGTAACCGGCAATGAGTTGAAGACGCTAACTCCGACCGAGTTCAACATAGTAAGCGCTACGACTCGTGGGATGCCGACGTTTACCCAACCGCCGCTATTCGGACGCTGGTTCTCAGCGTCTTGACTCAGGAACGGCGAGAGCATGAGATAGCTGCTGAACAGCAAGCCGTGTTCACTGCTCGCGAAGCGCAAGGCGAAACCTCCGCCAGCGGAAAATCCAGCGAGCGTTGAAGGCTGAGGCGGTTGAACCGCGTGGACGAAAGCGGCCAAGTCAGACTCCAGTTGTCCAACGTAATCAATGTGTCCCCGATGACCGGACTGTCCATGGCCTCGGACATCGATGGCAAAGACCTTGTATCCAGCGGCAGACAGCGCCTTGGCCATGGGATGCATGCTGTTGCTGCTGGCCGATGAGCCGTGAATCAGCGTCACGCTGCCGCGAGGTGCGCCGGGCGGCACGTACTCGCGATATGCCAAGACTTGACCATCTGCTCCGCGATACGTGGCCACGGCGGGCAGATCCGAGAAGTCAACTGACTTGAATGGATCATTGATGCTTGCCATCGGCGGTGGAGCCGTTGGCCCGCCGAGCGCGAGGCAGAGCGTGACGATAATGGCCATCGCGACGAGGCTGAAGAGCGGAATAAGCATGTGCAATTCCTGTGAGTGGTGAATCGGTAAACCCTAACGTAAAGTAGACACCCTAAAAAATGCCGAGAAAGGCACCTTCGAGGTGTACAATCTGGCATCCATTCTGCAATGCCTTGTTTTTATTAAAGGAGAAATTATGGCAACCCCTAATTTTTCAGATAAAAGCGCCACGATAAAATCCCAAAAATTACTCGATCAAGTCCGCGATAAGTTGCGGGTGAAGCATTACAGTATTCGCACCGAGCAGGCTTATACGGGCTGGATTAAACGCTATTGCAACCCCAGCACATCCTGCATGTCATACATCCCCGCCGGATTGGCTTTGAGGAAGCGCGCGGCGCGCAACGCACCCAGCGCGAAGGTGGCGCGGCTGCTGGCTTTGTGGGTGATCTCGATGCGTTCGCCTATGCCCGCATACAGCACGGTGTGGTCGCCCACGATGTCGCCGCCGCGCACGGTGGCAAAACCGATGCTGGAAGGATCGCGTTCGCCGGTGACACCTTCGCGTCCGTAGACCGCGCACTCATCCAGATCGCGGCCCAAGGTGCGCGCCACCACTTCGCCCAAGCCCAGTGCCGTGCCGGATGGCGCATCCACTTTGTGGCGGTGATGCGCCTCGATGATCTCGATGTCGTAGCCGTGGCTCAATACGCGCGAAGCGGTCTCCAGCAGCTTGAACACCAGGTTCACGCCGACGCTCATGTTGGGCGCGAATACGATGCCGATCTGTTGCGCCGCCGCACCGAGCTGCGCCTTCTGCTGCGCAGTGAACCCGGTCGTACCGACGACAATATTCACCCCGAGTTGCCGGCAGATTTCCAGATGATGCAAAGTACCTTCGGGGCGGGTGAAGTCGATCAACACGTCCGCTCCGCGCAACGCGGCGCGCACATCCGCACCGATCTTGACACCGCGCATACCGCCGAATTCGCTCGCGTCTTTACCCAGCGCAGCGCTGGCCTCATGGTCGAGCGCCGCATGCAGCACCAAGTCATCGGCCTGGGCCACGCATTCCAGCAGGGTCTTGCCCATGCGTCCCGAACACCCGGCGATCACCACTTTGATCTCGTTCATACCTTGTCCTATTTGGCTGGCGCAACATCATCGATGCGCTGCAAACTGCCGTTTTCGAAATACAGCGTCATGCGTTTTTCTTCGAGCAATTTGCCCTTCTGTTCGAAACGGTAAATATAGTCCCAACGGTTCGCATGGAAAGGATCGTTGACTAGCGGGGTGCCGAGTATGACTTTGACCTGCTGCTGCGTCATACCGATTTTCACGCGGGCACGCATTTCCGCGGAAATCAAGTTGCCCTGGCGAATCTCAACCTTATGCGGCATGAGCCAGCTGCACGAAGCCAGCAACAGCGAAACGAAAATAATACTGATACGCATGAAATTTAAACCTTAAAATTAGCAACAATCCTTAAATCGACTCTGCTCCCTCCCCCAAAGGGAGAGGGGATAAAAACGGCGCGCATGATACCTCAAGCTGAGAAACCGAGAAGCTCGGCGGCATGTTTGCGTGTGGTATCGGTGAGGGTCACCCCGCCCAGCATGCGTGCAATTTCTTCAATACGCTCTTCCGCTGCGAGCACGCGTATGCTGCTCAGGGTCGTGCCGTTCTGCGCCGCCTTGCTCACCTGCCACTGCGCATCGGCCTGCGCCGCCACCTGCGGCAGATGGGTGACACACATCACTTGATGGCGCTTGCCCAACTGTTTGAGCAGCGCGCCGACGATCTCGGCCACGCGCCCGCCGATACCGCTGTCCACCTCGTCGAAGATCAACGTCGGCACGGTGGCGGCGCGGCTGGCCGCGACCTGTATCGCCAAGCTGATGCGCGACAACTCGCCGCCGGAAGCGACCTTCGCCAGACTACGCAAAGGCGTGCCTTGGTTCGCCGCCACTTGGAACTCCACCGCCTCCAATCCATGCGCATTGCCTTCGGCTAACGGCGCGAGTTGCACGGCGAACTGCCCGCCCTGCATCGCCAGCGTTTGCATGGCCGCAGTGATCTCGTCCGACAACTTCTTTGCCGCCTTGGCGCGCGCCGCGCTCAACTTTTTTGCAACGGCAAGATACGCGGCATGAGCAGCTTCATCCTGCTTCGCCAGCTCTGCCAGATCGGCATCGCCGCCCAACTCATCCAAGCGCGCCACGATGCCCTGCAAAGTTTGCGGTAATTGTTCCGGCGCTACGCGGTATTTGCGCGCGGCTTCCACCACATCCGCCATGCGCTGCTCCTGTTCGCGCAACTGCTGCGGGTCGGCATCGAGTTTTTGCTGGTAATGACGCAGCGCGTATACGGCCTCCTGCACTTCGTTCTGCGCGCTTTCCAACATGGTCAGCGTATCTTGCAACTCGCTGTCGAATTCCAGGCCGGCGCGCAGACGTGCAGTCAGCGCGTTCAGTTGCGCAAGACAGGCGCTGTCGGCTTCGCTCAACACGTCCACGCCGAACTGCGCGGTTTCCAGCAGGCTCGCCGCATGCGACAGGCGCGCGTGGTCGGCCTGCAAGGCTTCCCATTCGGCAACGGAAAATTGCAGCGTCTCCAGTTCGCGGCACTGAAACGACAGCAACTCGCGCTCTGCGGCGATCGCTTCGGCATTTTGCTCCAGTTGCAGACGGCGGCGATGCAGTGCCTGCCAGGCTTTGAAATTCGTCGCCACGGCGCCGGCTTCCTGCTGCAAACCGGCATGGCTGTCCAGCAGGTCGCGCTGCGCATCCTGCCGCAATAGGGATTGATGGGCATGCTGACCATGAATATCCAACAGCATTTCACCTGCCTCGCGCATTTGCTGCAGGGTGGCGGTGCTGCCATTGATGAAGCCGCGCGAGCGCCCACCGACGTCCAGCACGCGGCGCATCAGGCATACGCCCTCGTCGCCCGCCAGTTCCTGTTCGCGCAACCAGGCTTGCAGTTGCGGCAAACCGGCAATATCGAATTCGGCACTGATCTCGGCGCGCTCGCTGCCCGCGCGCACCATGCCGCCGTCGCCGCGCTCGCCCAGAGCCAACGAGAGCGCATCGATCAAAATAGATTTGCCGGCACCGGTTTCGCCGGTCAGCGCGGTAAATCCGGCAGAGAAATCGAGTTCGAGGGAAGCGACAATAACGAAGTCGCGAATACCGAGGAATTTAAGCATCAGAGCGACTTATTCCAGAGCAGCTTTTCGCGCAAAGTGTGGTAATAGCTATGCCCCACCGGGTGCAGCAGACGCACCGATTCTTTGTGGCGCGCGACAACCAATCTGTCGTGCACCTGCAAATCAAAATGAGTATGGCTGTCGAAACGCACATGCACTTGGCCTGTGCGGTGCATCAATATCTCGATCTCCGACTCGCCGCTCACCACTATCGGGCGATTGCTCAAAGTGTGCGGACAGACCGGTACCAATGCCATCACATCCAGGGCCGGATGCACGATGGGCCCGCCGGCGGAAAGCGCGTAGGCGGTCGACCCGGTAGGGGTGGAGACTATCAAACCGTCGGCGCGCTGGGTATACAGATAATCGCCGTCGATACGCACCTCGCACTCGATCATGCTGCCGATATTGCTGCGATGCACCACCATCTCGTTAAAAGCAGTGGCATGGCACACTCCGGTATCGTTGCGCATCACGCGCACCGCCAACAACATGCGCTTCTCGGTAACAAACTCGCCCTGCAACATGGCGGAGAGCGTGCGCTTCATCGATTCGAGCGAGATATCCGTCAAAAAGCCGAGTCGCCCGTGATTCACCCCGGCCAGCGGTATACCGAAAGGGGCCAAGGTGCGCGCGATATTGAGCATTGTGCCGTCGCCGCCCATTACGACCGCCAAATCGACCTCCCCTTCCATCTTGTCCAGCGATAACACGCGATAGGGATGCTGACCGAGGTGCTCTGCCGTGAGGCTATCCACCACCACCACCACCCCTTTTTCTGCCAGAAAGCCGGCCAGGCGCAACAGAGGCTCGGCAATTGCGGGGGTCTTGTATTTGCCGATCAATGCGACAGTTTTGAAAGAAAAATTCATGGGCGCGATTAAACCATAGCTGGTGTTCGTTGACAAAGAAAGCGCACGACGGTCACATATCCGAATGCTATGATCAAAACCGGATACAAGCTCGGCCCTAATTCTGGAATTGGCATCAAATGCCCCATTCTCAACACCCTGCCCCGAAACGGAACACTGCAACCGGTGTGTTGCAATCAGTGGCTACAATCACGGGCCAGCGCGATCGCGACTTGCTCGCACGGACATTAATCAACACACTGGCGGAATTGATACACAGCAACCGTATCACGATGTATCGCATCTTGCCCAGCGAGCAAGGCGAAGAAGCAGTCCTGCTAGCCGGGATATGCCCCCATCCCGAGCACGCATCTCCCTATCCCGATGTAAGCATCGCCATTGCCGGCAGGGCAGATTTCAGCTCCGTTTATCATTCCGGCGCAGACCACATACAACCGCTAGATAAGAAAGCTTTTCTTTCCGTCTATCCCATCATCGGCAAACATGGCGTCGTCGGTTTGCTTGAGATGATCTCTGATGCACATAGCGACATGGACAGGCGCCTCATCTGCGCTTTCCTGAAGGTATACAGCAACTATCTGACGATTCTCGACGAAAGCGAGACGGACACGCTCACCGGCCTGCTGAACCGCCGCACCTTCGACAACAGCATAGAAAAAATCATTGCGGAGCATTCCGTGGCGGACAAGGTGGAAAGCGGAGTCGGCTCGCGGCACCCGGCCCGGCGCATGGAAGGTGCCGAATTGCCGCACTGGCTGGCGGTAATGGACATAGATCACTTTAAACGCATCAATGATAAATTCGGGCATGTATACGGTGACGAGGTGTTGCTATTGCTTTCACGCAACATGCGCCGCATCTTCCGGCAACGCGACAAATTATTCCGCTTTGGCGGCGAAGAATTTGTTGTTGTATTGGATCGGGCCAGCCTGGCAAGCGCGAGGAGCGTGTTGGAACGATTCCGTGCGGCGGTAGAACATTATCAATTTCCCCAAGTCAGCAAAGTAACCATCAGCATCGGTTTCGTCCGCTTGGACAAAGTCGAAGTTTCTTCAACCATCGTAGGCCGGGCAGATCAAGCGCTATATTACGCAAAACACCACGGCAGGAACCAGGTCTGTTTTTACGAAGACTTGGTTGCCGAAGGCAAGCTGACCGAAGAACGTTACTCCGACGATTTGCAGCTGTTTTAGTCGGCCCTGGCTCTACCGAGCTTCCTCTCTCGCCATCGCCTCAAGCGATCATGCCTGCGGCCACGGTGTTATTGGTCGCCTCGTCGATCACGATGAAACTGCCCGTCGCCCTGTCCGTGGCGTAGCCGTCGAACACCAGCGGCTGCTGGATCTTGAGCGCCACGCGCCCGATGTCGTTCATGTTCAATTTTTCGGCTGCATGTTGCTCCAGCGTGTTCACATCCACACGATAGTCGAGGCGCGAGAACAGGCATTTTGCCGTGCGCGTGGTGTGCTTGACCAGATACTTGCGGCTCTTGTCCAGCGGCGATTCGGATAGCCAGCACAACATGGCCTCGAATTCTTTCTCCACCTTGGGCGGGTTCGCGCTGCTTTTCACCAGCATGTCGCCGCGCGAGATGTCGATCTCGTCCGTCAGCGTGATGGTCACGGATTGCGGCGCGAAAGCGGATTGCAGCTTGCCGTCGTAGGTGACGATCTCTTTGACCCTGGAACTGCGCCCCGACGGCAGCACGGTGACTTCGTCACCCACCGACACTTCGCCCGCTTCGATGCGCCCCATGAAGCCGCGGAAGTCGTGATACTCCTCGGTCTGCGGGCGGCATACCCATTGCACCGGGAAGCGGAAGTCGCTGGTATTCACGTCGTGGTCGATCTCGATTTTTTCCAGCAACTCCAGCAGCGCGGGGCCTTGATACCAGTTCAAATTGTCGCCGCGCTCCACCACCATGTCGCCGTTCAGCGCGGACATCGGGATGCAATGCACGTCGTGCAACTCCAGTTGTGCGGCAAACGCCTTGTACTCGGCGACGATCTCGTCGAAGCGCGCCTGCGAGTAATCCACCATGTCCATCTTGTTCACGGCCAGCACGATGTGCGGCACACCGACCAAGCTGGCGAGATAAGTGTGGCGGCGCGTTTGCGTCAGCACGCCACGGCGCGCGTCGATCAGGATGACGACCAGATTGGCGGTAGAGGCCGCCGTCACCATGTTGCGCGTGTACTGCTCATGCCCCGGCGTATCGCCGATGATGAATTTGCGCTTGGGCGTGGCGAAATAGCGGTACGCCACGTCGATGGTGATGCCCTGCTCGCGCTCGGCTTGCAGGCCATCGGTCAACAAAGACAGATCGACCGCCGCCATGCCGCGCTTTTCGCTGGTCTTGGAAATGGCGGAAAACTGATCCTCGAAAATGGATTTCGAGTCGTGCAGCAAGCGACCGATCAGAGTGCTCTTGCCGTCGTCCACGCTACCGGCGGTGATGAAACGTAACAGTTGTGTCGTGTTGCTCATAATGTTGTGCCTTGTTAGTTTTGCTTCAACTTGTACTGCGTTCCCTCATCCCAACCCTTCTCCCGGAGGGCGAAGGGCTTAACCTCCCTCCCCCTCCGGGAGAAGGATTGAGGGTGAGGGAACACTCGATCAGAAGTAGCCTTCCTTCTTGCGCAATTCCATCGACGCTTCCGAAGTCTGGTCGTCCATGCGCGTCGCGCCGCGTTCGGTGATGCGTGTCGTTGCGGTCTCTTCGATGATTTCGTCCACCGTGCGCGCGGTGGATTCCACGGGCGCGGTGCAGGTCATGTCGCCCACGGTGCGAAAGCGCACGGTGGCCACTTCCACTTTTTCGCCCGGCTTGGGCTGCACCAGATACGACACCGGGATCACGTTGCCGCCGCGCCGGATCACTTCACGCTCATGCGCAAAATAAATTTCCGGGATGTGCAGCTTCTCGCGCCCGATGTATTCCCAGATGTCCATTTCGGTCCAGTTGCTGATCGGAAACACGCGGATGTTCTCGCCGGCATGCACGCGCGTGTTGTAGGTATCCCACAGTTCCGGGCGCTGGTTCTTCGGGTCCCACTGGCCGAACTCGTCGCGGAAAGAAAAGATGCGCTCCTTGGCGCGCGCCTTTTCCTCGTCGCGACGTGCGCCACCCATGCAGGCATCGAAGCCGAATTCGGCGATGGTTTCCAGCAGCGTCACCGACTGGAACGGGTTGCGCGGCTTGCTCTCGTCCTTGATGACGATGGTGCCGCGCTTGATCGAGTCTTCCAACGAACGCACGATGAGACGCTCGCCCAAATCTTTTGCCAGCTTGTCGCGGCACGCGATGACTTCGGGGAAGTTGTGCTCGGTGTCGATATGTACCAGCGGAAACGGAAACTTCGCCGGGCGGAATGCCTTCTCGGCCAGGCGCAACATCACGATGGAATCCTTGCCGCCGGAAAACAACAGCGCCGGATTTTTGCACTCCGCCGCGACCTCGCGCATGATGTGGATGGATTCGCTTTCGAGGGCGTCCAAATGGGTGAAGGTGTGCTTGCTCATTTATAAAATCTTTCTTTTTTTGCCGCAGACATCACAGAGAAATTTGCTTAGGGGAATGCCGAGTCCGCTTTGCCCCCTCTCCCACCGGGAGAGGGCTGGGGTGAGGGTGGGAATGTAACGAGCGCTCCCTCACCCTAACCCTCTCCCGGTGGGAGAGGGAACTTAATCTGCGATTCCTTGGTATTCTTGTTTTTCTCTGTGATCTCTAGTGTTCTCTGTGGCTAATTGGTTTTCGTTTTTAAACTCTTTTTAACGGCATGCTCTTACCCACATGCAAGCCGCATTCCTTATTCTGCGGGTCTTCCCACCACCACCGCCCCGCCCGAATATCCTCGCCGGGTGTAATCGCTCTGGTACAAGGCGCACAGCCGATACTGGGGTAGAACCGGTCGTGCAGCGCATTATACGGAACGTCGTTGGCTTTGATGTATTCCCACACCTCGGCATTCGTCCAGTCCAGCAGCGGATTGAACTTCTGTAAGCCGTGATCGGCGTCGAAGGCCGACACTTCCAGGCTGCCGCGCGTCACGGCCTGTTCGCGGCGCATGCCGGTGATCCACGCCTTTTTCCCCGCCAGCGCGCGTTGCAACGGCTCCACCTTGCGCACATGACAGCAGGCTTTGCGGTTGTCCACACTATCGTAGAAACCGTTCACGCCGATGCGCGCCACCAGTGCCTCCACCTGTGCCGCATCGGGGAAGTACACCTGCAACGGCACGCGGTAACGCACACGCACGGCTTGCATCAGGTCGTAGGTCTCCTGCGGCAAGCGCCCGGTATCCAGACTGAACATCGCTATATCCGGCTGGTGTTTGGCGATAAGGTCGGTCAGCACCATGTCTTCCGCCCCCAGGCTGTTGGCGAACGTAACCGGCGCAAACTCGCGCGCGGCTTGTCGCAGCACGGCTGCGGCTTGCTCGATTTTTTGCTGCAATGCGCTCATCGTGCCCCCCCTCTTTCCACGCGCAGATACAGCGGCTGCGCATTGTCAGCCGATGCCTGATAGCTGAGCGAAAAATCGTTCAAACCTTGCAGCGCATCCTGAATGTCTTTATCCGCCCTGACCGCGAACGCATCGAAACCCATACGCTGCATATAGAACAACTGGTCGCGCAACACATCGCCGATGGCGCGCAACTCGGCGCGATAATTCAGACGATTGCGCAGGTGATAGGCGATGGAATAGCCGCGCCCGTCCGCGAACTTGGGGAAATCCACCGCAATCACGGAAAACTTCGCCACATCGTCCCGCAGCGCTTCCGCGCGTTCGTCGCTCGCGAACCATACGCCGATGTCCGCGCGTTGTTGCAGCGCGGCGCGTTGTGCCAGCCACACTTTGAGCGGCACGATGATCTGTCCGGACGGCACGTCCACGCCCTCCACCGTATCGCCTTCGTTCAAGCGCAACACGCTCCAGCTATCCTCGGCCACGGTTTTGTTTTTGATAATTTTCATCAGAACCTCGGCGAATAATAAGGTGTGTCATAGGGCGTTCCCACTTTGAGAAGTTCGTAGTCGGGGAGCAGCAGCCTTTCATTTTCCGGCACCGGTGTGGCATACACGAATTCCTTGAACGGATCGTGGCCGATGCGGCGTAGCGTATCGATGAAACGCTCGCCGTCATGCCGTTCGCGCACATACACCTGCAACAAGCGCGAGATGACTTCCGGTATCTGCGCAAACGAAAACGAGCGACCGATCACTTTGCCGATATTCGCGGGGCTGCCCTTGTTGCCGCCGATGGTGACCTGGTACCACTCCTCGCCGGATTTATCCACACCCAAGATGCCGATGTGGCCGACATGGTGGTGGCCGCAGGCGTTCACGCAACCGGAGATATTCAGATCGATGTCGCCGATGTCATGCAAATAATCCAGATCGTCGAAACGCTCGTCCACGGCCTTCGCCAGCGTGATGGAGCGCGCATTCGCCAAGGTGCAGAAATCCCCGCCGGGGCAGCAGATGATGTCGGTCAGCAGCCCGATGTTGGGCGTTGCCAATCCGGCAGACTGGGCGGCTTGCCACAAGGCAAACAGATCGGACTGTTTCACATCGGCCAGCACCAGATTCTGCATGTGGGTGATGCGCAACTCGCCAAAACTGAATTGGTCTGCCAGCCCGGCGGCAGCTTCCATCTGCGCGGCCGTCGCGTCGCCCGGCGCGATGCCCGAATTTTTCAGCGACAACACCGCCACGGCATAGCCGGCCACCTTGTGCGGCTTGACGTTGCGCTTCACCCAGTTGGAAAACGCCTTGTTTTCCGTCGGCAAGGTAATGTCAACCGGCATTTCATAGGCGGGCGCGACGAAGCAGGCCGCGACGCGATCCAGCTCCGCCTGCGTGACGGTGCACGGACCATCCTTGGTGAACTTCCAATCTTCTTCCACCTGGCGGCGAAACTCGTCGATGCCGATGGCGTTCACCAGAATCTTGATGCGCGCTTTGTACAAATTATCGCGGCGGCCATATTCGTTGTAAACGCGCACGATGGATTCGGCATAAGTGATGATGTGCTGCCACGGAATGAAGGCCGCGATCTCGGTGCCGACGTAAGGCGTGCGCCCCAAGCCGCCGCCGACCAACACGCGGAAACCGACCTCGCCCTGCGCGTTCTTCACCGCTTGTAGCCCCACATCGTTGACGGCGATGGCCGCGCGATCCGTGGTCGCGCCCGTGATGGAGAATTTGAACTTGCGCGGCAGGAAGGCGAACTCGGGATGAAAGGTGCTCCACTGGCGCAATATCTCGGCATAGGGGCGCGGATCGATGATCTCATCCTGCGCCACCCCGGCGAATTCATCGCTGGTGATATTGCGGATGCAGTTGCCGGAGGTTTGGTTGGCGTGCATTTCCACACTGGCCAAGTCAGCCAGAATATCCGGCGCATCCTGCAACTTGAGCCAGTTGAACTGGATGTTCTGGCGCGTGGTGAAATGACCATAGCCACGATCATATTTACGCGCGATGTGCGCAAACATGCGCATCTGATCCGAACTGACCATGCCGTAGGGCACGGCGATGCGCATCATGTAAGCGTGTATCTGCATGTACAGACCGTTCTGCAAACGCAACACGCGGAACTCGTCTTCTTTCAGCTCGCCCGACAAGCGGCGGCGCACCTGGTCGCGGAACTGCGCGACGCGCTCCGCCGTGATCCGGTGATCGAATTGATCGTAGCGATACATGGTCATTCCCCTGAAGGATAGCTTTTGGAAACCGGCAACAGCAGCGCCGCGTCCAGCGGGAATTTCGCACCGTAAGCGAGAATGTGCTCGACGTCCGCATCTTCGTCATGGCGCAGTGCTGCACCGATATAGGCATGGTCTCCGGCCTGACCGATCACCACGCCGATGCGCCCGCCGCAGCCGTTGAACCAGCTTACCTGTTTCGGTTTGTTTGGATTATTTGCACTCATAATTCACCTCATTTATAAAACACCATCTTCAAACCGATCACCAGCAACATCGTCGCCAACAGCGGGCGCAATATTTTTTCCGGCACTTTCGCACTCAGGTGGCTGCCGATGTAAATACCGGGCAAGGAACCCAGCAACAGACTCCCCAGCAATACGAAGTTCACCGTGCCCAAAGCCATGTGGCCCATGCCGGCCACTGCGGTGAGCGGCACCGCATGCACTATATCCGTCCCCACCACTTTCACCGATGCCATGCGCGGATACAGGAACAGCAGCGCCACCGTACCCAGCACACCCGCACCGATGGAGGAAATGGTCACCAGCGCGCCGACCACCACGCCCGTCGCAATCGTGGCAGCGGGCAGATAGCGATGGTGCAATTCATACACCGAACCATCCTCGCGCCGTGCCAGCTTCTTGATCCGATCTTTCAACAGCAAGGCGGTGGCGGTTGCCAGCAGCGCCACGCTCAATACGCTGGTCACCAGACCGCGCAGCGTCTTCTCGTCCAGCGCCAGAAACTTCAGCAACGCGATGGTTCCCAGCGCAGCCGGGAAGCTGCCCAGACTCAGCAACCCCACCACTCTCCAGTCCACCGTACCGTTGCGGCCATGCACCCAGCCGCCGACAGATTTGGTCAGCGAGGCATACAGCAGATCGGTTCCCACGGCCGTCGCGGGGGACACCCCGAAGAATAGCACCAGCAACGGCGTCATCAGCGAACCGCCGCCCACGCCGGTCACCCCGACGATCAAGCCCACGGCGAAGCCCGACACTGTATACAACCAATCCATATATGCCCGCCCTCGAATTCAGGCGCGCATTCTAGTTGAACGCGGATATACTATTAAATACTTTTTTGTTAGATTTTTATAACCATCCGGCATATAAGAGCCCCATGAACTTGCAGCAATTACGCTACCTGAACGAAGTCGTGCGCCGTGGACTGAACATCTCGGAAGCCGCCGCCGCCCTCTACACCTCGCAGCCCGGCATCAGCAAACAGATCAAGTTGCTGGAAGAAGAGCTGGGCATCGAAATTTTCGTGCGCAACGGCAAGCGCATCGTCGCGCTGACCGGGCCGGGCAAGACCATACTCGATATCGCCCAGCGCATCCTGCACGAATCGGACAACCTGAAGCAGGTCGGACAGGAATACCGGGGGCAGGACAGCGGGCATCTCATCCTCGCCACTACCCACACGCAGGCGCGTTATGTGTTACCGCAAGTGGTAAAACAGTTCATCAAGCGCTATCCCAAGGTAAAGCTCGGCCTGCATCAGGGCAACCCCACGCAGATCGCGGAGCAAGTGCTCAACCGCGAGGCCGATGTGGCCATCGCCTCGGAAAGCATCATGCTGTTTGACGGGCTGGTTTCGCTGCCTTGTTACGAATGGCACCATTGCGTGGTCGTGCCGCCCAGGCATCCGCTGCTGGAAATAAAAAAGCTGACCCTCGCCAAGCTGGCCGAATATCCCATCATCACTTACGACCACGCCTTCAGCGGACGCAGCAAGATCGACGAAGCGTTCGCCGCCGCCAACATCGAGCCGAACATCACGCTCACCGCCATCGACGCCGACGTAATCAAGACCTATGTGGAGCTGGGGCTGGGCATCGGCATCCTCGCCGAACTCGCCTTCATCCCCGAACGCGACCGCCACCTGCGCAAACTAGAAGCGGCGCACCTGTTCAAACCCACCACCACGCATCTCGCCGTCCGCAAAAACGAATATCTGCGCGGCTATACCTACGACTTCATCGGGCTGTTCGCCCCGCACCTGACGCGCGAAGTGGTGGCGGGGGCCATGCGCAACGATTGATGCCGCCACGCGCCAAAAGGGGCGCCCGCCAACATGCCGGAATTTACGTTTTTCTGGACAGCAAGTACTGATGCAACCGCTCCACGGGTGCGATTCAAACTGATGTGGGAGAGTAAGAAGAGGCTTGCGCTGACCGACTCTCGCGGATAGGCCGCGATGCCTTTGTACGGGTAACTTTTGTCCCGGCACCGGTGGGAGCGACCTCCCGGTCGCGACAGCTTGGGAGGTATTCGTGGGAGCGACCTCCCGGTCGCGACAGCTCGGGAGGTATTCATCGAATCGCGGTCGGGAGACCGCTCCCACATAACCAGCGACTTGCCAGCGCTTTTTGCTGGCCTAGTCGAATGGCTATGCAAAGCTAACCAGCGACTTGGCCAGCGTCTTTTGCTGGCCTATCGGCTAATCTGCCTGCGATCTAACGGCTTTGACCAACCTTCGGGTCGCGTCAAAGCCGCCTCAATAAGCGCCTACTTCACCTGCGGATAATACATCTGGTAATACCACGCATAGGCTGTCTCGATCTGCGCCTGAATACGCGGCGGAATATCGTGCATCTCGGGTGCCGTGATCTTGCCAGATTGCTTGTGCGTG
>SCUU01000184.1 GCA_004297065.1 Gallionellaceae bacterium
CATTATGGAGATCTATGGTGGCCGACGAGAAAACCTTAGATTTAACGTAAATGGCGTAGGCAGTGTAGAGAAAAAATTGGTGTATGCAAAGTTAGTCGAAGAAACAATAAAGTCTACAGAGCTCGCTGTTGGTTTTCTTGCATTCAGACTTGGTCTCAACGACCTGTTTCTTGAGATTCTAGACGGTTTGGGTTGAAATCACATGATTCCGAGGATTCCGGGGACACAATACTGATTTGTTTTGAAGCTGGGATAAGGCCAACTTTCGGAGAGCGAGGAGGAAACAATGCCAGTGGTTCATGTTTATATGTTTGAAGGGTGGACGGTCGAGCAGAGAAGAAAGATCGTGGCAGGTATAACGCAGGCGATGGTGGAGGGGGCGGGAACGGAAGCGAAAGAGGTCCATGTGGGGTAGTGAATGGCTAAAGAGCCAAGTTGGAAAGTGGACGTCAAGAGTCTGAGTAACCAGAAACTCGTTGAGTTAGCACTGAGTCTTGATGGGGTTCACTCCAAAGAGGTTGTCGAGTCGTTGCGGCGAGAATTGGTAGAGCGAATTAGGGCAATAGGAATCAGCAACGAGGAAATGGTTAAACGGATAGCTTCAGGCGTTCCCCGTGGAAGGAAATTTGAGGAGTTCGGCCAGTCTCCGGGTGGGTTCGATAACGGTCCTTATATACTTGGCTTGCTGTTTTGCCCGTACGGACAGTGTTTTTAATGGTCGCTTTTTTGCCTTCATCGATGGCAATTCAGTAGTCCGATTGTCAGATATGACATCTATAGCACGCTGTCAACTGATCAGCAACTAAGGAAGGCCTGGTCGTAATCCGTAGGTAATTTTTTTCTGCGCTGCTGATTTTCAGCAGCCTGCTTGGAGTTTTCTGTGGTAAGATGCGCCATCTTGATTCACCCAGGAGGTGAAATGATGGCAAGTCAAGAGGGGCTGCTTCCTTTTAAGCTGATTGAGGACGACTCGGGCGAGGCACTGACTTCGTTTGGAGGGCTGCCGTTGGTGGTGGAGACCATGGAGGCTTTAGGGTTGCCCGGTTCGGTTAAGAGACATGTTCGGATCAAGCGACGCGACAGTGGCTATACGGAGTCCAAGTATGTGGAGAGTGTGATTGCGTTGATAGCGGCTGGGGGAGATTGTCTGGAAGATATCGAGCAGCTCCGATCTGATGCTGGGTTAAAGCTTCTTTTGGGAGAGATGCCTTCAGCGGAAGCGGTGCGGTTTTTTCTTTACGCCTTTCATCATGAAGGACAGTTAGAGGGCAGGCCTTTGGAAGGGGCCTTTATTCCTGAAGAGACTGAGTCTCTAAAGGGGTTAGGGGAGGTCCAGCGGGAGTTGATCTTAAAGGCCAGCCGAGGGGAGGAGCCGAAGGCGGCCACGATTGACCAGGATGCTACGGTGGTGGAGAGCCACAAGGAGGAGAGTAAGGTTACTTATTTAGGGGAGAGGGGGTATCAGCCTGTGATCAACTACTGGGTGGAGGAAGACTTAATCTTGTCGGATGAGTTTCGGGATGGGAACGTGCCGGCAGGGATGGACCCTTTGTCATCGTTTTTACGTGCGGCCTGCTGTTTGCCACAGAGCGTTGAGGTGATCTACTTTCGCTCTGACAGTGCGGCCTACCAGCATAAGCTACTGGACACGATGCGAGAGGGGGTTCAGTGTTGGGGGAGAAAGATTGCGGTCTACTTTGCTATCAGCGCCGACATGAGCGAGGAGCTTCGGGGCAAGATTGTTTCTCTTTCAGAGGGGGCGTGGAAGCCGCTTAGGAAGATTACGGATAAGGGGCTGATTGAAGGGAGGAAGGAATGGGCGGAGGTGGAGTTTATTCCCTCGGCGCCATCTGTGAAGAAGGAGATGAAGCCGGATCGGTATTTGGCCATTCGGGTGAGGCCCGCGCAAGGGGAGTTATTTTCGGATGGGAATGCTTATCATTACTACGCAGTAGTGACCAATTTGTGGGAGTGGGATGGGGAGGAGTTGCTGAGGTGGCAGCGGGAGCGGTGTGGGACAGTGGAGAAAGTGCACGATGTGTTAAAGAACGATCTGGCTGGTGGGGTGATGCCGTGCGGGAGGTTTTTTGCCAATGCGGCCTGGTGGCGGCTGAATTGTCTGTGTTACAACGTGATCTCGGTGATGAAGAGGAAGGCCCTGCCGCCGTCATTTTGGCCTGCGCGGATGAAGGCATTACGGTTTCATCTGATCGGAGTGGCGGGGAAAGTGGTTTCCCACGCTCGCTCGATGCTTCTTAAACTGACCGAGAGGTATCGGTGTCTCATCTCTTATCGGGAGGCCCGCGGTCGGCTGCTACTTTTCTCCAGTGCCTGAGAGAATCGTACCCGCCCACGGCATTCTGAAGGAGAGGCCGAGATAGAGGCTAAGGGAGAGGTGTGCGTCGGGGCAAGGGAAAAAGGGACTTGGAGGCTACCGACGAGTAGGCTCCCGGATTGTTGGGTTCTCAGATAAGCTAATCATCGGCTGCCTCATGCGGAGCAGGGCACGCTTTGCAGCGAGAGCCGAGTTTTTCTGCTCCTTATTTACGGATTATGG